>JANOBC010000206.1:0-19057 GCA_031411455.1 Limisphaerales bacterium
GCGCCGGCAAGTCATGCGCAAAACACCGCAGCACCGCCCGAAAATCCCGCTCCAAAACGCGCGCACGGCGCAAATACTTGTTTCGCATTGTCAGTCCTAGTGTTTCAGCAGGTTCCCACCCGCTCAACTAGGAAAGACCCATTGCCTATAATCGCATTCCTTACCCCATCCAGCACAAAGTTTGTGTTCGCATAGCCTCCAATGCTTGCACTCAAAACCGGGCTGTTGCTCGAAACAGCAACGCCGATGCTCACCAGTTTGTTGATGTAGGCGATGAAGTCATTGGTGCGGTTCACCGTGTTGGTCATGCCCATGTTGAGGTGCGTGATGTAAGGCTGCCAATTTGAGGCGAGCGATTGCATTTGAATGCAAACACTCGGATAGACAACGTCATTTGATCCAAAAGTGCTTGAACTGTTCACCCTGCTGGGCAAGTCCATGAAGAGAATCACATACTGCGGACGTTTGGTTGGATTGTTCGTGAGCCAGTTCAGAATGGGATTGAAAATCTGGCTGGTCAAATTGCTCGGCGTAACCGTTTCAAAATAATTTGGCGAGGCCGGATTCGTGTAGCCAATCCCCAGCACATTTGCGCCGCCGACGTTCGGACGATGGGCGAGGTAGTAATTCAAGCAAGTGGTGCTGTCCTGCGAGTTAGTGTTGTAGATGAGGAGCAGGTCGTTCGTGACGTTGATGGCGTTGGTGATGGTCACTTGCCATGAAATGTTGGTGCTGCCCGCCGCATTGGTGACGACCAGCGAGTAAGTGCCGCCGTTCGTGTCGCTGACGATGAAACTGTAGTTCGTAGTGGTCGCGCCCGCGAGGTTTGTGCCGTTGAGTTTCCAGCGATAAGTCAGCGGAAAACCGTTCGTCAGGCCGGGGGCGGTCGCCGCGCCGTTCAATGCCACATAGTTGCCATAAATCTTTACTTGGTTCGTCGGCGCAGATTGCGTGGTGATGACGGGTTTTGTGACGAGGGTAAAGGTGGCGTTGGAACTGGCGAGGCTGCTCACGCCGTCGCTGATGACGGCGCGGTAATTGCCCGCGTCTATGCTTTGCACATTGGTCAGCGTCAGCACGGAGTTAGTCGCTCCGGCCAGATTCGTGCCGTTGAACTGCCATTGGTAGCTGATGAGGTTCAAGCCAACGCCCTCAGCGGTAAAATTCAGGCTGCCGCCTGCAATCTGGTAGCGGTTCGTCGGGTGTTGCGTGACGAGCAGGCCGTTGGTGTTCAACACCAGCGCATACCACGCGGCATTCGTGCTGCCCGCCGCGTTGCTCACCCGGACGAAATAAGTTCCAAACGCGCTGGCATTGCCGTGGATGATGTAGCTGCTGCCGGTCGCACCTGCGAGGTTGCTCCCGTTGAACAGCCATTGATACGAAAGTGGAAAGCCGTTGAACATTCCCGGTGCCGTCGCCACAACATTGAGTGTCAAATTACTTTGGTAGGCGACGATTGGATTCGTGGGCAGGGTGAACGAAATGATTTCCGGCGGGGTGACGAAGTGCAGGTTCGCATTGGAACTGGCGAGGCTCCCGACTTCGTTGGCGACCATGACGCGGTAGCTGGCGGCGACTTGCGGGGCTTGCACGTTGGTCACGGTCAACGCGGCGTTGGTGGCTCCCGGCAGGTTCACGGTGTTAGTCTGCCACTGATACGTCACGCCGTAAAGTCCCGCTCCCCGCGCGGTGAACGTGACGTTGCTCCCAGCCACTTGAAATTGGTCAAATGGTTCGAGCGTGATGACCGGCGTGGCCGGGCCGGTGCGAATCGCCAAGGCGTGATCTGCTCCCGCTGAAATCCCAATCACGTTGTTCAATCCGCCGACGGGATCGGTTGCCTCGTTGTCGCCCCACGTCACTACCGTGCCATCCTTTTTCAAGGCCAGACTGTAAGCAGTGTAAATCGAATAACTAGTATCACCGCCCGCCGCGATGGCCACGACGTTGGACAGGCCAGCGGGAATATTTGTTTCACCCGCCGCGTTGCCACCCCACGCCACGACGGTTCCATCCTGTTTCAAGGCGAGGCTGTGATACGCGCCCGCCGCCACGTCCACCACGTTGCTCAAGCCAGTAGGCACATTGCACTGGCCGTAATTATTCGCGCCCCACGCAATCACGAGGCCATTCGAGACGGCGAGATTATGGTTGGCTCCAGCCGCAATCGCTACCACGTTGGAAAGTCCGACCGGAACATTCGTCACGCCTGACCCGCCATCATAACCCCAAACCACCACGGTTCCATCCTGACGCAACGCCAACGTATGCGTAGCTAGGGCAGCAATGACGATGGCATTGGTCAAGCTCGGCGGCACTTGCGTCAACGCATAACCAATGAAAGGAAGGTTCAAACCCCACGCGACCACACTGCCATTCGTCAAGAGCGCGACGCTGTGATAGTAACCAGCGGCAATCATCGTGACGTTGGAAAGTCCTGACGGCACGGTGGTTTGGCCGTAGCCATTCCAACCCCACGCCAAAACTTTGCCGTCACTCTTCAACGCCAACGTGTGCGCGCCGCCAGCGGCTACCTGCAAAATGTTCGTCAGTCCGTTTGGCACAGCACATTGAGCCGCGCTGTCATCGCCAAAGCCTGCAATCATCGTCTGGCTCGGCTTGGCCAGCCGGTAAAATGCTATATCACTTGGCTGGCTCGTGAACGTGTAACGGTTCGAGGTGTAGCCGATGCCCAGCCAGTTCCACGCACTCAACAAGTTCGTCGTCATCTGAATGTCGTAAGGCACATTGTTCGTCCCGCCTGCGATGTCAAACGCGGCCGTCAACCCCGCCGTCACCACCAAGTTCGTCAGATAAACCGGATTGCCGTAGGCATAACTGTTCAGACTGCTGCTCATCATCCGCAACTGCGGGGCGGCTTCCAAGTCGGCGGCCTCCGCCAACCGGGCTTCCCGCTCCAGCGCGGCGTAATCCACCTGACGGTCATCCAAAACGAAATGTCCTTCGCCCAGCGGCCAGACATCGAGGTTGTAAAAGTTTCCCGGCAACGGCGGCCACTCGGGATGCTGCATGGAGACGAAACCACCCATCACGATCACCTGCCCGCGCCGGTTCTTCGGCAACGTATCAAACTTGACCGGCTCCACCGTCGCCAATGCTTCCAACATCACCGCCAAGTCCGCCGCCCGATCCAGCGCGTCCATCTTCGCTATTGAAACATTCCGTTGGGCAGAGAGCGGAGTGAGGGAAAGAAAAAACGCCAGAACGGTTGAGAGGATTTGAATGGTCGCCTTCATGATTTTGATTTTCCCAGCGACGCCACTTACTCCCTCAACAAAGAGGGCGTGATTACTCACGCCCCACCTCAGGCACTGGTATGCCTTGCAAGGAACGCTTTCGGCACGCCCAGTGGTGGGCGTGCTTCAAGCAGTGTCCTTGCATTTGAAATTACCAGTTTCGAGATGGACAGCAGCCGAAGCCGCAAATTTATTTTATGATTTTAGTTTTATTTCATTCGACGCGTTTGTTTCTACGCGCTTGCCAGAATCTTGCCAAGGTTTATTTCCAAAAAAGAAAATGAAGTTTTAATCCTGAACAAGAACAAACCCAGCTTCCTTCACGCCACCGGCAGGCGCGTTGGTCAGTGGAGGCCGGTTGAAACCGTCAGATACGCCGGGACGAGTTGATAAAGCACCGGCGGGAAAATAAACGCCCAGCGTTCGCCGTCCAGCGTGACGGCGGCGAACGCGGTCAGCCCGGATTGGGTCTGAAGTTCTGCACCGAAATCAATGGTGTTGGTCTCGCCGGTCTTCATTTCAAAATTTACCTGCAAGGCATTCGTATTGAAGCCAAAAATTTCCGGCGTAACGGCATTGTTGGTGACCCACATCGCCGCGCCCACGTTGCCGAGCAGCTTGGCGGTTTCTTCTAGGCCGGTATTGTCCACGATGCCTTGCGAGCCGGGCGCGAGCGCCCAGTGGTTGGCGTTGCGGAGGACGGTGCGCGTCTTGCCGTCTTGGTGCAGGGTGATGGCGGCAACGTTGGTCACGTTAAAATTCCATAACTGATGCTCACGAAATTTCCAGCCGAACTGCGGCAACGCGTCCGCATAATCGGGAGCGATGGCATACACAAAATCTTCGTCGCCCCGCTTCACAAAAACTTTATTCGTGTCGGCCAGGCCAAGCTGGAACGAATTCGTCGTGCCGTTTGCGTAGCGCAGAGTGATGCCGCGCGTGTTCGTGGCGAGGCCGAAGTTTTGCAAGTCGGTGCCGGTGACCACGTCCTTCACATATTCCGAAACTTGCAGGTTGCGCAGCAGGTTCAGAAAATCCGACACGCTCCGGGCATCCACGGGAAATTTTTCGCCGACGACCTGCCAGCCGTTCGTGCCTCGGGGCGTGAGGGTGAAACTATTTTCACCGCGCACTTCGATGGCGGTGATTCCGCTGCCGACTTCCATCAGATGCGCGTCGCGAAAATCATTCACGCCGCCGCGCCACGGCAGCAAAGATTCCTTCGCCACGGTCACGACGGAATTCCATCCTTCACGCCGCGCAAAAATCTGGCCGGGATTTTCCGTGGATTCTTTGCCGAGATGGATGGCGTCCAAATAATTTGTGCCGTGACCGAGCCACACGTCGAGTTCGGCGGGCTGCAAGCCGACGGCGGAAAGGTCGGCCTTCAGATCATCGGAGACAAACTTGGTGACGCGCGCGGAACGCAGTTGCTGCAACGCGGTGGCAATGACCGTGCCGTCGGCGCGCGCGCTGGTGGGCAGCCCGCGAGTGATGCGCCAGAGATGATTCGTTGGGTTGGCGCGCAGCTCGATGACTTTCGCGCCGTTGGTGATGACGATCCAATCCACCGCGCTGGTCGCGGCGATGAGGCTGGTGTCGCGCCACGCGGCGGCGTTGCGGGGGAGCAGCGGCAGCCAGTTCACGTCCGTGACGAACGCGCCCGCACCGCCGACGAGGCGCACATACACGGCATCGCCGGGCGCAGTTTTTTTGCCAATGCGGAGGTGCCAGTTTTGTTCGCCCGCTGTGACATCGAGCGTGAATTGCGGATTTTCAAAACCAAATTCCGCGTCCACGTTCGGGCGTGACTTCAGGTCAGCGGCAGTGAGGCGCAACGCGGGGGAAAGTTTTTTCAGTCCGGCGAGCAGCGCTTCGACGGGCACGGTCTGCGCGGGAAAATTAAACGGTTCAGTCATCACCCAGGTTTGGTTGGTGCGGACGAGGCTGATCTTGCGTTCACCGGCGGGAATAATTTCCAGCGCGGTCACCTCGGCGGCGTGCAGGCCGGCGAGGAGAATTTCCATTTTGGGCGCGGCGGACGAGAAATGTTTTTCCGCAAACCAGACCCCCGCCGCAAGCACGACGGCCAGCACGAACCAGATGGGGGTGGTGTTGGTTTTCATTTTATTTGCGCCGCACGAGCCAGACGAGCCAGCCGATGACCAGCACGCCGCCGGGCAGCGCGCCGAGCAGCAGCCAGCGAAGTTGCTTCTCGTCGTGGTGGGAAAGCGTGAGGCGAAATTGCGTGACGGGGCGCGGGCCGATGCCGGCGAGGTTTTGGTCGCGGCTGCACAGCCAGTTCGCGGCGTAATTGAGGAAGTCGCGATTGGCGGCGGCTTCAATCATTTCGTTGTTCAAAAAATAAGAGTCGCCCGCGACGACGATGCGGGTGATGCCGCGCGGCGTGGTGACGCCCGCCACGGGTTTTTGTTCGATGGAAGCGATGAGTGGATAGCTGCGGTGGGCGGCGGTGCGGTCGGCGGCCAGCACCGAGGCTTCGTCCGAGGTCACAAGCGCATCCACTTGCGGCGCGTTGACGGATTGGCTGGCGGCGGGCGCGGCAATCAGCGGACGGGGCAGCAACATTTGCAGCGCGAGTTGCGCCAGCGGGCCAACGAAGGTTTTCGGATTGAAGTTGCGAACGATGAGCCAGCGATCGTCACCTGATTCGCGGCGGTCAATGACGTAGTCGCCCACGACGCTGATGCCCCAGCGTTTCAGGACAGATTCCAAACCAGTCGGCTGCTGCCGGGAATTGAAGTTGAAGAGCATAAATAATTTCCCCCCCGCCGCGAGGTAGCGATCCAGCTTGTCCAAATCCTCCAGCAGAAACGTCCGCACCGGCCCGGCGATGACGAGCAGGCTGCAATCGTCCGGCACATCGGCGAGGCCGGTCAGCTCCAGGTTTTTCACCATGACGTCGTTCTGCGCGAGCGCGAGCGCGAATTTCTGATAGCCGTTCTTGTCTTCGTCGAGCAGCGAAGGTTCGCCGTGGCCTTGTAGAAAATACGCCTGCAAGGGCTGGCTGTGCGCGAGGGAAAACAGTTTGGCGGTGAACAGCATTTCGCCATTGAACGTCACCGGCTTTTTCAAAAGCTGCATCCGTTTTTCATTGGGGTCAAAGTTCGGGTCGTCGGGCGGCATCTGCACGGTTTGAAAATTAATGATGGCCGCGCCCGGCACGAAGTCATGCCGGTCGCCGCACGCGAAGACGATCAAATCTTTCGCCGGCGGCGCGTTCGGGGCGGCAATGGACGCGGGCAGATTGTATTTCTCTTTTACCTTCAGCGCCTCCGCCGGGTCGCGCGTGTAGTCCACGGTGCGGATGGAAATATTTTTGTTCGCGTCGCGGTAGGCGTTTAGCAGCTCCACGATGTCGGGGAAAAAGTTTTTGGGATCGTGCGTGTCGTAGTAAAGCGTCACCTCCACGCGGTTCGTGAGCGAATGCAGCAGCGTAAGCGTGCGCGAGGAGAGCGCCACGCGCGTCTGCTCGCTCCAGTAGGCGCGATGGTAGAATTTTGCGCCGAGCCAGTTTGCCATCACCGCCACCGCCACCACCAGCACGGTGCGGAACGCGACATCGAAGCCGATTTTCCAGCGGCTTGACGGCGAAAAACTGGGACGGGATTTTTTTTCTTCGCTCATTTATTTCCAGCGACGGCTTTCCACTACGCGCAGAGTCAGGAACAAAAATACCAACGTGGCGCTGACGTAAAAAATTACTGCGCGCGAGTCCACCACGCCGCGCGCGAAGTTGTCCATGTGGTTGAACAGGTCGAAATAAGAAACGATGCGCGATTGGTTGTCCGTGGTGAACGGCAGCGCCTTGGCCACGAAACCCAGCGCGAACAGCGCCGTTCCCAGCACGAAGCTGATCATCGCTGCCGCCATCTGGCTGCGCGAGAGTGCCGATGCGAAACAGCCGAGCGACAAGAAGAGACAGCCGACGAGAAAAATGCCGAGATACGTCGCGCCCAGCGTATGCCAATCCAGCGCGGCAGTCTGCTGCGTGAAATGCCGCACAATTGCGAGGCAGGCCAGTAGCGGCAGCCAGGTGACGAGATAAAAGATGAGCGCTGCAAAAAATTTCGCCGCGACCACTTGGACGTCACCGACTGGCGCGGTCATGAGCGTTTCAAAAGTTCCCGTCGCTTTTTCCAACGCGAACAGGCGCATCGTGATTACCGGCGAGAGTAGCAGCAGGATGAGCCAGAAAAAAAACGTCTGATAAAACGCCTGCGTCACCGGCACGGTGATGGGGTCGTTGCCGAGCGTGAGCATCAGCACCACGAAGCTCAAGCCAGTCAGCAACGCCACCGCCGCGATGATGACGTAGCCGGTCAGCGAAAAGAAAAACGTGCCGAGTTCGCGCCGCAGCAAAGCCATGAAGATGTTCATTCCACCACCTCCGCCGTCGGCCTCGTGATCTGGACGTAAATGTCTTCGAGCGAGTGCTGGCTGCGCGTGAGTTCGCGCAGCTTCCAGCCGTTCGCCTGCGCGAGCGCGAAGATGGCGGGGCGAATATCTTTGCCATCCAGCGGCGTCAGCGCGCAGCGGAAAAATTCTCCGTCCCGCGCGGTGACATCGAAATGCTCCACCTCAACCAGATTTTCAAACGCGGCGCGCAACGCTTCCTGCGGCGCGGCGATCTCCGCGATGACCTGGCTACCGCCGGCCATGCGGCGTTGCAAATTTTCCGGTGTGTCCGAAGCCAGCACGCGTCCGCCCACCATGATGAGCACACGACTGCACATCATTTCTACTTCCGGCAAGATGTGCGTGGAAATCAAAACCGTGTGTTTGCCCGCGAGACTTTTTATTAAAGCGCGAACGGAACGAATCTGGTGCGGGTCAAGGCCGATGGTCGGCTCGTCGAGAATGATTAATTCCGGCTCATGCACCAGCGCGTCCGCGAGGCCGACGCGTTGCTTGTAGCCCTTGGAAAGCTGCCCAATGACGCGGCGTCCGGCATCCTTCAAGCCGCATTGATCCATGACTTTTTTCACGCGCTCGCGGGATTTTAACCAGCCAAGGCCTTTGAGCCGCGCCCGAAATTTTAAATACTCCGCGATGCGCATTTCAGGATAGAGCGGATTATTTTCCGGCATGTAGCCGATGCGTTTACGAACCTCGTCGGAATCGTGAAAAACATCCAAACCGGACACGCGCACCGTGCCGCTGGTCGCGGGCATGAAGCCAGACAGCACACGCATGGTCGTGCTTTTGCCCGCGCCATTCGGCCCGAGCAAGCCCACGATCTCGCCCCGCGCCACGGTGAACGAAATATCGTCCACCGCCGTGCGACCGGCGTAGCGCTTGGTCAAATTGGAAACTTCAATCATCACGATGCGAACCGTTGAAAAACCAACCGCAGTGTAGCTGAAAAAATCCGGCAACCGCGAACAAAAATTTCAGACGGCAACTGTTCAACAAGCAATCGCGACAGGAGTTGCGTTTATTTTTAACGTCGGGCCACAGCGAGCCGACGAAGGTGGAGTTTGTCGCACGGCGACAAACTATGCCTGCAAAGCAGGCACTGGAGACGTGGTCACAACTTAAGTGCCACATCTAACCCTTCCGTCGCCTGAAGCTGCGCTCGGCGACGGGTTGGCTCGCAGCGCGAGTCAACCCACCACACAGAGTTTTCGCAGTTTGAAAATCAGCGCCGCCGCCGCACTGCCGCCTTGACTTGTCCGGCTCCGCGAAAAAAACTCTGCCCATGAACCGCGCGGAAAACTTTTACGCCATCTGGCGCGAACGCTGTCGCGTGGTCGGCGCGCTGCGTGAGGAAAATTCCATCCCGCCGGAAAAATTGTTGCAAGCCGTCTGGCAGCACCAGCGCCTGCTCCGCGACCAACTGAAAACTACCGACGGCAAACCCGTGCGCGTGCTGCATCCCGGTTTCGCGAGCGCGGAGGGCGGGCCGGATTTTCGCGGGGCGGTGTTGCAGTTTGAAAATGAAAAACCGGTGACGGGCGATGTGGAAATTGATTTGCAGGTCAACGGTTGGCGCGCGCATGGTCACGACGTAAATCCAAATTTCAAAAGCGTCATCCTGCACGTCGTTTGGGATGAGACCCAGAGTCCGAAGTCGAAAGCCCAAAACCAGCTGCCATTGCTGGCTTTGAAAGATGTGCTCGATGCGCCGCTCGCGGAACTCGCGCTCGCATTGGAAAATGAATCCGGCCTGCCCGAAGCGTTGCGCGGAAAATGTTCCGCGCCGCTACGCGAAATTTCTGCCCCGCAACTTTCCGAACTCCTACATGCTGCCGCCAAAGTGCGTTTTGAAAACAAGGCGAAGGCGATGCTCGCCCGCGCGAAACATTCCGGCTGGGAAGCGGCACTCTGGGAAAATCTTTTCCGCGCGCTCGGCTACAAGCACAACATTTGGCCGATGGTAAATCTGGCGGAAACCAAACCGTGCTGGTCTGGCCGGGCTGATTCTACGTTTGAAATCCAAGCGCGCTTGCTGGGCGTGAGCGGGTTGCTGCCCGCCGAACTGACGCGGTCACAAAAGTCTTCCGATACGTTTTTGCGCCGCGCGTGGGATTGCTGGTGGCGCGATCGCGATGAATTTTCTGACTGCACCTTGCCGCGCTCGGTCTGGAAATTTCACGGCCTGCGCCCGGCGAATCATCCGCAGCGGCGGCTCGCGCTGGCGGCGCACTGGCTGGCGGCGGAAAATCTGGTCTCAAAAATAGAAGGTTGGGTTGCGGGAGAAAATTCTGATGGTAGGGCGGCGCTGCTGCGCCGCCCGGCTGACCCGCAGGTCAGCCCTACCATTGATGGCCGAAGGTTGCTGGATTCGCTCCACGAAATTTTCCAAGTCGAACGAGATGATTTTTGGTCGTGGCACTGGACGTTCAATTCGGCCCGCATGACAAAGCCGCAGCCGTTGCTGGGCGAAGCGCGGGTCACAGACTTGGCGGTGAATGTCGTCCTGCCGTGGCTGTGGATTCGCGCGAAGGAAGGCGGCAATGAAAAAATCCTGCGCGAAGTGGAGCGGCGATTTTTCGCGTGGCCAGCGGCGGAGGACAATTCCGTCTTGAAGCTCGCGCGACAACGCCTGCTCGGAACAACGAGCGTAAAGATTTTGAAAGGCGCGGCGCAGCAACAAGGTTTGATGCAGATCGTCCGGGATTTTTGTGAACACTCAAACGCGATTTGCGCGGATTGCCGGTTTCCAGATTTGGTGAGTGGGTGGAAGCAAAACGAACTGCAAAAAACTTAACCGCTAATCCACGCTAATAAAATTTCCCAAAGAGAGCGGTGGTGAAATTTGACGCGGGCGTTTTTCAACCATTTTTATTAGCGAGGATTAGCGCCGATGAGCGGTTAAAAATCCGTTCAAGCTCCCGGCTGAATGTCTAAACCGGCAAACGGATTGTTCAAGCCGCCAGATTGCGGTTCTTCGGCGACGACGACTTTCGCCTTCGGTGCGAGTTTTTCCGCTTTCGGTTCGTGAGATTTTTTCCCTTCCGGCGCTGCGGCGGGCGCGGATTCTTCGCCGCGCGGATTCTTCGCGCGCTTGTTGCGCGGGAGCGGGCTGATCATCAGGTTGATGGCTTTGCCGATGAGCTTGGGTTGGAAATCGGGATGGCCATAAGGCTCGATGTCCGCGATGAATTTCTTGATGACCTCGAAGCCGACTTCGGTGTGCGCCATTTCGCGGCCACGGAATTTCAGCGCGACTTTCACCTTCATGTCTTCGCACAGAAAATTAATCGTGTGCTGGAGCTTGATGCCGAGATCGTGCGGGTCAATGCGCGGACTCAACTGCACTTCCTTGACCGTCGAGGCGTGCTGATGCTTCTTGGATTCTTTTTCGCGCTTGGCGAGTTCGTAGCGGAACTTGCCGAAATCCACGAGGCGGCAGACGGGCGGAACGGCGTTGGGCGAAATCTCCACCAAATCCACGCCGTGCTGGCGCGCGAGGTTCAAGGCCTCGGTGAGCAGGATGACGCCCATCTGATTGCCGTCGGGGCCGATGACGCGAACTTCGCGGGCGCGGATTTTGCCGTTGACCCGGTTGAAGGCGGCGGCGCTGTTGTTGCTGCGCGGGGTGAAAGGGCGACTCAAGCGAACCTCTCCATTTGGGGCTGAACTGTGATGTGGTGCATTAAAGCGATCGTCTGGCTAATTCTTAAGATGCGATTTTTTAAGCCATGCCCGCTGCCGCCGCAAGCAAATAATGGCAACAAATTCATTGGCGAATGGCGGAATGTTCGCACGCTGGTCATTTCCAGCGCGAGATAATCGTGGCGTTGGCGTTGGATTTCCTGGGCGCGGAATTCATAAATTAATGATGCTGGTGATGCACGATGAGCCGCGCGCGGTTGGCGTAGAGATACCAGACGATGAGGACGTTGGTGATGAGGATGCCCAGCTTCAACCACGACGGACGATGGACAAGTTCAAAAACTTCAATCGGCACGAAGAACGCCGATTCACCGATGACGAGCCACACGATCCAGCCGACGCGGAAGATCAGCCCGCCCGCTTGCAGTAGCATGAAGCAAGCATAGATAATGGTTCCGGCGAAGACCCATTGCAGATTCGCGGGCGTGATCTCGGCGACGCGGTCGGCGAGGTCAACGAAGAATTTCTTTTCCGGATCGAAGTGCAGAAAGTGCAGCAGCTTCTGAAATTGCTCCGGCAAATTATCTTCATTCAACGTGCGGACTTTCAGCCCCAGCAGCAACGCAACCGTGCCCTTCAACAGCTTGAAGCCGATGATGAGATAAAGCGTGGGCGCACGCTTCTTCACCACCGGCGTTTTCGCGTTCTCGGCCATCGCTCAACGAATTTTCGCCAGCAACCAGTCGCGCAGCTCGGAGATTTTCAGACGCTCCTGCTTGCCGTCGTCGCGGTAACGCAGCGTCACGGTGTCGAGCAGCTCCGGCTTCTCGCCGAGCGTGTCAAAATCAATCGTCACACAAAACGGCGTGCCGATTTCATCCTGGCGCGCGTAACGTTTGCCGATGCTGCCGCTCTCGTCGTAAAACACATTCATCCACGGACGCAGCAGGTCGCGGACTTCCTGCGCCTTCTTGACGAGTTCGGGTTTGTTTTTGAGCAACGGAAAAATTCCCGCCTTGAACGGCGCTACGCGCGGATGAAATTTCAAGCCGTCCGTAGTTTCGCTTTTGCCCTTGGCATCCACCGTGGTGACTTCGGAATACGCATTTGCGATGAGCGCGAGAATCAAACGATCCACGCCCGCGCTCGGCTCGATGACATGCGGGATGTATTGGCCGCGCGCCAGACCGTTCGCGTCGTCGTCCGCCTGCTTGGAAATTTGCTCTGCCGTTTCATCCGGCTTGGCGGATTTCGTCAGATAATTTTTCCGGTGATCGTAATAACGCTTCCAAAGCGCGTCCTGTTTTTCCTTCGGCAACTTCGCCCACGCGGCGCGCAACTCCTCGTCAAACACACCCATTGGTTTGGTGGAAAATCTTTGGTGCTGCGACAAATCAAAATCGCTGCGCGCGGCGATGCCTTCCAGTTCGTCGCCGGTCACGTTGCCCGCTTCGTCCTTTTTGCTGAACGGGAACTTGAACAAAATATCCACGCAGGCACGCGCGTAATGCGCGAGTTCCGCCGGCGTCTGGCGATGAAAGCCAAGCGTCTCCCGCGAGAGGCCGATGCCTTCGTAAAAACGCACGCGCTCCTCGACCCAGTATTGATGCCACGCCTGCCAGCCCCAATTCGGCTGCGGCTCGCCGGGATGACCGATTTCCGGCACGGTGATGACGCTGCCGTGAATCGCCTCGACGACTTCGTCTGGCTTGATGAAAAATTCCAGTTCCATCTGCTCGAACTCGCGCGAGCGGAAGGTGAAATTGCGCGGTGTGACCTCGTTGCGAAACGCCTTGCCAACCTGCGCGATGCCGAATGGAACTTTTTGCCGCGACGTGTCCAAAACATTTTTGAACTGCGCGAAAATCGCCTGCGCAGTTTCCGGGCGGAGATAGGCGATTCCTTCTTCGCTCTCAACCGGCCCGACGTAAGTTTTGAACATCAGGTTGAACGGGCGCGGCTCGGTCAAATCCTTGGAGTCGCAGCTCGTGCATTTCGTGCCGACGGGCAATTCGAATTTTCCAGCGGCATTCTTTATGAGCGCTAGACCTTGATCTTCACAAAGCTGGTCGGCGCGGAAACGCTTCTTACATTTTTTGCAATCGCACATCGGATCGCTGAACGTATCCACATGGCCGCTCGCTTTCCAAATCAACGGCGACATGATGATGGTCGCTTCGAGGCCGGCGACGTCTTCGCGCTGGCGGGTCATGGCGTGCCACCAGAGTTCCTTGACGTTGCGCTTCAGTTCCGCGCCGAGCGGGCCGTAATCCCAAAAGCCGTTGATGCCGCCGTAGATCTCGGACGACTGAAACACAAACCCGCGCCGCTTGCACAGCGACACGATTTTTTCCATCTGCAAATTTTCTTTAAGTTCGGCCATAGGGTCGGACAGTTTTTGTGAATCGCGCCGGGAAATCAATCACGAAGGCGCAGGCAACGGCAGCGCTCAAGTTTTTTTACAGAATTACAGAATTAAACAAAATTAAAAAACGGTCGCGGGGCAGTTTCAAAAAACTGGCGAGGACGCTCGCCCACTAAATTGACCCACTGCCTAAAAACGGCTGACGGCAAAACGACTCGTGCTGGAAATTTTTAATTCTGAATAATTCTGTAATTCTGTCTAAAAGTTCCTGCCAACAACTTTCCCGCCAATGCGTGAACCTCACGCATAATGCGTGAAATTTTCACGCATCGCCTGCATCGTCGGAAAGGTGAAGTGTGGTTTAATGGGTGTTTCTCCACATTCCACCGCTGGCATTGGCTTTGCTAAAGGGAATTCAGAAATCCGATTGACCCGTGGCGAAGTTTAGGTAGATTCCGCCCCCTGTCTCCCGGACGAAAACAACAAACAACGAAACCATTATGAAAAACACACAGAAAAAAGCGTTCACGCTTATCGAACTCCTCGTCGTGATCGCGATCATCGCGATTCTGGCGGCCATGCTCTTGCCCGCGCTCGCCGCTGCCAAGAAAAAAGCCCAGAAAATCAGCTGCGTCAACAACGTCAAACAGGTCGGCTTGGCCTTCCGAATTTGGTCTGGTGACAATCAAGACAAATACCCTACCGCCCTCGCCCGCGCTTCTGGCGGTGCTCAAGAATATGTTCAATACAGCACGACCGCTGCCGTAGCTTTGAACCCGGTCATGCCCTTCATGGTCATGTCCAATGAATTGTCCACCCCCAAAGTGGCCTATTGCCCCTCTGATTCAATCCGCAGCCAGCCGACTAATTTCAATTTCTCCTTTGTCGGAGTGGCGTCCGCAGCCGCATATCCCCCGACCGGGATGCCCAACGTTGGCGGCTGTAGCTACTTCATCAACGGCAATGCCAGCGAATCCGATCCTCAACTTATCATCAGCGGTGATGCTAACATCGGTTCATCAGGCGCGACTGCCAGCGGCGCGGCGAACTTTATGTTTGGCGCGGCGGCGGGAACCAGTGCTGTCTCGGCTCAAACTTGGACGGCGGCTAACAATCCTTGGGGCGGCGCCACTTTCTGGTCTTGGACGGCCAACGAACAGCACCAAAAAACCGGCAACATTTTGCTGGCGGATGGCAGCGTCCAATCGGTCAGCGTCAAGGGCCTCCATGATGCGCTCCAGAACAGCACCAACACCACTGCGCTTCAATATTTCAACTTTCCGAAATAATCTGGCTTAAACCGCCGACTATAACTAGGCCATCGCAAGGTGGCCTAGTTTTTTTGTCGGCAAGTAAAACTGTGGCCTCGAAATCGGCTCGTGGCTCGGGTTGGCGCGGCAGGGTCTTGGACTGCGCTCCCGATGTATCGGGACCGCACTCCAAAACCTCGCGCAAAGGGTAGCCCTGTAGAAACCATTTTTCAGTCGCGGAGCAACCACGGAAATTGTGCCTCCGGCACGAAGGCGCGTTGCTACAGAGCAGCAAAGGGGCGCGAAGGGCGCAAAGCAAGAACCGTTGCGGACTTTGCGTGAAACGATCCGGGAACCCATGATTGGGGAGCGCAGCCGCCCCGGCTGCAGTTCGGTGCGCCCTCGCGCCGAACCCGATGATGCCGATCCCCACCAAACGGCGGGCGATTTTCGTCCGCTCCGGCGAGCCGCGCGGCGCGCGGCGTCCGTTGCGGACGCGCTCACCATTCCGGCGGAAAAAATTTCATACCTGGCATCCGGGTCTGATTTGCGCTACGGACATTTCTTCGCCACGCGTTGTTCGGAGAAAAAATTTTTCAGCAAGCCACGACATTCCTCCAGCCGCACGCCGGAGGTGATCTCGCAACGATGGTTCAGCGTGGGAAATTGCAGCAGGTTCATCGCGCCGCCCGCCGCGCCGCCCTTCGGGTCGCCCGCGCCGAACACCACGCGCGCCAGTCGCGTGTGAACGATAGCCCCCGCGCACATCGGACAAGGTTCCTTGGTGACGTAGAGCGTGCAGTCCGTGAGCCGCCAGTCGCCCACGGCGCTCTCGGCCTGCGTGAGCACGAGCATCTCGGCGTGAGCCGTGGCGTCTTTGAGGCTTTCGACTTGGTTGTAAGCCCGCGCGATGATGCGTCCCTCACGCACGATGACCGCGCCGACGGGAACTTCCTCGCGCTCGTAAGCCTTCGCCGCCTGACGCAACGCTTCGCCCATGAAATAATCGTCGCTGTGCAAATCAATGATAGGCTCGCTCATTTTGTTTCCTCCAAAGTCCAGTCGTTGCGTCCGTCGGCGTGGCAATGGCAATGTGCGGAAAAAAATCCGCCGCGATATTGCCAGAACCACGGCCAGATTTTTTCGCGATCGGTCTGCGGAATATTTAACGTCGCAATTTTTCCGCGCGGAAAAAATTCAAAGCGCCCTTCACTCATCGGCGGCGGCAAGGTTTTCAATCGCACTTTCACCTCGAAGAGAAACATCAGCCAGTGCGCCTGCCCTTGAAAACCATGCTCGCTCACCATGCCGGCGAGATGCAGGTCGGACGGCGCGAGTTGAATTCCCATTTCCTCGTGCGCCTCGCGCGCCGCGCAGGCGTAGGGCGATTCGCCGGTGTCCATCTTCAACTTGCCGCCGCACGGGCTCCACAACCCGCGATTCGGTTCCTGCGCACGTTCGAGCAACAGGACTTCATCGCGCTCATTGAAAACGTAGAGCAGCGTGGCGATTTTGTAAGGCAAGGCCATCGGCAGAATTTTCCGTGACGCGCAGCGGATGTCGAGCGGAGAAATTTTTGGGAGTTTGGCAGTGGGAGAATTGGTGGGGCGAGCGTCCCCGCGAGCCGCTTGGGCTGGCGACGCCCCGGCTCGTGAGGACACTCGCCCCACCAGCACAAGTTTTCGGTGGTGGTATGTTTTGAAAAATGTCGCCACCCGGAAGTTTCAGCCATGCGGATGCAGCTTCACCCACTTGGCGTAATGCTGCGCGATGCGTTTGCCCGTGTCTTTGAACCAGCCGTAGCCTTTGCGACGTTCGCGGGAAATTTCATTCACGTCGTCGTGAATAGTTTGGTCACGGTCGCCGAACAGCGGTTTATCCGAACCGACTTCGTAGTAGCGCGCCCAGATCGGGCCGGCGTCCGGCACGTCCACGAGCTTGCGGCTCTCGCTGCCCACGACTTGAAACGACTTGCCCATGATCTTGGTTTTATCAAACCACGCCACTGCTGCGTGAACGGCAGCGACGACATTGGAATCCGGCTTCGGCAATTGCATGAGAAATAATGTGATCGTCCCGCTCTCGCTCGAAGCGAGCGAAGGCATCTCGTAATTGCGCGCGGCGACTGGCTTGAGCGTGAGCGCGTCGTGTTGCTGGCCCCAGACCGTGCGGCGGCCTTCCGTCACGACCTGCGTGGCGAGCACGCAATCCAACCCGTGTTTCCAACTCGCATCCGCCTTCGCGCGGTCGGCGGCCGGCACGAAGGAAAATTCTTTCTCACCGAGCGAAGCGGCGCGGAGGAACTGGAGGATGTTCAGCATGGCGTCGTCGTTGAACGTGATGGCGTCGTGATAGCCGCCTTGCAACGGCCAGACCTGCGGCCAGCCGCCGTTGGGAAATTGCGCGGCGAAAATATAATCCAGCCCGTGCAGAAAACTTTTCTGTAATGCTGTCGTGTCGTTCTTCGAGGAGGAAATTACCTTCGCCAGAAAACGCAGTTCCGTGATAGTCGCGGCGTTATCGAACGTGCCGACGTAATTCCAATGCACATCCCCCGGTGCATCGAAGTCGTGCGTGATGATAAATTTTGAATTGCTGTCGCCTGCGAACATTTCGCCCGGCGCGCGACGATGCTGGGTGAAGTCCGTGTGCTTGCTCCAGCCGCCCGCCGGCGTCTGGAAGGAAGCGACATTCTCCGCGATGCGTTGCGCGTCCGCCTCGCCATACCAACTGGCCGTGCGATCCAACGGCGTGCCTTTGGGCGACGCGGACTTCGGCGGCTCAATGGCGTTCGTGAGACTGTGCGCCTTCATTTCTTCGTGCAAAACTTTTTGGTCGGCCTGCTGCTGGCGAATGGAGTTTTCCAGATAAATTTTCCACGCCGGCAAATTCGCGACGCGTTCGGCAGTCAAGGACTGCGCGGGAACGTTTGTGCCGATGACGGCAGCGAAAGTAACTGGGACGAACATCGTGCCAAAGAACACCGCCAATAAAGTAGGTTTAAGATTCATGGATTACCTAGAAGGACGCCGGGTGGCGCGCACGAGTTTCAACCGACAGTGGTGAATGAGTGTCTTTCAGTTTGAAAATTGAGCATCGCCGGTTGGCGGCCAGATCACGGAACCACGACGCGCAATTTTTGCCGATCCACGGAGAAGGTCACGGGCAGGTGGCCGATCCATTCGCCGTCCAACTCAAAGGCGGCGGGCGTTAGACTCGTTAGTTCAAATTTCGCCGCGCGCAGCCGCTGCACGCGGTGTTCGGACAGTTTTCGCCGCGCGATAAAGCCGGGCGCGAGCCGCAACAGTGACGGCACATTGACGCTCGGCAACAGGCAGGCCTCCAGCAATCCGTTACTCAAATCTGCGCTGGGAAAAATTTCGAACGGCCCGCCGTAAAGCCGACCGTTGCCGAAGAGCGCGAGTTCGCCGCCGATTTTTTTCCCGTCCGCGCTGACCTCAATGCGCGGCTGCTTTTCCGTCACTGCCTGAAATCCCGCGACGACGTAGGCGAGCGGGCCGACGCTTTTTTTTAACTTCCAACTGACTAGCTCAATCGCGCGCGCATCCAAACCGGCGCCGGCAAGCTGCATGAAGTAACGTTGCTGCGGTTTGCCATCCTCGGAAAACTCCGCGCGGCCCAGATCAATTTTCATTTCTCGGGCCTGCTTCAAAACCTGCCACGCACCTTCGAGCCGCGCGGGAATTTTCAGCTCGCGCGCAAAGACGTTCACCGTGCCGAGCGGTAGCACACCAAGCCGCGCTTTCGCCAACCCGTCGGGTGCATCAGCGAGGCCGTTGACGACTTCGTTGACTGTGCCGTCACCGCCAGCGGCCACGATGAGTTCAAAATTTTCCGCGACGGCTTCCGCCGCGAGTCGGCGCGCATCGCCCGCGCGCTGCGTGGGCTTGAGGGAACATTCCGCCGCGATGCCGTCGAGCCAGTCGCGAAAATGCCGCGCCTTGTCGCCACGCGCGGCGGGGTTGAAGATGACACATATTCGCACGCGCAAATGATTTCGGTTTGCCGACGCGAGTCGAGGAGAAATGCGCTGGTAGCGGTATGGTTTTAATTCATGTGTCGCGCGAAGTTGGCGAAGG
>JANOBC010000207.1:0-2917 GCA_031411455.1 Limisphaerales bacterium
GCGCCGGCAAGTCATGCGCAAAACACCGCAGCACCGCCCGAAAATCCCGCTCCAAAACGCGCGCACGGCGCAAATACTTGTTTCGCATTGTCAGTCCTAGTGTTTCAGCAGGTTCCCACCCGCTCAACTAGGAAAGACCCAACCTTAAATGAATCCAGCTAACTTCCGAGCTTAGCGCTCTGTTTGGGCTTCTAGTGATTCTCTGAAATTGTGATGCGACCACCACCACTGCCAAAAAGAACAGTCGCGCCATTCCCACAATGAAAGATAGAAGCTTGAAGTCCGGTCTGTTGTGTAATGGCGTGCATTATCTCTCGTCGAGTTGGTGTCGTCGAGGGAAGCAAAACATGAATCTCGTTTCGCTGTTCGTCGGCCAGTGGATAAATAACTCCAATGGCTGCAAGTTCTCCGAGCGAAACATCAGTTCGTGAAAGCGGACCAACTTTACCGTCTTCATGTTTGGTAGGCAAAAGCGTAGCGACGATGATAACGGATGCGACAACACCTAAACGCGCAACTGCACCAAGGAGAAAACCATATCGAATAGAACGAACCCGTTCGCGCCAAATAAGAAGTGGAATCCAGCCAAGCGCACCAAGAACCAAAATCTCCATCGGGGTGAGGACAAAGAACATTGCCCAAAGAAAAGCGCCAGCAACTTGGTTCAACAGATGTCGGCTGGTGGGGAAATGGCTCATAAATTAAGCTGCTTAATTGTAAATGACGCTAGATCCAACGCGCGCCTCTGTCCAGCGGCAACTCTTAAATCACCACCGTCGCGATCCAGCCCTTGTCGCCGAACTGCGATTTGAATTTCTCCGCCAAGGTTTCCGCCACATAACCCGCGCGGAAATTGGGAAACTTAAATTCATATTTCAATTCCGCGCGCAGCTTCGCATTGCTCACGCGCTTGTTCGTCACGCCGCGTTTGCGCCACGTCTCGGCATCAGCGGTGACGCGCGGCGGCAGCGGCTGCTGCAATTCCATCGCGAGCCACTCGAAAAATTTCAACTGGCTCACCGGTTCGTTATCCGCCGCGTTGTAGATTTCGCCCGGCACCCCCCGCTCCAGCGCCGCGATGATGACGCCGATCAAGTCCTCGCGATGAATCATGTTCAGCCACCGCGCGCCATCGCCCTCAATGCGCGCCTCGCCGCGCAGAAATTGTTTGAACGAATGTCCGCGCGCCGGACCGTAGATTCCCGCCACGCGCAAAACAATCGGCGAAAAATCCTGATGGGGCGAGCGTCCCCGCGAGCCATCATTCGTGAGCAGAAACTTTTCCGTCTCCACCAAAACCTTCGAGGTCGGCACGTCCGGCTCCGTCAGGCTGGCTTCCGTCACCACCGAGCCGTCGTTCTGCGCATAGACACTCGTGCTGCTCGTGTAGATGAATTTTTTCGGCGGTGACTGGCCGAGCCACGCGACGAGGTTGCGGTTGCCTTCGAGGTAAATGCTCCGGTAATTGTCCGCGCCGCCGGACGCCGCGCAATTCACCACCCAATCGAAATCACGCGGCAGATTTTTGAGCGACTCCGGCTGCGTGATGTCCGCCAGCAACGGTGTGATGCCGACACGTTTCAATTCCGCTTCCGCCAACGCGCTCCGCCGCAGGCCAAAAACTTCGTGACCTTGCCGCACCAGTTCCACACCAAGTGGCAGGCCGACGTATCCACAGCCAACAATCAAGACGCGCATGGCGGCAAGTTACTGAATGAAGAATGAAGAATGAAGAATGAAGAATGAAGAATGGGAACAATTCAGGTTCAAGCGCGGCAAAGGAATTTCCTCATTCTTCATTCTGCCCTCTTCATTTTCTTGTCAGTCCATCACCGCCGCGAAGCGCAGGCCGCGCGTGCTGATGCGGAGTTGCTGGAAGTTAAATTCCTCCATGACTGCTTCGTAGATCAGGACGCCGGTGAGAATCACATCCGCGCGCTGCTTGGGCAGGCCGGGAATTTCCTTCCGTTCGGCGAGCGGCAGCTTCCACAAATTTTTTCGGTGCGCGACGACTTGGTCAAACGTCAAAACGGCGCGCTCAATCTTGTCGCGGTCAAAACGATCCAGCCCTTTTTCGATACGCGCCAGAATGCTCGTCGTGCCACCGGTGCCGACGAGCTGAATTTCGCCGGTTTCATTTTTTAACGCGGGTTCAAGCTGCGGGCGGACTTCGTGATGGAGAAAATCTTTCAGCCAGTCGCGGCACTTGGTGAATTCACTGCGCGTCGGCAGGTCGCTGGGCGGAAATTTTTCCATGAGCCGCACGGTGCCGAGCGGAAAGCTGTGCGCAAAATGTTTTTTTGTTCCGCAGCCCACGATAAATTCCGTGCTGCCGCCGCCCACGTCGAGCAAGAGCAATGGATATTGCGCCAGTTCCGCATCCGTTGCCACGCCTTGAAATGCCCAGTCCGCCTCGCGCGCGCCGGTGATGATTTCGGTCTTGAGGCCCGAGGCGCGTTCGATGGCGTTGGTCAGGTCGCGCGGGTTGGCGGCATCGCGCGCGGCGCTCGTGGCGATGACGCGGATGGAAGTTGCGCCGCGTTCACGAGCGATTTCACCGAATTCCGAGACCGCCTCCGCCGTGCGGGCGATGGGTTCGGGCTGGAGTTGATGCGTCTCGTAAAAGCTTTTGCCGAGCCGCGTCTGCTTGGATTCTTCGTGAACCGGATCCACCTCGCGTCCGCGCACATCCGCCACCAACAGCTTGACCGAGTTGGTGCCGACATCAATGACTGCTCGACGCTTCGCTTCCATCCGGCGCCCAAAATAGAAAACCCGCCGCCAGAAACCAAAATGAAAAATGTGGCAATTTACGGACGCAAGCGATCTGTCCGCCTATTCAGTGGTCGCTAAATTTGAAAAGCGGGTGGGGCGAGCGTCCTCGCGAGCCGGGCGTCGCCAACCCAAGCGGCTCGCG
>JANOBC010000208.1:0-7131 GCA_031411455.1 Limisphaerales bacterium
GTTAATCTCGGAACCGATGACCGTGCCAATCGCCGCGCCAAGCTGACCAGTGGCCTCGGATGACCCGCTTGTGCCGCTACCCGCAGCGCATTGAGGACAACTCGCTCCGACATAGTTGCCATGCAAGGAGCAGTATCCCTGCCCCATGTCTTTTTGTGCGTAAGCCTGCTGCGGCCAAACAGCCAACATCAGTGCGGCGAAAAGAATGGTGGATAGAGTGAAAAGGTTGAAAATCCGAAGCGGCAGGTTGTGCGGCGGTTTCATCAGCGCGAGCTTCTGCTTATGCGGGCAAGGGGTCAAGCAAACTTCTAAACGCCTCCCCACCACGCTGGCACAGATGCAATAACACAAAACCCCGATCCGCGCTTAGCAGACCGGGGTTTGAAGTTTTTCAAACCGGATTCAGTTCGCGAGGAGTTCTTTCAGCTTCGGCTCCATGGCATTCGCCCAGATTTTGTAGCCGGCTTCGTTCGGGTGGAGCGCGTCGGGCATGATGGTTTTGGCGATGGAGCCATCCTTCTCAATCAACTGTGAGCCGAAGTCGAAGTAGAAAATGTGCTGGCCATCGTCGAGTTTGGCGAGGGCTTGGTTGATCTCCAGCAGGCGGCCACGTTGCGGGCTGAACACTTTGGCGCGCGGGAAAATGCCGAGAAGCAACACATTCGACTCCGGCTGGCGCGCCCGGATCTGCTGCACGAAGGCGGTGACGCCTTCCAAAATGTCCGCGTCGGTGTAGGTGTCCGTGCCGTCTTTGTTCTTGTTGGAATTGTTAGTGCCGATCATGACGATGGCGACCTTGGCTTTGACGCCGTCGAGCTGGCCGTTTTCAAAACGCCAGAGGACGTGTTCCGTGCGGTCGCCGCTGACGCCGAAGTTGAGGCACTTGCGCTGCCCGTAAAATTCCGCCCAGATTTTTTTGCCGTTGCTTTCCCAACCTTGCGTGATGGAATCGCCGATGAATTCCAGATCGTATTCGCCGCTGGCTTCTTTGGCGCGCTGCAAGACTTGGGTCTGGCGATTGGTGATCTGTCCGGTGCGCGGGACGGGGATGATGGCAAGGTTGGTGTGAACCTCCGGTGCAGTCACCGGCGGACTGGTCTGGGCAGTGGCATTAAACTGAATGAGCGACGCGATTGCAGTAATGAGCAGTAATGATTTTTTTTTCATATTTTAGAAACGGATACAGTTTGGACGCATTGAATGCCGGACAGGTTTCAAACTGACTTCACGGGTGGCTTGATGAACAGCGCCAGCGCCGCGCCGCCGAGCAGGAACGCGCCCGCGACCGTGAAGGAAGTTTCAAAGCTGCCCTTCGCCGCGACCGTGAGCGTCTGCTGCAAAATGCTCAAGACAAATCCGCCCACGCCCCACGCGGTGAACAGGATTCCGTAGTTCACGCCAAAATTTTTCAGCCCCCAGAAATCTTTCGTGAGCGACGGAAACAGCGCCAGGTTCGCGCCGTAGTTGAACCCAATGAACGTCGCGACCAGCACGAGGAGCGCAGGCGTGGTTTCCTTGCTCGCCGTCACCGGGATGGCGACGAACATCAGCGCGGCTTGAATCACCAGCACCAGCATGAGCGTCCACTTGCGCCCGATTTTGTCGGACAAAATTCCCGCGATGATGCGTCCGCCCGCGTTGCCAATCGCCAGGACCGCCACGGCGATGAAGGCGTTCGCGCCCAAACTCTTTTTTGCCATGCCGCTGACGCTGCCAATGACCATCAAGCCCGCGCCCGCGCCGATGAAATAAATCAGCCACAGCAAATAAAACATCGGACTGCGCAACATCTCGGCGGCGGTGGAACTGGCGGCGGGAGTTTTTGCGGCGACTGAATTTTGCGGCGCGGCGACAAAACCGGCGGGCGGATTTTTCAGCAGTTGCGCGAGGCCGATGACGATGACCGTGAACGCCACACCGAAGATGAGCATGGATTTTTGCAGGCCGTAATTCGCCAGCAAATACTGCGAGGTTGGCGCGAGATAAATCGGTGCGAGGCCGAAACCCGCCACGACGAGGCCGGCGATCAAACCGGTCTTCGCCGGTGGAAACCATTTCAAAGCCGGCGGCGTCGTGGATGAATAACCAAATCCAATTCCAATTCCCACCAAGACGCCGAAGCCCAGCAACCAGGTCGAATAGCTGTTGGTGGTGGAAATCAAAACCATTCCCGCGCCGACCAGCAGGCCGCCGATGGACGCGGTGACGCGCGGGCCAAATTTATCCTGACAACGTCCCGCGAGAATCATCGCGAATGCGAAGACGAGACAGCAGAGAGCGTAGGGATCGTTGAGCTGGTTGCCTTGCCAGCCGAAATCTTTGGCGATGGCATCCTTGAACAAGCTCCAAGTGTAGAGCACGCCGAGCGCGAGATTGATGCCGAGGCCGGAACCGGCGACGAGCCAGCCGTGATTTTTGGAAGGAGTTTCCGTAGACATATTTTTGGGTTCGCGGACGCTAACAAAGCCGGGCTACCGAGGCAAACGGGTTTTCGGAATTCTGCGCGTGGAGCGCGTTGCTACTTCAACAAATCCCGCTGCCACTGCATCAGCTCCGCCGCGTGCCTGTCCCAGTCGCGCGCGAGATCGCCCATCACGGATTTGGGCGCGATGAGCGTGGGGTCAATCTGCAATTCGGTCGCGTGAGCGTCGCGAGTTTTTTCGATTTCGCGGAACCGGCGGAACTCCGCTTCGCTGGGACGCTGCGATTGGTGGCGAATCTTTTGCGGAAAACTTTCCGGTGCCACCGCGCGGGCGGCGATGACGGCTTCGTGTAAATTCGCTTTCCGGCGCGGGTGCATTCGGGCGGGAACCATTGGTTCGTAAGGCCGCTGTTCGGCGACCGCTAGGCAGATGGCAATCATCGTCTCGTGCGACAAAACAAAAAACGGCGGGCGGCTCGCAGCGATGGCTTCGCGTTCGCGCCAGTGAAACAGTTCGCGCAGAACCGCGAGCGCGGGCGCTTCGAGAAACGTGCTGCCTTTGATGCGCCAGACTTCGTCGGGATCAATCACGGGCGGAACGGAACTTTCCGCGATGAGCCGCGCGCAACTTTCCTGATGCCACGCAAGGCGGCCTTTGGCGGTAAGTTCGCCGCGCAATTTTTCTTCAAGCGTCTTGAGAAATTTCGTGTCGTTGCGGGCGTATTCCTCCATGCGCGGCGTAAGGGGACGCTGCGCCCAGTCGGCTTTCTGCGGACCCTTGTCGAGCTTGATGCCGAGAAATTTTTCCACCAGCGCGCCGAGGCCGAATTGTTTTTCGCCGAGCAGCCGGGCGGCGAGCATCGTGTCAAAAATTTCCGTGGGCGCGAAGTCGTGATGTTTTCGCAGCAGGCGCAGGTCGTAGTCGGCGGCGTGGAAAATCAATTCGCGCCCGGCCAGCGCTTCGAGAAAAGGATTGATGTCCATTTTTGCCAGCGGATCAATCAACCGGTCGCCCTCAGTGGTGCTGACTTGGATGAGGCAGACTTTTTCGGGATAGGCGTGAAGGCTGTCCGCCTCGGTGTCAATCGCGAGCCACGCAGCCGCGTTCATGACGGGCAGGAACGCGGCGAGCTTTTCTTGGGTGTCAATCACGGGCGCGCAGTCTGGCGGAAAGCTGGACGAAAGAAAAGAATTTGCGGTGACGGAAGAATTCCGCAACGCCGGCTTCACCGCCACAACAATGTTACCCCCATTGACGCCATCCCAACACTGCTCTAGGCTCATTCCATCGCCAAAGGCCGGGCGGCAACTTGAATCCACCTCCATGAAACTTACCATAAAAACCGTCCTGAACCTTCTGTTCGTCACGTTGCCGCTGGCGGCCAGCGCGCAACTGGGAACGTGGAGCACCAACGTCGCCAACATTAACCCGTCGCACGCGGACGGGGGCGCGGCGGTCTTGAATGGAAAAATTTATTCGATGGGCGGCGGAAACTATGGCTGCGGTGTTTTTTTTACCAACCAAGTTTATGAGCCGACCAATAATACTTGGACGACTCTGGCGTCCTTGCACACGGCGCGCTACGAATTTGGGGCGGCGGAGTTGAACGGCCTCATTTACGCCGTGGGCGGCAATCCCGGTTGCGGCGGATCGTCCGGGCTGAACGTCGTGGAAGTTTATGATCCCGTGTCCAACACCTGGAGCAACAAGCCGACGCCACCCATCGGCGGTTATGCCCTGACCGTGGCGAGCGCGAATGGAAAAATTTTTCAGATCGGCGGCTCGGCCAGTCCGACGGCGGTGTATGCCTACGATCCCGCGACAAACGGTTGGGCGACGAGGGCATCGTTTCCCGCCAACAACTCTTTTTGTGGTGTGGCCGTGGTGAGCAACATCATTTATGTCATTGGCGGCTCCACCGCTGGCACCTCATCAAATGTGTATGCGTATAATCCCGTCACCGATGTGTGGACGACCAAAGCGCCCATGGTCACAGGGCGCTACGACCCGGCGGTCGGCGTCATCAACGGCAGCATCTACGTCGCTGGCGGCACGGCGACAGCCACCGCCCAACGCCTGAAATCAGTCGAAGTCTATAACCCGCAGACCGACACCTGGTCCACCAACACGCCGATGCCGTATCCGGTGGTGGGAGCCAGCGGCGCGGCCGTGAATGGAAAGTTCTACGCCATCGGCGGCTATGACACCAACAACGCCACGCTGGCGACCGTTTTAGTTTTCACTTTTTCAAATTCGCCCATCGCCATCACCGTGCCGACGAATCTCATCGTGGAAGCCACCAGCCCGGCGGGCGCGGTGGTGTCCTTCACCACTGCCGCCACCAATTCATCGGGCGCGGTGGCCACGAGCAATTCGCCCGCGTCGGGCGCCACGTTTCCGCTTGGCACCAACACCGTCACCGTGACGGCGACCACCAATGGGGTGAGCACCAACAAAACTTTCACTGTCACCGTGCGCGACACCACGCCGCCCGTCATCACTTTGGTGGGCGCGAACCCGTTCACTAATTTCATCAACACCGCCTTCATCAATCCCGGTGCCACGGCGACGGACATCTACGCGGGTAATTTGACCGGTGCCATCGTCGTCACCGGCACGGTCAACCCGAACGTCCTGGGCAGCTACACGCTCACTAACACCGTGAACGACGGCAACGGAAATTTCGCCACCACGAACCGCACCGTGGTCATCGTGACCCCGCCGCCGACTTTGAAAATAGCGGCAGACGGCGGCCAGACGGCGTTTTACTGGCCGGCCTCCGCTACGAATTACGTTTTGCAGACCACCACAAATCTCGCGGGAACCAACTGGGTAAACGTCACCAACGGCACGCCCATCATCGGCCTCACGTTGAGCAACGCCCTGCCCGCCGCATTCTTCCGGCTGCAAGCGCCGTAGGAATGCTACGAAGTTCCTGACGGCAGCAACGGCGGCGAGCTTTTTTTGAATGTCCATCACGCGCATTTGATTCACTTTGCCAGTGATCGCAGCGAATCATTCAAACTGGAAAAATCAAACCCCCATGCTCGCCCAAATCACCCCAGAACAACATTCGCCCGCTTGGTGGATTGCCGCCGCCGTCATCGCCATGATCGCGCTCTATGTGTTCATCAAGATTGAGCATTCAATCCTTCGCCTGCTGGCCGGAGCCATCGGGCTGGTCGCGATTGCGGGCGTGGTGTGGTGGTTTTTTCTGCGGCATTGAAGGCGCGGAAAGTTTTGAACGCCGCGCTGCTTGTCAAATCAAAGGCTGTGGTCTATCGTCGCGCCATGTTGCTGAAAAATATTTCCGCCATCACCACGCTGCTGCTTTGCGGTGTGCAATTCACTTTTGCCGACACCGTTTTGCTCAAGGATAAATCCTCCGTCACCGGCAAAATTCTCGCGGAAAAATCCGACGCCGTCGTCGTGGACGTGGGCTACACCGTGCTCGTCGTCCCGCGCAACGCCGTCAGCCGGATCAGCAAGGCCAGCGAGACGAACGCGCCCGTCGCCACCGCCGCCGTTCCCGCCGGACAATTTTACGCCGCCACCACCAAGACTTCCGCCGCGCGCGATGTCAGCTCGCTCGTCAAACAGATCGGCGAAGCCGTGGTGCAGGTGAAAACGCCCGGCGGACTCGGCTCCGGTTTTTTCATCAACGACGAAGGCTATCTCATCACCAACTTTCACGTCATCGAAGGCGAGACGGAAATTTCCGTGGAAGTTTATCATCAGACCGGCGGCCAGCTCGACCGCGAGACCTATCGCGCGGTGAAGATCATCGCCATCAATAAATTTCAAGACCTCGCGCTGTTGCACATCGAGGACAAAGGCGCGCCGAAGTTCAAGCCCGTAATGCTCGGCACGTCGGACGCGTTGAGCGTGGGCGAAGGCGTCTTCGCCATCGGCAGCCCGCTCGGCCTCGAACGCACCGTCACGCAAGGCATCTTGAGCACCAAGACGCGGCAGATGGAAGGCCAGCTTTACCTCCAGACCAGCACGCAAATCAATCCCGGCAACAGCGGCGGCCCGCTCTTCAACCTCGCCGGCGAAGTCGTGGGCGTCACGAACATGAAGATCACTTTCGGCGAAGGTCTCGGCTTTGCGATTCCCGTCGAACTCGTGAAAAACTTTCTCGATCACCGCGACTCCTTTGCCTATTCCACTGACAATCCGAACAATCCGTTCCGCTACCTCGAACCGCCTAGCCGGATGAAGCAGGCAGCGCCGGACGCGAAATAAATTATGAGTCGGCAATCGCCAGCTCTTGTTGGAATCAATAAAATTCTTGCTGCGATTTGCAAACGGTGCGGATAGTCTTTTTAAGTTAAAAGTTATTTATGCAATGGCGTTGGGATCAAGGTCACTCAGATTATTTTCGCTTCGATGTCATCAAGCGTATGGCAAGTGTGCTTTGTTCTTTAGAGAACACCAAGCTTCGCGCGCGCCCGGATCCACTGCGCGCGCAAATAGTTTCGCAAACAGGTTTGCAGTTCGCAGCCCCGTCCACACATAGCGTCTGGCGTCAATACAAACGTGTTTTTGGATGCTGCCTGCTCGCCACAGATGTGGACGGACTATTGATTAGCACAGAACTGTGCCATCGGATTGCCACTGCCAGCTCAGACGAAATGGCAGCCGATGTTTATTTTTCTTATTTTGCAAAACGCTTCTTTTATCCGTCAAAAACAGGCGACGGAAAAAA
>JANOBC010000209.1:0-1919 GCA_031411455.1 Limisphaerales bacterium
GTTCTCGAAGAGGCCGACGGTGAGGTAGCCTTCGTGGCCCGCGATGTCGAACTTGTGGTTGATCGCGGCGCGGGTGTCCGGAAGGCGGCGGCGCAAGGGCTTGCCGGTCTCCTTCTGGAGGGAGCTGACCTGGTTGTCCAACTCGACGATGCGGGCTTCGAGGCCCTTGACCTGCTCGGAGGAAACGGACGTCTCGGCCTTGTCGCCGCCTTCGGTGGTGCGCTTGGTGTTGAGGGGTTGGGAACGCTTCGAGCCGTCGCGGTAGATGGCGACGCACTTGAGGCCCATCTTCCACGCGTCGACGTAGGCGTTGCGGATCTCCGCAGAGGTGGCGTCGTTCGGCATGTTGACGGTCTTGGAGATGGCACCGGAAATGAACGGCTGGGCCGCTCACATCATGGCGAGGTGCGCCTTGTAGTGGATGCTGCGTTTGCCTTTGTGGGCCTTGAACGCGCAGTCGAAGACGGAAAGGTGGTCGGCCTTGAGGCCGGACTTGATCACGGCGCCGTTTTCTTCGACGTCCTCGATGGTGTCGTGCTTCTCGATGTGGGCTTCGAGGGCCTTCACTTCGGATTCGCTGTAGCCGAGGCGGCGGAGCGCTTCGGGCACGGTGCGGTTGACGATCTTCAACATGCCGCCGCCGGCGAGCAGTTTATACTTCACCAAGGCGATGTCCGGCTCGATGCCGGTGGTGTCGCAATCCATCAGGAAGGCGATGGTGCCGGTCGGCGCGAGCACGGTGACCTGCGCGTTGCGGTAGCCATGCTCCCTGCCCCGGGCCAAGGCTAGATCCCAAGAACGGCGAGCCTCGTCCTTCAAATAGGCGAACTCCTGGCTGGGCTGGATTTGCTCGACGGCCTCGCGATGGAGGCGGATGACGCCGAGCATCGACTCGACGTTGTCTTTCTTGACGGGTTTGGGGACGCCGTTGCAGCGGGCGTCGCGGTAGCCTTTGAACGGCCCGGCGACACGCGCCATCTCGGCGGACTGGTCGTAGGCCTGGCCGGTCATGATGGCGGTCAAGGCGCCGGCAATGGCGCGGCCCTCGTCCGAGTCATAGGCGTAGCCGTAGCTCATGACGAGCGATCCGAGGTTGGCAAAGCCGAGGCCGAGCGTGCGGAAAATATGGGAGTTCTCCGCGATGGCGGCGGTGGGGTAGCTCGCGTTGTCCACCACGATGTCTTGCGCGGTGATATACACGCGGACGGCCGCCTTGTAGCGCTCGACGTCGAAGGTCGCGTCGGCGCGCTTGAACTTCATCAAGTTCAGCGAGGCGAGGTTGCAGGCGGTGTTGTTCAGGAAGACGTATTCCGAGCAGGGATTGGTCGAGTGAATCGGCTCGGTGCCCTTGCAGGTGTGCCATTTTTGGATGGCGTCGTCATACTGCAAACCGGGGTCGCCGCAAATCCAAGTGCCCTCGGCGATTTTGTTCATCAGCGTGGCCGCGTCCTTCTTCTCCAGCGGCTGGCCGGAGGTGACGGAGCGGGTCCACCATTCGCGGCCGTTGGCGGCGGCGTCCATGAACTGGTCGGAGATGCGGACGGAGAGGTTCTCGTTCTGATACATGACGCTGCCGTAGGCGTCGCCATTGTAGGAACCGTTGTAGCCCTGCTCGATCAAGGCCCAGGCTTTCTTCTCCTCCTTCTGCTTGCAGTCGATGAACTCCTCGATGTCGCCGTGCCAGTCCTTCAAGGTGTTCATCTTGGCCGCGCGGCGGGTCTTGCCGCCGGACTTCACGACGTTTGCCACCTGGTCATAGACCTTCAGGAAGCTGAGCGGACCGCTGGGACGACCGCCGCCGCTGAGCTTTTCCTTGCTGGAGCGGATCGGGGAGAGATCGGTGCCGGTGCCGGAGCCATACTTGAAGAGCATCGCCTCGCTGTAGGCCAGGCGCATGATGTCCTCCATGTTGTCCTCGA
>JANOBC010000210.1:0-5765 GCA_031411455.1 Limisphaerales bacterium
TGCGAGTCATCGCTCTACTTGCACTGCTTTTTGGATTCATTATGCAGATGCTACTGGATGGCCAAGTTTTTACACACGCCGTGCTTGGCATTGTGTGTGGTGTTGCAGCGGTTAGTTGTGGTCTGGCATCAGCCCGCATGAATCCCCGATATCGTTGGGAAGGTTGGATTATGGCCGGCCTTGGTTTTGCACTTGGAGTTTGGTGTGTCGTAATGCTTCCATCTACATACCGCCAACAGGAACGTTTTAATGACAGGACTCGGAAGTATCAAGAGAAGATGAATGGACTCCGTGAGACGACTAACGCTTGGATAGACCGTAAAAATTTATTCCCAAAATGAAAGCTATTTCCCTTCTCCTCACCGCCATCGCGGTGTTGTTGCTCGCCGGCTGCCAAAGTCCCGATTGCGCCACTTGTTCCAAACCGGCGGCGGCCATTTCACCCGTTGCGCCCATCGTTGCCACCGCGCCCGCTACTAATTCCATTCCGCCGCGCGAGAAGGAGCCGGGGTTGCGCCGTTCCACTTACACGCCGCGCGTTTATCCGGTGGATGAACGCGGGTTCTCGCCCGTGGACAAGGCGCTCGCCAAAGCCTACGCCCGCGAGGAAATCGTCACCAACGACGCCGAGGGCGCGCTGAATCCGTTCGTCCTGCGCGTCATCGCCGGCTATCCGCTCGACGGCTCGTATCAATATCATTGCAGTTGGAAGCCGTGGGAATACGACATCTACAATGGCGTGACGCAGGACCAGTGGTATCGCGGCATGGTCGTGGCCAAGGCGTATCCCGATGGCTCGCGCGTGAGTTATTGCTGCGGCTTCACGTTTGAAGTTTTTATCCGCGCGATGAAACTGCGCAACATCCAGTCCGGCCTCGAAGCGGATGATTTCAACGGCATGACGTTCAACGATCTCTTCAACGCCCTGCAATTTTGGTATATCGAAGGCAAAGGCGATTCCGAAGTCCGCGCGGTGACGAGCTACGGCCTCGGACGTTCGATCACGAATTTCGAGGAGGCGCGTCCGGGAGATTTCTTGAGCTACAGCACCACGCCCAGCGGCGGTCACGCAGTGATTTTTCTCGGCTGGTTGCGCGAGGACGCGGCGGACACGAACAAGATCAGCGGTTTCAAATATTTTTCCTCAAACCTTTCCGGCAACGGCCTCGGCTACGCGCAGACGCATTTCAGCGATTGCACGAAGAACGGCCACGGCGTGCTGCGCAACTACGTGAACATCGCGCACGTCGGCGCGATCAAGGATTACCAGCCTTTCAACCGCGCAAACATTATCCAGCGCAACGCCTACGCGCCGACGCAGCCGACGCGCGTCATTTACCTGCCCGCGCCGAAATAAATCCCTGCCACCGAGACGCAGAGACGCAGAGATTCTGGTTTTTTTTCTCTGCGACTTCTGTGTCTCTGTGGCAAAATCCTTCCCAGATGGCTGACATCCAATTCATGCGCCTCGCCTTGCGCCTGGCCAAGTGCGGCTACGGTGCGACCTCGCCCAACCCGATGGTCGGCGCGGTGTTGGTGAAAAATAAAAAAATCATCGGACGCGGCTGGCATCACGGCGCCGGTTTGCCCCACGCGGAAATCGAATCGCTCCGCGACGCGCAGAAGCGCGGTCACAACCACAAAGGCGCGACGCTTTACGTCACGCTTGAACCCTGTTGCTCGCACGGACGCACGCCGCCTTGCACGGAGGCCATCATCGCAGCAGGAATCAAAAAAGTTTTCATCGGCGCGACCGATCCGAATCCGAAACACGCGGGGAAAGGTTTTAAGATTTTGAAACGCGCAGGGATTGAAGTCGTCACGGTTGGTTGCGAGTCCCCCTCACCCAACCTTCGGCCACCCTCTCCCCCAGCGGGGGAGAGGGACGGGGTGAGGGGGCGTGCGGCTTCTCAAAACATTTCTCGCGATTGTGTAAAACTCAACGAAGCCTTCAACCACTGGATTGTCCACCGCACACCGTTCGTCACCGTGAAAGCCGCGATGACGCTCGACGGAAAAATCGCCACGGCCAGCGGCGAATCGAAATGGATCACCGGCGATCAAGCGCGAGCGTTCGGGATGAAACTACGCCAAGGCAGCGACGCCATTCTCGTCGGCGTGAACACGGTGCTGGCGGATGATCCGAGCCTGACGGCGAGAAGTCAGAAGTCAGAAGCCAGAAGTCAGAATAAAAATTTGCGGCTGCGCCGAATTATTTTGGATTCGATGGCGCGAACGCCGCTGACGGCAAAAGTGGTGAGCGATGAATCTGCCGCGCTGACGACAATTGTGGTGGGCAAACACGCGCCAAAACGCCGCGTCGCCGCACTGGCAAAACGCGTGAGGGTTCTCGTTGCCCCGACGGCCAACTCAAAACTAAAAACTAAAAGTTCAAAACTCGACTTAAGTTGGCTCTTGAAAAAACTCGGCGCGGAAAACGTCACAAGCCTGCTCGTCGAAGGCGGCGGCGAGGTGAACGCTTCGTTCCTGCTCGGCGGTTTCGCGCAGCGCGTAGCGTTCTTTTACGCGCCGAAAATTCTTGGTGGACGCGACGCGCGCAAAGGCGTCGCGGGCGACGGCGCGAAAAGTTTGAGCGAAGTCATCCAACTCCGCGAAGTCGAGTGGCGGAAGATCGGCGAAGATTTATTGCTGACGGCGGCGGTAGTTTCAAGTTGAAGGTTTCAAGTTGAAGGTTGGAAAAACTTGCAACCTGCAACCCGCAACCTGCAACCTTTCCCCATGTTTACAGGCATTGTCGAAGAAGCGGGCGTGGTCGAGGCCATCACGCCGACCCAAAAATCCATCGCGCTCACGGTGCGCGCGGGTGCATTGGCGCGCGGCGTGAAACTCGGCGCGAGCGTGGCGGTGAACGGCTGCTGCCTGACGGTCGTGAAAATTTCGGCGCGCGGAAAATCCAAGCTGCTCCAGTTCGATGTGCTGCAAGAATCCTGGACGCGCACGAACCTGCAATTCACCAAGCCCGGTTCCCTCGTGAACCTGGAACGTCCGCTCCGCGCCGATGGCGAGCTTGGCGGACATTTCGTCACCGGCCATGTGGACGGCGTCGGCAAAATTATCCGTTGGGAAAAATCCGGCGCGGATCACATCCTCGAAATCGCCGCGCCTGCGGACGTGATGCGCTACGTTGTCTTCAAAGGCTCCATCGCGGTGGATGGCATCAGCCTCACCGTCGCGGGCGTGACGAAGAAAAGTTTCCGCCTGTGGATCATCCCGCATACGTTCGCCGTCACCACGTTGCGCGAACGTAAGGTTGGCGGCGCAGTGAATCTCGAAGCGGACTTGCTCGGCAAATACGCGGAGAAATTCCTCGCGGCGCGCGGGAGGAAATAATTTCTGCCATGACCTTTCGCGCCGCGTGGAAACTCTGCTGGTTCTTGCTGGAAGTCGGCATCTGCGTCATTGACTACGTTTTCACAACGGCGTTCGTCGCGGCAAAATCCAAACGCCTCGCCCGCGCCGCCTGGTTGCATCGCGCGTGTAAACGGCACATCAAAATTTACAGTTGCGATTACAGTTTCACCGGCCCGATTCCCAAAAGCGGCTTGCTCGTTTCCAACCATTTGAGCTACCTCGACATTCTCGTCATCGCCGCCATCACGCCAGCAGTTTTTGTCTCCAAATCGGAAGTGCGGCAATGGCCGGTCATCGGCTGGCTGACGGCGCTCGCGGGAACGGTCTTCATCGTGCGCGAACGCCGCACACACGTCGGCGCGGTGAACAAGGAGATCGAGTCCGCGCTGGCCGATGGCGCACTGGTGGTGGTTTTCCCCGAAGGCACGAGCACGAACAGCGAGGAAGTTTTGCCGTTCCGCTCGCCGCTGCTGGAACCGGTGACGAATGGCAATCACCCCATCGCCACGGGCTACCTGCATTACGAACTCGAAGGCGGCGATGCGCGCAACGAAGTCTGTTACTGGGGCGACCACACTTTTTTCCCGCACGCCGTGAACCTGTTGAGCAAACGTCGCGTCCACGCGACGATGCGCTTTGGCACCTTTCACCGCACAACGGATAACCGCAAGGAACTGGCGGTGCAATTGCGCGCGGCGGTCTTGGAATTGAAGCCGGACTCGCTCATTGAGGCGCTTTGAAAACTCCAACGGAATTCGGTGAACACATCAACAAAGTTGCGAGGCGGCTTTGCTTGAACCGGCGAAAAAGTATTGCTACGCTGCAAAACAATTTGAATTCTGCAATGCCCATTAAATGTTTAGAACGCGCCGGAGAACCGCTGCTCGGCAGCGACGACGGCAAATGGATTTTCGAGAGCCTCTTCGCCGCGTTGAAGAACAAAACCGTCGCGGCGGCGGCGTAAGTTTATGCCGACGATTAAAATCGAGCGCTACAAGTTCAGGTTTTACTCGTCGGACGCGGGCGAGCCGCCACACGTCCACGTCATTGACGGCGACAAGGTGGCGAAGATTTGGTTGCGCCCGATTTCGGTGGAATACAATCATGGTTACAACCGGGCGGAGTTGAATTATATTTTGAAGCTGACGAGAGAAAATCAAACTCGTTTGCTGAAGAACTGGAATGAATACTTTAATCGCTAAAACAGCCGAAGCGGTCAGCGCCGAAGATGTTCGCTTCGTCGGCGACAAACTTGTCGTGAAGTTGAGCGACTGGCGCGAATTGAGCGTGCCCTACAAAAAAATCCCGTGGCTGAAATGGCTCGCCAAAGCCACGCCGAAACAGCGCGCCGATTGGTCGCTCGAACCCGGCGGCTACGCGATCTACTGGGAACAGCTCGATGATGGCGTGGAAATTTGTCATCTGCTTGGTGCGGAAAGATTGAACTAAATGATGGCCAAAACCCAACTTCTGGCTGCGCTCGGCAGCGACGACGGCAAATGGATTTTCGAAAGCATCTTCGCCGCGCTTAAAAACAAAACCATCGCGCAAGCAGCGTAACTTTTTGCTAAACGTGGAAAAGAATCCAACAATTGGAATTCAGAGCGAGCTTGAGAAACTCTATTTTCACGATAGTTGCTTTCGCTGCATTCAACTTAACTTTTCGGACGGTCAAAACCGCAGTTGTTCGCTGCTGATTGATTATTATGACTGGGAAGGAAATGAGGCTCGCCGGCAACAATCACCAAATGCAGCTTGGACTTGGAAGTCAGTGACGATCAGTTTTGGCTATCTTGCGGTGTTTGAGTATTCCGCGCCGGATTTGTTGAACCGCGCCCAAGAAATTAGTGAGGTGGAGTATGGCCATCGCCTCGATGAATTGAAGGTTAAGGAACAAAACCTGAAAAAAGAGTTTCCTGGCCGTCGCTCTCCGCTTTTCGAAGGGAAAGGCGACGCAGTTTCCATCAAGTTCCTCACGCAAAACTTCGACGATAATTCACAAGGCTACATTTTAGTTGTTGGTTGTGATGTTAAAATCAGTTGGGGAAGTTTTCCGCCGCTTGTCGGCCAAATTCACATTCCAACCAAGAGCGAATAATTTTCGAAATTTGAATCTAATTGATTTTTCCATGACCGAACCCGCCATCACCCCAGAGTTGGTTGCCAAACACAACCTCACGCCGGAAGAATACGCCCACGCCGTGGAAATCCTCGGCCGCACGCCGAGCTACACCGAGCTCGGCATCTTTTCTGTGATGTGGAGCGAGCATTGCAGCTACAAAAACACCAAGCCGCTGCTCAAGACCTTCCCCACCAAGTCGCCCAAGATTCTCGTCGGCGCGGGCGAGGAAAACGCCGGCATCATTGACATCGGCGACGGCATCGCCATCGCG
>JANOBC010000211.1:0-1634 GCA_031411455.1 Limisphaerales bacterium
TATAGGGTTCCGGCAGTTCCGGATAATCTTCCGTGAGCGACGTAAACAATTTGATCGCGTCCGCAGGCTTGCCCTGCTCGGTCAGGATCAGACCCTTGAGAAAGCGCGCCCGGGCATCGCGCGGGTTGGCGGTGATGACCGTTTCGATCTTCTCCAGCGCGCCGGCGTAGTTGCCCTGTTTGAACAGTTTGCTGGCATCTTCGTAGCTGTTGGCGGCAAATCCGGACTGCATCTGCGACATCAGCAGCAGCGCAGCGCCCAGCGCCAGGAGTGGGATTCGGCTCATGTGTTAAACTTTACCTCAATAAAAAACGGTAGGTTATTGTAATTAATGGCAGATTCTACCAGCAGCATGCTTCAGTCCACAATCTGAAAAATAGCGTTGTTTGGCGGCACTAGCTTAAGCCTGCATGCACGCCTTTCCATCCGCTTCGATGCTAAAGATATATAACTCGCTCACCCGCGCAAAAGAAAAATTAGTGCCGATCCTGCCAGGCAAGATCGGCATGTACGTCTGTGGCATGACGGTTTACGACTATTGCCACCTCGGGCATGCGCGCGTCATGGTGGTATTCGATCTCGTGAAGCGCTGGCTTCGCGCAAACGGCTTCGATGTGACCTATGTGCGCAACATCACCGACATCGACGACAAGATCATCCGGCGCGCAGCGGATAACAAGGAACCGATCGACGCGCTGACCGGACGGTTCATCCGCGCCATGGACGAAGATGCCGCCGCACTTGGCGTGCTCAAACCGGACGCCGAGCCGCGCGCCACGGATAACGTCCCTCAGATGCTCGATTTGATCGGCGAGCTGATGAACAAAGGTATCGCGTACCAGGCGGAAAATGGCGACGTCTACTATGCCGTGCGCGAATTCGAAGGTTACGGAAAACTGTCCGGAAAATCGCTCGACGAATTGCAGGCCGGGGAGCGCGTCGAAGTGGATGCAAACAAGCGCGATCCGCTGGACTTCGTGCTCTGGAAATCGGCGAAGCCGGGCGAGCCGTTCTGGGATTCGCCATGGGGAAAAGGCCGGCCGGGATGGCACATCGAATGCTCGGCGATGAGCGAGCGTTTTCTCGGCGAGCATTTTGACATCCACGGCGGCGGGCAGGACCTCCAGTTTCCGCATCACGAGAACGAGATCGCGCAATCCGAGGGCGCGCACGGCCATGTGTTCGTGAACTACTGGATGCACAACGGCTTCGTGCGCGTCGATAACGAGAAGATGTCGAAGTCGCTGGGAAATTTCTTCACGGTGCGCGAGGTCCTGGCCAGATACGACGCGGAAGTGGTGCGCTTCTTTATTGCGCGCGCACACTATCGCAGCCCTTTGAACTATTCCGACCAGCATCTCGACGACGCGAAGGGGGCCCTCACGCGTCTGTATACGGCGCTCAAGGCGGTGCCGGCGAATGCAGGCGACATTGACTGGACCGAGCCGCATGCGGCGCGCTTCCGTGAGGCGATGAACGACGATTTCAATACCCCGGAGGCTGTGGCCGTCTTGTTCGATCTCGCCAATGAAGTCAACCGTTCGAAATCGAAGCCTGCCGCGACGAGGCTCAAGTCGCTTGCTGCCGTCCTCGGATTGCTACAGCATGAACCCGACGAGTTCCTGCAAGGCGGC
>JANOBC010000212.1:0-4247 GCA_031411455.1 Limisphaerales bacterium
CTGACCAACGTGCTCTTGCCGGAACCGCTCACGCCCGTCACGCACGTCAGCGTGCCGAGCGGAATCCGCACGTCAATGTTCTGCAAATTATTTTCTTTGCAGCCAAGAATTTCCAGCCATCCCTTTTCCTCCGTCGGCCGGTTTCGCTTTTTTGGAACAGCAATATTCAGTTCGCCCGTGAGGTATTGACCAGTCAGCGACTTCGTGCACGCGAGGATTTGCGGCAACGTGCCCGCCGCGACGAGTTCACCGCCGTGGACACCCGCGCCGGGGCCGAGATCCAAAATGTAATCCGCCGCGCGGATCGTGTCGGCGTCATGCTCAACGACGAGCACGGTATTGCCCAAATCGCGCAGACCTTTGAGCGTGGCGAGCAGACGGTCGTTATCACGCTGGTGCAAACCAATGCTCGGCTCGTCCAAAACATAAAGCACGCCGACGAGCGCCGCGCCGATCTGCGTCGCGAGCCGAATGCGTTGCGCCTCGCCACCGGACAACGTGCCGCTCTCGCGGTCAAGCGTCAGATAGCCGAGGCCGACGTTTTTCAGGAAGCCGAGGCGCGCGCGGATTTCCTTAATGACTTCGGCGGCAATTTTCTGCTGAAATTCCGTGAGCTTGAGCGCGGTGAAAAAGTCATCGGCCTTTTCCACCGACAGGCCACAGACATCCATGACCGACAGGCCGGGGATTTTAATCTTCGATTTTTTATTTTTGAACTGCGAAGTGAATTCTTCGCCGCCCAACGTGACGGCGAGGATTTCCGGCTTCAAGCGTTTGCCGTTGCAGGCATCGCAGAGTTGCGGACTCATGTATTGCTTGAGGCGATTCCGCATGAACTCGCTTTCGCTATCCATTGCGATACGTTCCAGATTCACCAGCACGCCTTCGAACGGGCGGTCAATGCTGCTGACTTTTCCGCCGCGCCAGAATTTGAATTCCACGTTGTCCTCGCCGGAGCCGTGCAGCAAAACTTTTTTGAAATCTTCCGGCAAATCTTTCCATGGCGTCTCCAGCGGCACATTGAAATGTCCAGCGACACTTTTCAACATGGCTTTGTAATAAATATTCATCCGCTTGCCCGCGCGCCGCCACGGCGTGATGGCGCTTTCGAGCGGCTCATCAAAATTTGGAACGACCAGCGCTTCGTCGAAAATCATTTTTTGGCCGAGGCCGTGGCAGACGGAGCAGGCTCCGGCGGGCGCGTTGAAGGAAAAATGTTTTGGCGTCGGCGGATCGTAGCTCTTGCCCGTCGCGGGCGAACACATTTTGTTGGAGTGAAGGGTTTCGATCCATTCAGTCGCCGAGGCTTGCGGACGGCTCCCGGGGACGCTCGCTCCACCATCGGGAAGCTGATGTAACGTGAACATCACGCCCTCACCCAGCCGCAGCGCAGTCTCGGTGGAATCGCCCAGCCGGACCCGGATTTTATCGTCAATCACGAGACGATCTACGATGGCCTCAATGTTGTGAAATTTCTTTTTGTCGAGTTTGATGCGCTCAATCTTTTCGCCAAGCTCCATCATCTCGCCATCCACACGGACGCGCACAAAACCTTCGCGACCGAGCCGCTCGAAGACATCGCGGAACTCGCCTTTCTGCCGACGCACGACGGGCGCGAGGAGCATGACTTTAGTTTTCGGCGGCAGTGCGAGGATTTTATCCACGATGTCGCTGGTGCTTTGCGTGGAAATAGGAACGCCGGTTTCCGGGCAATGCGCCTGGCCGATGTGCGCGTAGAGCAGCCGCAAATAATCATAAACCTCCGTCGTGGTCGCGATGATCGAACGCGGGCTGCTGCCGGAACTGCGCTGCTCAATCGCAATCGCGGGGGAAAGTCCCTCGATGAAATCCACGTCCGGCTTTTGTAATTGGTCGAGGAACTGGCGGGCGTAGGCGGAAAGCGATTCGACGTATTTGCGCTGCCCTTCGGCGTAGATCGTGTCGAAGGCGAGCGACGATTTTCCGCTGCCGCTCAAGCCGGTGACGACGACGAGCTTGTCGCGCGGGATTTGGAGCGTGAGGTTTTTGAGGTTGTGCTCGCGCGCGCCGCCAATCTTGATGAACTCTTTGCTCATGGTGTGAATTTTTGCTCCAAACGAAAAATCACACTACGCTAGGCGGCAAGAAAAGCAAAGCCGGAGTTTTTTTTAACCGCTAATCCACGCTAATAAACGCTAATGAAAATTTCATTAGCGGGGATAAGCGCAGATTAGCGGTTCAATTTTTACGGTAGCAGGATGAGCTGGTAGAACTTGCTGGCGAATGGCGCGTTGGTGTCCGTGAAGGTGAACGCGCCGGTGAGCGACGTGTTCGTGACGGGGAACACCGTCCAGGCGATGGGCGTCACGAGGTTGGTGGCCCAGCGCACTTGGAATTGTTCGTAGGTGTAGCCGGTCCAGTTCAAGGTGATGCCGTTGGTTGCGACGACGATGCTGCTGAACGCGGGCGTGGTGTGCGGGAGAACGACGGGCGCATTGGTTCCCAGCAGCAGGCGATAGAACCGCGTGGGGCCGAAGCCGCCGGTCTGCGTGCCGTTGTCGAAGTAATTAAACTGCGAGTTCGTGGGGTTCACCGGGAAATTGGTGTTGAAGCCAATCAGCAGCGGGTTGGTGAAGGTGTTCCAAACCGCTGGCGACAGCAGAGTCGTCCATTGCACTTTGAAGAACAGGTTCGTCGGCGCGAACCACGTCAGCAGGAAGCCGTTTGTGCCGGTGAGATTTGTCTGGACGATACTGGCGATGACAAAATTTGTGAATGGAACGGGCGCGTTGGTGACGATGACGGTGAAGACATTCGTGGCGCTCAACGGCGGCAGGCCGTTGTCCGTCACGACCGTGGTGACGATGTTCGTCCCGAGATTCAAATTTAATGTCAGCACACCACTGCCAGAATTAACGGACGCGCCGGCGGGCGGGTTCAACAAGGAATAGGTGAGTGTATTCGTCGGGATGTCCGAATCCGTCGCGTCATTGGTGATGACGAGCGTGACACCGAAGGCGACAGTGAAATTCGTGGAGGCGAGCCGGAACTGCGACGCGACATTCGTCTCCAGCACGATGACGCTGAACGGCCCGTTCGTGGCGTAGAGCGGCGTGGGCGCGACGTTGTCGCACACGACGACGAGGATGTTGGTGAATACGCCCGGCCCCTGCGCCTCGGTGGGTGTCCAATTGATGAGCCCGTTGGTGCCGACGGTGCTGATGGTCATGCCCGGCGGCGCGTTGCGTAGCGAATAGGTGAGGTTGTTCGGCGGCATGTCGTTGTCCCGCGCGGTGACGAGAATGTTCGTCGTGGTCAGCTCGTCCATCGTGACGTCGGAAATGATCGTCGGCCAAAAAGGCGCGGTGTTCGTCGGCACGACGGTCAGCGTGAAGGTGTTCGTGGCGGACAATGACTGGTTGAAGAGCGCATACGGATTGAAGTCCGTCACCACGGTAGTGAAGACGTAGTTGGATCCCACGTCGGCCAGCGTGGTCGGGAATGTGATGATGCCGGTGTTCGGGTCAATCGTCGCCGATACCGGCGAATTCGTGAGTGAATAGGTCAGCGTATTTACCGGCAAGTCCGTGTCCTTAGCGGCGTTGGTGAGCACAAAGGTTCCGGTTGCAACGACAAAATAATTTGTCGGCGTGGTTGTCGCCAAGAACGGCGCGAGGTTCACTTCATTGACGATTACGGTGAAGTTCGTGATAGCGCTCAAGGACGGAATTCCGTTGTCGGAGACGATGATGGTGATCGTGTTGGTGGTCGGGCCATCTGCCTCGCCCGGCGTGAGCGTGATGACGCCGCTGCCGGAATCAATGGCCGCCCAAGCGGGTGAATTCGTCAGCACATAGGTCAGCGTGTTCGTGGGGATGTCGAGATCGAACGCCGGATTCACGATAATGTTCGTCGTCTGCTCGTTCATCACGATGTTGGTGAAGACATTCGTCCAGAACGGTGCGGAATTGGTTTCCAGCACGGTCACGCTGAAATAATTCGTCGCGCTCAAGCTCTGATTGAAGAGCGCATATACATTTGTGTCCGTCGCAACGGTCATCACTTGATACACCGCCGGCCTCTGCGCCTCGGATGGCGTCCAAGTGATCACACCGTTGGTGTCAATGACCGGCGCGGGGATGCTCGTCGCGGTGGCGAGCGAGTTCGTCCAGCCGTTCGCCAGCGTGGCGTTCGTGTCGAGGTTGATGCTCACAGCGTAAGTCAGCGGGTTCACCGGAATATCCGAATCGCTGGCGGTGTTCGTCACC
>JANOBC010000213.1:0-5200 GCA_031411455.1 Limisphaerales bacterium
CGGGCATCCCGACCGTCCTAAGTGTGCTGACCAACAGCAGCACCGTGACCCTGAACGCCGGCAGCACCACTTACTTCAAGATTGACGCCACCAACAGCCTCTCCGACCTGTTGGTCGCCAACGCGATCAACTACGGCGGCACCTTGGTGGTGACCAATCAGGGATCCACACCGTTCACCAACGGACAGGTCTTCAAACTCGTCAGCGCCACCACGCCGACAGGAAATTTTGCCAATGCCGCCAGCGTGGCGATTCTGCCCGGCGGCACGGGAAGCTTCAATCCCGCCACCGGCATCTTGACCGTCACGGCGCTGCCGGCTCCGCCGACCTTGAGCGTGGTTCAATCCGGCGGCTCCTTGCAGTTCTCTTGGAGCGGCAACTATCGCCTCCAGTCCCAGACCAACAGCCTCAGCTCCGGCCTCGGCACCAACTGGGTAAATTATTTCACCGGCACCACCAACCCCGTGACCGTGCCGATCAATGCCGCCAATGGCGCGGTGTTCTTCCGTTTGATTACTCCTTGATTGAGCGTAGTGAATTCGGCTGACGGTATAATCCGTCAGCCGGATTTAGTTTGAATTGATTCCAACATGAAAAACTTCCTCCCCAAACCGCGCACGATTACCAACGCACTGGCTCCAAGCTTGTCGCTCGTTGCCGCGCTCGTTGCCAGCCAACTACTGTGGTCGCCTAGCGATGCCGCCGCGCAAAGTCTGACCACCAATGCCGTGTCCGCTCCGTTGCCCGGCTACGCGTTGGCTTGGAGTGATGAATTCGATGGCTCCACCTTGGATGCCGCCAAGTGGACCTACCGCACCGACAGCAAAAATTTAAGCGCCCAGAAGTCGGAAAATGTGGTCGTCAGAGACGGGCTGTTGCGCCTGACCTTGAAAAAAGAAGTCGTGGGCGGAAAAAATTATACGGGCGCCGGCATCATCAGCCAGCCCGCTTTCAAATACGCCTATTACGAAGCGCGCATCAAAATGCCAGCGGGCGCCGGCTGGCATAATTCATTTTGGCTGATGAAACATGACGGCTCCGGAACCACCGATTCCCAAGAAGCCACGCAAGGAATTGACGTGGCGCAAAATGATTCCAACGATCATCAGAGCTACACCATCGCTCTTAATAAATACAATCCGCTGCCGACCGAGGCGCTCGGTTATCAGCGTCTGCCCGCGCCGGATTTGGCGGCAGATTTTCACGTCTTCGGTTGTGAGTTCACCCCGCAGACTGCGACGTTTTATCTGGATGGCAAAGCGGTTTCGACTGTGGCTGCCGACCGCATTCCGCATGGTGATATGAATGTGTGGCTCGGCTCCATCGCCTCGCATTTGGGCGGAACTCCCCAGGTGGACGACACCGCCTTGCCGCAAGAAACCCAGTGCGATTACATCCGCGTTTTCACCAAAACCAACGGAGCCGCCGCCGCCAAATGACCGAGCCAACTAAATTGAACCATTCCATTAAAATGAAATTTTTCGCCAAACTTTCCGCACCCGTTTGTCCCGAGCCTTTGGCTCGCCGCCGAGGCTTCACCTTGATCGAGCTGCTCGTCGTCATCGCCATCATCGCGATTCTGGCCGCGATGCTGTTGCCCGCGTTGTCGTCCGCCAAAGAACGGGCCAAGCGCATTTCCAGTTTGAACAACATCCGGCAATCAACGCTGGCCGCAATTATGTATGCGGGCGACAATCAGGAACGTTACGCCGGCCTCGGCACGACCTCGCCCTATCGCATGAGCGCCGCGTTTCGCAATTCGATGGTGAACGACTACCGGATGCCACGCACTTCGTTTTATTGTCCCTCCAATCCCGACTGGAACAAAGCCGACAACACGTTCTGGTATTATTCCGACGGCGTCACCGTGACGCTGCCGAGCGTGATTGGTTATTTTTATTTTGTCGGCGAACCTAGTTTCAATGCGGCTGCGTCGGTAGGAACTTATTACCCGAACAATGGCGCGTTGACGGGCGGGGATAACCTTCGCGCCCATCTGCCCGTGTTTGCCATGAAAACCACGGATCGTCCCTACTATCCGGTCTTGTGGACGGATCTCAACCGGAAATATCTAAATGACTGGGCGCGCGGTAACGACTTCAACATCCGGGGCGTCAATCATCCCAAAGGCGGTAGCGGCGGCGAGCCGGCCGGTGGCAACGAAGGCTACACAGATGGCCACGGCGAATGGGTAAAATTTGCGAAGTATTCAACGCAACCGAAAATGCAATTTTCTGGCTTGGATATTTACTTCTACGGCGGGGCGACGCAATAGCAACGCCGACGGCGCAACGGAAAATCCCGCGTCGTTGCCCGTGATTATTTCCGCACTTCCTTGCGGTAGCGAAACGGGCTGGTCTTCAAATCCATCCGAAACCGGATGGCCATGTATTCGGGCGAGGTGAAGCCCGAAGCCTCGGCCACATCGGGAATGGACATCTGCGTTTCCGCCAGCAACTGCTTGGCGCGTTCCATGTGGACGCGGCGGATTTCGGTGGCTGGAGGGCGGCCGATCGTTTGGATAAATTTTCGTTCCAACACCCGCCGCGAGACGCCCGCTTCGCGGCACACTTCAAAAACTTGCAAAGGCTTGTTCGCATTTTGCCGGATGAAGTTCAAGGCCTTGACCATGGTGGCATCGTGAATCGCCAGCGTGTCGGTGGAATGGCGGGTGACAATTTTGGATGGTGGAAAAAAAACCGGCTGCTTGGGTGGTTTGCCGCCGCGCATCATTTTATCAAGCAACCGCGCGGCTTCATGTCCGATCTGTTCCGAGGCCGTCCTGATGCCGGACATGGGCGTCTGCAACACTTCGCACAGCAAATCGTCATCGCCGCCGCACAGCACCGCGACTTCTTCCGGGACAAGCAATCCGGCGAGTTCTGCGGCGAACATGATTTCCCGTCCGCTGCTGTAATTCCAGGTGAGCACGCCCACGGGTTTGGGGAGCGACTCCAGCCATTGCCCCAGTTGCGTCAGGTCCGTGTTCCAGTCCATCTCCGCACCTTGGGCAGGTTTTTCCGTGTAGATGTTACATTCACCGCCAGCGGCTTTCACTGCCCGCGAGAAAGATTCCTGCAATTCAAAAACGTAGCTCAATCCGGTCAGACTGAAATAGGCGAAGCTTCTGAATCCCCGATCCAGAAAATGCCGGGCCGCCAGGCGGCCAACGGCGTTCAAATCGCTGCTCACGCGCGGAAAATTTATGCCAGGTATCTGGATTCCCGAGACGTTCACCACCGGGATGCGCCGGGCCTTGAGGTCGGCGGCCAGCTGTGGGTTGCTGATGCGCGCGATGATGCCGTCGCCGCGCCAGCCAGCCGGAACGCTCCACTGTTCTTGCACGCCGCGCGCTTCGATGAACATTTGCCAGCGCTCATGTTTGCGGATGTAATCGTGGATGCCGGTGACAATTTGTCGTCCCCACGAACTCGAAGTGTCCACCAGCACGGCCACGCGGGGAATTTTTCCGGGTTTAAGGGCGACTTTGGCGGCGCGTGTGGCGGTCATGGTGCTGGCGTGAATTATTAGAAAATAGACGCAAGGCAGGCTACTTCACAACGCCTATTTGCGGTAGTTTGATTTCAAAGCAACCAAAGCATCATGAACTCGGAGCAAGCGTATGCTGTCGGGCAAGCGGCATTGGTAAAAAAAATATGGTAAATGTTGAACCTAATATGGCGAAGCGGCACTTGCTGAAACGCGAGTTGAACTGCGATCTCGCCGTCATCGGCGGCGGGCTGGCGGGTGTGTGCTGCGCCATCACGGCGGCGCGCGCGGGACTCAAGGTGACTTTGATCCAGGATCGTCCGGTGCTGGGCGGCAATGCATCGAGTGAAGTGCGGCTGTGGATTCTGGGCGCGACGTCGCACATGGGGAACAACAACCGCTGGGCGCGCGAGGGCGGCGTGATTGACGAAATAATGGTGGAAAACATGGCCCGTAACCCCGAGGGTAATGCGCTCATGTTGGACACCGTGATGCTGGAAAAAGTCGTGTCGGAAAAAAACATCACGCTACTGCTCAATACCGCTGTTCATGACCTCGAAAAGAGCGACGCCGACACCATCAAATCCGTCCGCGCCTTTTGTTCGCAGAATGCCACCGAGTATCTCGTCACCGCGCCACTGTTTTGCGACGCTTCGGGCGACGGCATTGTCGGTTTCTTGGCGGGCGCGGCGTTTCGCCTCGGCACGGAGGCGCAGGCGGAGTTCGGTGAAAATTTTGCACCCGCCAAGGCGAACAGCGAATTGCTCGGCCACTCGCTTTACTTTTATTCCAAGGACACGGGCCACCCGGTCAAATACACCGCGCCGAGTTTCGCGCTGGCGGACATCACCAAGATTCCGCGCTATCGCGATTTCAAATCCAGCGATTCCGGCTGTCGACTTTGGTGGCTTGAGTGGGGCGGCAATCTCGACACCGTTCACGAGACGGAAACCATCAAGTGGGAGCTGTGGAAGGTGGCCTACGGCGTCTGGAACTACATCAAGAACTCCGGCAATTTTCCCGAGTCGGAAAACCTCACGCTCGAATGGGTCGGCACGATTCCCGGCAAACGCGAGAGCCGCCGCTTCGAGGGCGACCACATGATCATCCAGCAGGACTTGATCGAGCAACGCCAGCATCCCGACGCGGTTTCCTTCGGGGGCTGGGCGATTGACCTGCATCCGAGCGACGGCGTGTTTAGCGAGAAACCCGGCTGCCAGCAATGGCATTCCAAGGGCGTCTATCAGATTCCCTATCGCAGCCTTTACAGCCGCAACATCAAAAATCTTTTCCTGGCCGGCCGCATCATCAGCGCGTCACACATCGCGTTTGGTTCGACGCGCGTGATGGCAACCACTGCCCACAGCGGTCAAGCGGTTGGTCAGGCTGCCGCGTTGTGCAAACAGCACAACTTGAATCCCCGCGACATCACGGCGCGGCCTTACATCACCGAACTTCAACGCGAATTGCTCAAGCGCGGCCAATACATTCCCGGCGTCGCGCTGGAGGACAAAGAGAACCTCGTGAACAATGCCTCACTCGCCGCGAGCAGCGAGTTTAATTTGGGCGAACTCAAGCCGTGCGGCGAAACGCGCCCGCTGGATTTCGCCCGCGCCATGATGTTGCCGGTGCAGGCCGGCCTGATGTCCAAGGTGACTTACCTCGTGGATGTTTCCGCTCCGACAGAACTGGAGTGTGAACTGCGCATGAG
>JANOBC010000214.1:0-9388 GCA_031411455.1 Limisphaerales bacterium
ATTTTTCCGCTCGCGTCGTGAACTTCGATGGTCAACTCCGTTTCATCTTTCAACGCCGTGGGATTGTAAAGTCGCCCGCGAATTTTCACCGTCGCCCTACCATCTGCACCCAGCACCGGCTCGATGTGAACTCGCTCCACTGAAATCGCCGGAACATAAACGAGGCTGACGTGACGATAGAGTCCGCCGTAGCGATTGAAGTCGCTTAAGTCGGATGGAATAGATTCAGCATCGCGCGAATTATCGCACAGGACGGCGAGCGGCACCTCGGCTTCTCTCGCAACCGCGCCGGTGATATCCACGTCCCACTGGTCGTAACCCCCCAGATGCTCACCGACTTTTTTCATGCCGACGAACACTTGAGACTTTTGTCCTGCGCCGTCAAAGTGAAGCAACGTGCGACCATTTGGAAATGGATTCAACACTTTCAATTGCGTGCGATACCAACCCGGACCCTGGTAGTAGCGCACATCGGGATCCACCGAATCGCGCGCGTTGAAACAATGCGGCAGCGTGACGGGCGTCCAGTTGACATTATCCGTCGCCTTGTCGCCGCGCCAAATTTCCCAAGTGCTGCCGAGCGAGCCTTGATAAAATTCCCAGCCGCTCGCCAGCCGTTGGCGCGGTTCCGCACCGCCAAGGTTCGCGCACGACAGGAGTAATCCGACGGCGAACAGGTGCAGCGATTTCAAGGGCAGGGGATGTTTGATTGCCATTTTAATTTATGGTTGCGACCCGCATTTTGTGCCTTGTCGGTTGAAGCAAAGCCTTTGGTTTTACTTCGATTCCGCCGGTTTTGAATTTCCCATCAGCGCTAGATTCGTGAGAAATTTTTCAACGTCTTCGTGCGTTTTTTGGTCCGCCGCTTTTCCAGCTTCGCCATACTTGCTGGAATTGTAGGAATGACCCAAGCCTTCAAACGTCACAAGTTCACAGCGGTTCCCGGCTTTGACCAGCTTGTCGCGGAACGCAACCGAATTGGCGTAAGGCACGGTCGTGTCCCCCGTGGCGTGGAATACAATCGTGGGCGGCATATTGGTCGGCATCTGGTCGGGGACGGAAGCCGCCAGGGCGCGGGCGGCATCTTTGCCGAACCGCTTGGTGCCGCCATAGCCGCTGTCTTTGGTGTCCGTCACGGGATTCAACAAAACCAAAGCCACCGGCAAAACTTCCGGTGCCGGATCATCCTTGCCCGGACCGGATGAAGGAATTGCCGTCCACGCCGCGACATGACCGCCCGCCGAACCACCCATCGCGATAATCTTCTTCGGATCAATGCCCAGTTCCGCAGCGTGCTCTTCAATCCAGCGCACCGCCGCACGTCCATCGGACACGCAGTCTTCGGGCGTGCCGCCCAAACGATCACGCGTGCGATAATCCGGCGCGATGCCGACGAGCCCCTGACTGGCGGCCCACTTCGCCCAGCCGATGCTGCGCTCGGGGTTGCCACCACTCCAACCGCCACCAAAGAAACTCACAAAGCACGGACGATGATCGTTCTTGGCCCATCCCTTCGGCTTCACAACGTGCAACCGCAATTCCAAATCTCCCACCTTTCGAAACACGAATGGCTCGCTGCCCGGAATTGAAAGCGGCGTCACTTCAGCCTCCTTCGCGGTTGAATTCGTCCCGCCCACCGGCGCAGCACCGGCCACAGCGGGAGACGCAATCCACGCCAGCACGGCGATGAATGAAAGCGTCAGCAAACGGGCGATCATGATTTTAGTTTTAGTGAATGGTTTCATAACAAGTTTCAACTTCGTTTAAGATTTTCGGACAGCTTAATTTCAATTTTTTTATGGGTTCGTAATCGTCCACGCATTGCCGGACATGACGAGCAGCGACAGCAAACTCACACTGTCTTCGTAATATTTTTCGCGGTGCTTGGCCGCGTAGTCGGCGGCTTGATTAAGCCAAGCCTGATTCGCCGTGGCCATGGCGGCGACGCCGGTGGGGGAAATGAAACACGCCGTGGCGTAGTCATTGCCATCGAGGTTCGCGCCATCGAGCGCATAACCGGCGCGAAAATTTTCCGGCGTCGAACCCTGCTTCACCGTCCAAGTCATGAAGCGAGCGAGAATCCGATGCGCGCGTTCATCGCCCGTGGCCCACGCCGCCCAACCGATGCGCCACGGCACACGACAGGAGTTGTAGAAGTATGCGCCATCGTTGGCGTCTTCAAGAAACTTGGCGGGCGCCGGTTTCCACGCACCCGCCGATTCCAGCGCGAAGTCGGGAATCAATCCGGTGGCTGGCGCGGCGTTCGTCTGCAACTGCTCCAGAATGGCGTAGCACTGGTTTTCCACGTTCGTCCAAATTCCATTTTGTGTGGCGGCAAAAAAACTGCGGAAGTGCGCGGGCATGAAATCCGAGGGGCGCGTCTGGCCGGGGGCTTGGTTCCAATCGCCCAGCCGCAGCGAAAAATCGGCGCGCACCAACGTGGCGGCGATGGCGCTGAGATAGTTCGTCGCCTCGGCGAAATACGTGGCGTCACCCCATTGCCGGTGCGCGAGTAGGAGCGCGAACGCCATATCGAGATCGCCATCGGTGGCGCAGTCATCGCGCACGGTTTTTTCAGACGCCGGAATTTTCCAGCACATCAACGCCGGATCAATCTTGGACGGATGGCTTTTGCGAAATTGATTCAAACCATCGAAAATTTTCCGCGCGTCCGCATCCGCCCCGGCCAGATAGACGGACAGCAACATCCCGTAGCCCATCGCTTCGGAAACCGTCGTTCCCTTGCGGTCAAAATTCACTTTGAACGCGCCCGGAATTTTCTTGGACGGCAACAAATACTTGTGTTTCCACGCGAACCAGAAGTTGGTGATCGCGGCATCCAGTTGCGCGGGCGACAGGTTGTCCGGCTTCAATCCATGACCATGAGTGTTGGCCGATTGTGGAAATGGCCGCAACTCCGCCGCGCGAAGACCGAGGCCGCTGGCAAACAAAATGGCGATGACCAACCAGTGGCAATGCGTCCTCGCCAACGCGACTTTGGAAGGTGAATTTAACATGGCGTTTGGAATCATGGCGTGGCCACGCGGTAAAATTTTTGCTGCTGATTCGTGACTTGCAAGTCAGTGAATTCAAAAACGCCGCCGCTGAAAACACCCGTGCCGATGGCGCTCCAGTTGGCGAAGGGCAGCAGGAGATTAGTGGTGGCCAGGATCCGATATCCGGCCCCCGCCGGGCCGGTGCCGGAGAAGTTAAAACTCCCGCCGGAGTTCATAACGAAGCTGATGAACTGTGGCGGCTGGACGATCGGATTCGTGGTGACGGTCAATGTGAAGGCGGAGTTCACCGTCAAGCCGCCGGGATCGGTGACAGTCACGGTGATGAGCGAACTGCCGGTCTGATTCGTGGCCGGGGTGACGGTGACGGTGCGATTCGAACCGCTACCGCCGAAGAGGATGTTCGCGACGGGCACCAGCGTCGTGTTGGAAGATGTGGCGGTGAGACTGAGATTTTGCGGTGCGGATTGCGCGTCCTGAATCACCAGCGACACGGGGTCGGTGCTGGTGTTGGCAACGATGCTGCGGTTGGTGATGCTCGAAACGGTGGGTGCGGTGTTGGCCTGACTGCCAGCGAGCGTGAGGATCAATTGTGGACGTTGCGCGGCGGCGACATCCTCGCGCGAAGCATAATTCGCAAAGCCCGGTCCACCGACCGAACTCAGGGAAAATAATTTCAAGGCAAGCTGCCGGTCACCATTGAACGCATCCTGCGCCTGCGGCGTGACAACAAATTCCACCGGCTGCCCCGCCGCCGGAATCCACGTGGCGAAACGTTTGCCGCCGCCCGGCTGGTTGCTCCACGTCAGTGAAGATTCATTCCACACATTCGTAGTCGCGAGAGTGATGCCGTGCTGCAGATTGTTCGTGCCCACGCCCGTCGGCGTGAGGCGCACGCGGGCGTGTAAAATCTGATTGGTCACGCCGGTCAAATCCCAGCACAAATACGCCTGCCGCACCGCGTCAGCAGAAGTGTCCAGCTTGACGGTTAGCAGCGTGCTGCTGCCATAGTTGTCACCGGTAAACGTGCCAGCGCGCACGAAATTATCAGCCACGGGCGGCAGCGTGTTGGTGAAGGAAACCACGTTCGTTGCGACTTGAACTTCCAGCAGCGCCCAGTCAATGCCCGCCCCGTTATTTACCGCCACGTTAAGCTGGCCGTTCGTTAGCAAGTTGAGTTGGCCGCCGAGATCCAGGACGCGCACCGTCGTGTTGGTGCCCGTGCCGATGGGCAGCCAGCCGTGGCTGCTGAAGCGGTTGCTATTCGCGAGCGAGTCGAGATAGAGCGCGGCGTTCGAGGCGGCGGCACTGGACGCCCGCATGGCCAGCGCGAGCGACGCGCCGACGATGCGCTCGGTGGCGAACAGCGTGTTGGAAAAGGTGAACGCGACCCATTGGTTGCTGCTGACGAGATCGAAGCCGTTCACGGCGGCGGCTCCGGCGGCGGCCTGCACGTTGGTGCGCCACGCGAAATCCACCTGCACCACTTCGCCCGTCGGGCTGCCGGTCACGAATTGGTCAAGGTCGCCGATCCAGTATTCGCGTGTTTGGAGATTCGGTGCGGCAAGACGATCCTGCAACTGCGAGTAGTAGATGCTGCTGGGAAAAACATTCGTGCCGTGCGAATCGTAAGTGCCATTGTCGTGCGGGCCGACGAACAACGTCCCGGCCTGAATGCTGCCAACGGAGCCGATGAGCCAGTTGCGCGCGGTGGGCGGATTTTGCACGATGAAACCATCGGCCAAAGAATTCCAGATGAGTTCATTCGCGCCCGCCCAGCCGTGTTGGGTGCCCGCGTTGCCGCGGTTCTGCACATCGATATTGTCGCCCTGGACGGTGATGTTGTCCCAGAGCTCGCCGTTGCCCCAGATGAAATGCGGCCCGGCATCCGCGTAAGCGTTGGTGCTGGAGCCGTCCACAAAAACATTCGGGCCGGAGGTGAGCGATTGCGTGACGAACTGATGCCGGTCATTGCGCGTGGTGCAATTTTGAATGAGACCAAAGCAACTGTCATTCAGCACGAACGCATAGCGCCGCGCGCCGGTGATGATGGAAACGGGGTCGAGCGAAGTGCAGTCGCGGACAGTGAGGTTGCGCGTGCTTCCGGTGGCGCTCACGCAGGCATAACCAAAATACTGACACGTCACATTGCGGACCCAGACGTTTTCCACCGCGACCACACCGATGAAAGTCCAGCCGTGGTTTTCATCCGAGAAATAATAGCTGGAGGCACCGGTGTTGTTCGTGACCGCGACATTGAAATCGGAAACGCCCCGAAGAAATTCCACAGCCACATTCGTGACTCGCCCCGACCAAGTGTAAGCCTGGATCGTGGCGCCGCCGTATTGCGATTCAATCGCCGTGCTGATCGGCTCGTCGAGCGTGACGCGGCTGCCCTCGATGCTTTTGATGGTGCGATCAAATTCCAGACTGAAACTCGGCGGCCACGGCACGTCGAGCAAATCCATGCCGATGGTGGAAATCCAGTTGGTCGGGAACGGCCGCGTGACGAGGACGCGTCCGCCGACGGTCAGGCCGGAGGCACTCACGTTGAAACTGCGAGCGCCGACGGGGACGTAAACGTTGGTGATGTTGCGCGACGAACCTCGGGACGGCGAACCGGAGCCGGCCAGGGCGATGAGCGTGGGCTGGTTCGTGCCGGTGGAACGCAGGACGGTGTTGCTGTTCGTGTCGCTGCCATCACCTACGCCGCGCAGGACAATGCCGCTCGCGTCAATGGTGATGGAATTGGAAATTTGATACTCGCCCGCAGCGAGCAGCACCGCGCCGCGAAAACCGTTCGCGTCGAGCGGCAGCGTTTTCACATAATTGATCGCGCCTTGAATTCGCGCGGTGTCATCGCCCGCGCCGGGGCTGACGTTGGTTTTTACCGTCACGGTTGGCAAAGGCACTGTGCCGCTTTTGTAGCCGACGGAGGAATAATCGAGGACGCGATTGCCCAACGCATCGGGCTGCTGAAGGATTCTGCCACTCGAACCGGGATAAGCCCAGACGCTCAGGTTGGTGGCGGCGGGAAGGTTGAGCGCACCAACCGCGAGCAACGCGAGGCACAGATAGACGCTGACCAACGATGCGGGGAGCCGGGTGGAATGAAATTGCCTCGTCGTCATTGTGATCCCGAATGTTCAAGGACGGAGCGGGTTGCCCCGCTCCGTCCAACCGCCAGCTTACATTTCACTGACCCGTCAATCACGGGGCGAGTAACCGGAAGAACACCGCCGGGTTTGCGGGATTATTCGTCACATTCGCCGGACTGCTGCTGCCGCCGGGATAATCCGTCCAATTTGTATTGAGCCCCACGGACAGCGCGTTGGTTTGTGATTGAAGGCGAAAGGCGGCATTCGTCCACGAGAACGTCAGCACATTGCCGGCTTGCGATACCGACAGGGGAATCGGCGACGGCGGCGTCACGCTGCCGACGTTCAGGAACAGTTCGCCGCCCGAAATCGCGAGCGTAGCGGCCGACGCAGCGCCCCCGCCGCCGACGGTGACCGAGGCGGGAACACTGCCGGACACCGCACCGCCAGTGGATTTGGAGATAAGCAGGTAGCTGCCATTCGGAAGCGTGCTGCCAATTTGAGTGATGGTGATGGCCGTCGTTGCCGACAACGTCAGCGTTCCGTTCGTGACATTCAAACATGGCAAGTTGTTCGAGATGGCCAGATTCAAAATGTTGGAACTGGCGTTGATGCTGCCTTTCAAAATGCCCGGGCCGAAGACGTTGGTGCTGTCCGTGCTGTTGCCGAGAATCTGCGGCGCACTCAAGGTGAAGCCGCCGGGCACTGCGGAGACATCAAAGATTGCCCCGGCGTAGACGACGATGTTGGACGAGTTCGCGATCGAAGCGCTGGCTCCGAGCGCAACGCGACCTTCGAGAATCGTCGTGCTCCCATTGTAGGAATTGACGGCGTTTAGTGTCGCAGTGCCGGCGCCGCTCTTGCGGAAACCGCAGACGTAACTGCCGGGCGCACTGCCATTGGTGAGCGAACCGTTGAAGATAAAATTGCCGCTGCCTTGCGCATTCAAATTGCGGGTGGTGCTGGCCGTGCCACCGAACAAATCAAACGGCTGGTTGACGATGATGGTCGTATTGGTGTCGGCATCCAGTGCGCGGCTGCCGCTTCCGGCCATGACGCACGCGCCGGTAAGGGTCAGCGAGGATGTGCCGCCCGAGGCCGAGACGCGCAGGATGCCGGTGAGAAACAGCCCGTTGGCCGAGTAGCTGCCGGGCGTGCCGAGATCCAGTTTGGTGCTGTTGGTGGCGCTGGAACCCGTGGCCAGAGTGGTGGCGGCGGAGAGCGCCGCCGGACCATTCACCCGCAACGTGCCCGTGTTGATTTTATTGGTTCCCTGATAGGTGTTGGTTCCGCTGAGAATCATGATGCCTTCTCCGCTCAAGGTAAGTCCGCCGCTGTTGGTGGCCGGTGACAAATCTTGCAGCGGCGCGTTGATGGTCAAGTTGCCGTTGTTGGTGATGGTCAGAATGCGCTGGCTCGTTCCTGCGGGGCCGATCAAATCAAAACGCGGGCCATTGACGATGACGGTCGTGTTGGTGTCGAACACGTTCAGGCGCTTGCCGGAGGAGCCGGTGATGTCTGCGCCGTTGGTGAATGTGAGCGTAGCCATGCCAGAACTCGGGCCGCTGAAACTGATGACCCCGCCGACGCTCAATTTATTCATCGCGTAACTGGCGGACGCGGTGGCCAGATTGAGGGTGCTGTTGTTTGCCGTGCTGCTGCCGGTTTTCAAGTTGGAGGCTCCCGGGAGAGAACCGGCTCCATTGGCTTGAATGGTGCCGTTGGCGATGGTCGTATCGCCGCTGTAAGTGTTGGTCCCGCTCAAAGCGAGCGTTGCCGTCGGCTCGCTGATGGTCAGGGCAGCAGCTCCGGCCAGATTGGCAGACACTGAAACGTTGGCGGCCCCGACCGGAACACTGTAACTCGTGCCGGTGAGCGATCCGCCGATACCATTGATGCTACCGCCCGTCATCGTCACCGGGCCAGCGGTGGCGGCCGTGGTGGTGAGATTGAGCGTTCCACCCGTGGCCACACGGAGGGCGTTGCTGACGTTAAGGCTGCCAACTCCGCTGACGGTAACGGTGCCGAGCACATCCAAGGACAAGGCCTCGGCAGCATTGGTGATGGTCACGTTATGGCTGGTTTTGTTAGTCACCGCATAAACTATCGAGGGCGTAATCGTGGCCGGGTTGACGATTGTTGAGCCGTCGGGGCTGTATTCCCAAGTGTTGGTTGCATTCCAATTGCCAGAGGCGATGCTGCTAAAGTAAGCCCCTCCGGGCACAACTGCCGGCACCGGCGTCACATCCGCCCAACTGGTGCCGATCCGAAATTCGTCAATCGCCCATTCACCGGTTGTTCCGGTCCCTTGGACGTGGAGAAAGTAGGTGGAAAGAGAAGATGGATCCGTGGAGGCGGTGTTGACCACCCCGCCAACCGTTGGTGCCGGTGCAGAACCCGAACCCAGACTGCCCGGATCCAGCCAAAGATCCACGCTGTCGTCCGTCGTCGTCCCCGTGTTGAAGGTATAGCGCGCCACCACGAGGTGGGTGCTGGTCGTGCCCAACGCGGCCGTGTTGGTGATGCCGCCCGTCGCGGTCAAAGGGGCCGCGTTAAGCGCTTTGTTCACGCTCAAACGTCCATTACTGTCGATGATGATGGCCAATTTAGCGGTGGTATTGGGTGGTGTGGCGCTATTGTGCAGATTGACAATGGTCCGACTCCCGCTCGGCGAGGTGGTTAACTTGATGAGGAACGAGACATACACCGAGCCCGAACTGACCGAGGCAAAGGTGCCCCCAATATCGCTTTGCGCCGCCGGGTTGGGATAGAGCACGCGCACACCTTTGCTGCCTGCGCCGGGCGCCTGCAACCCAACATAGCTCAACGCAGAGGCTGAGCCGACAGAAATGGGGGTCGTGGCCAAACCGTTGGTCCAAGTGGAATCACCCACGCCGGCCGCACCAAGGTTGCCATTGGCATAAGTGCTGGGAAATTCGTCATAAAAGGGCAGCGTTACGGCGGCGAAAAGCGCAGGCCCGAAAAACAGGCAGGCGGCGGCGATGATTATTAGAGGCTGGAAAATTGCAGAACGTGGTCGCGTAGTTTTCATGGTTTTCAGTTTTTTAGTTGGGGATAAATAGTGTGAATGGAGATTATCTTGTCTAGTTGAACTCAATGATTTGATGGTGCTGTAACTGGCTTAACGGTTTTCCCAGAGAGTTTTTGTCCAGAGAGTTTTGACGTTGTTGTAAGCGATGGAACGCACGCTGGTATCGGCATAGAGAATATTCATGCCTTTGGACGAGCTGTGGCGGAAGTCCAAATAGATGCGCG
>JANOBC010000215.1:0-1963 GCA_031411455.1 Limisphaerales bacterium
GCACGATAACGTTGCCGACGGGGCGCGTGAGCACGCCGGCCTGCGCCATGGCCTGGCAGACGCGGATGCCCGCCTGTTCGGCGAGGGGGAACGCTTTGCGCGCGCGCCAGTCTTTGACCAGTTCGACCCCGGCGACGAGGCCGATTTGCCGGATGTCGCCCACGGCATCCAGCTTCCAGAGCGATTGCAGACCGTCGCGCATCCAACCGGCCAGCCGGGTTCTTTGGAGAAACGAGGCGCGTGATTCGAGCATGGCCAGACTCTCCAGGCCGGCGGCCGCGCCGAGCTGGTTGGCGGTGTAGCTATGACCGTGGAAGAACGTCTTGAACTCATCGTATTCGCCGAGGAATGCGTCGAAGACAGCCTGCGTCGTCAACGTCGCCGCCATCGGCAGATAACCGCCGGTCAATCCTTTCGCCACGCAGAGAAAATCGGGCTGAACATTTTCGTGCTGCGTGGCGAATAAAACTTCAGCAGCATCCCACTTTTGTCGAAAGGCCGGATCATTTTGTTGGCTGTCGGGCAAGACCCCGGCACTGGGTCGACCTGTGCAACCAAACCCTGTCATCACTTCATCTGCAATTAACAGCGCGCCATGACTGCGTGCGATTTCCCGCACCTGCATCAACCACGTTGTCGGCTGCGGAATCATTCCCGCTGCGCCTTGCATCAGTGGCTCGAAGACAAATGCCGCGTAGGGGTTTCCCTTTTTCTTCTGCGCGGAAAATTTTTGATCCAATTTGCCGGTGCATTCCCAGCTGCAAATTCGATATGTGCGCGCATCGGCGCGCTCCGGCTTCGCGCGGTTGAACGGGCAGCGATAGCAGTAGGGCGACATCACCTTGTCCGTCTGGAACAACATCCCACCGTAAGCCTTGTGAAACAAATCAATGTGGCCAAGCGAAGTCGCGCCGATGGTGTCGCCATGATACGCGCCGTGGAGGGAAAGAAAGCGCGGCTTGAATTTCTGGCCGCGCGTGCGGAGCGTGAATTGGTAAGCCAGCTTCAAGGCGACTTCGAGCGCGGTGGAACCGTCGTCGCTGAAAAAAACTTTTTCCAAACGTTCGGAGGGACGAGTTTAACGAGTCCCTGATTTTGTATGGAGACTCGTGGAACTCGTCCCTCCGATTAACTTTTCCGCCAGCAAACTCGCTGGCTCGTTGGCGAAGCCCAGCGCTGACGAGTGGGAAATTTTTTTCAACTGCCGCGTGATGGCGGCATTTATTTTCGGATGCTGATGGCCGTGGAGGTTCGTCCAAATGGAGGAATTGGCGTCGAGGTATTCCTTGCCGCGAACATCACGCAGCACCGCGCCTTTGCCGGAAGCGATGACAATCGGCTCGTGCTTGAGCCAATCACGCATCTGCGTGAACGGATGCCAGACGAATTTTTGATCCAGCTTGGCGAGGTTGTGCATGAGTCTAATGTCTAAAGCCCAATGTTTAAAGTTTTCAACGTCTCCGCCAGTCTGGAAATGTCGTCCGTGGAATGGGCGGCGGTCAAAGTGACGCGCAGCCGCGCCGCGCCGCGCGCGACAGTGGGGTAACGGATGGCGGGGACGAAAATGTTTTGTTCGCGCAGTTTGGTGGCAGCGGCGAGCGCGCGGTTTTCATCACCGAGAATCAGCGGGATGATGGCGGATGAAAGCGCGGAGTGCGGAGCGCGGAGCGCGGAATGAAAGTTTTTTAAGTGTGCGAAAAGTGTTTTCCGCTTCGCACCTCCCTCGCTGGACTGAACGAGTTGGATGCCCGCTGTCGCGGCGGCGGCGGCGGCGGGGACAGGCGCGGTGCTGAAAATAAAGCTGCGGGCGCGGTTCACGAGAAAATCAATCAGTGCGCGTGAGCCGCAAATATAGCCGCCGCTTGCGCCGAGCGCCTTGCCGAGCGTGCCCATCTGGATTTCGATTTGGCCGCTGACGCCGAGTTCATCCGCGAGGCCGCGTCCGTTTTTCCCGATGATGCCG
>JANOBC010000216.1:0-5039 GCA_031411455.1 Limisphaerales bacterium
TCGCAGAACGACACCTGCTCCAGTTTTTCGGGCAGATCTTTCGCGACTTCCTGCTTGAGGCGGCGCAACAGGAACGGACGCAACCGCCGCGCGAGTCGTTGCTGCGCTTCGACATCCTTCGCCTTCACGATTGGCAGTTCATAGCGTTCCCGAAAATCTTTGGCCGAACCGAGGTAGCCGGGCATGAGAAAATCAAAGATGGACCACAGATCGAGGACGGAATTTTCCATCGGCGTGCCGGTCAGCACCAGCCGATGTTTCGCCTTCACCGCTTTGACCGCCTGCGCATTTTGCGTCTGGCGGTTTTTGATGTGCTGCGCTTCGTCGAGCACGACCGTATCGAAGTCCAGCCCGCGATACTGCTCGGCATCGCGCCGGATGAGCGCGTAGCTCGTGATAATGATGTCGTGATTTTTAATTTCGGAAAAGCGTGCGTGCCGATCCAGTCCGTGCAGGGCCAGCACCTTCAAGTCCGGCGTAAATTTTTTTGCTTCCGCCAGCCAGTTGAACACCAGGCTCGTGGGGCAAATGATCAGATGCGGATGATTGCGGCCGGTTGGCAGCGATTTCAAAAACGCGAGTGTCTGAAGCGTTTTCCCCAGGCCCATTTCATCCGCCAGAATGCCGCCGAAACCATTTTCCCGCAGAAAACCCAGCCACGCGACCCCGTGTTTTTGATACGGGCGCAGGACATTTTCCAGATCTCCGAGCGGTGGACATTGCAACTTGGCTTCCCCGCTCTGTTTGGCTGCCCGGTCGCGCCAGGCGGAGGGGGCCGACACTTTCCAACCGCTGTGCTGCCGCAACGTCGCCTCGACAAACCCCGCCTGCTGGCTGTTGATGCGGTAGCCTTGCGCGTTTTGCTGCGGCGAACAATCCAGCAGCACCTCCTGCAATTCTTCCACCGCCCCGGTGTCAATCACGGCCATCTTACCATTCGCCAGCCGCGTATGATTTTGGCCGGATAAAATCAGGCGCTGAATTTCCGCCGCCGAAAATTTCTCACCCGTGCTGGTCGCAAAGACCACGCCGAGATCAAACCATTGCACGCCCGACGACGCGATCTGGAACGAGGGTTCCACGCGCTCAAGATTCTTCAGCGTGCGATTCTCGAGCTGCTCATCGAGCGTGACGCTCCATTCGCGTTGCAGCTTGGGAAACTCCCGCGCCAAAAAATTTAACACGCCATTCTGCCCGACCAATTGTAACTTCCCCTGCCCGTCCACACTGGAAAATCCGCTGCGCTGCAAACGTCCGAGCGCGGCTCGTTCCGCCACAAAATCCCGGGTGGCATAACGCGTCGCCACGGCCGGATCCGGCAGCCAGATGCCTTCGTCGTCCGCCGTGACGCCCAGCAACATGATCCGCGCGCCGTAAGCGCAGTGCAGCCGGGCGGTCAATTGCGCGAGGCCGCCCTTGAGTTCGAGCAGGAAACGCGGCGGCTGCGGCTCGATTGAAAAATCCGTGAGCTTGAAATTTGTCTCCACGCCGCCCGCCGCTTCCATCTGCGACCAGTGCTGGCTGAGAAACAGCGGCACCTGCGCCCGCGATAGCCGCACGGGTGCTTGAAAGATTTTCTGCACGATCGGCGGTAAGCCGAGCGGCTGCAATGTTTGATCATGCCATACCCAATCGCCGACGCGGATGAACGCCGCCGTTTTTCCCGCCATCGAAAGCACGATTTCGCCGCTCGTTTCCAAAGTGGCGCGCAGCGGCAACGGAAACGGCGTGCGGCTGACTGTCACGGCGGCGGATTTGCCGAGCGTGAGTTGTGGGTGTTCGGCGAGCAGCGGCAGCAGAGCGACGAAGTCCTTTAATTCCAGCTGCAGCAGCGCCGGCGTTTCACCGTCGGATAGTATTTCCAAGTGCTCGATGATGGCGTTATCGGCTGCGGAAAAGGCGTAGGCCTGGCCTTTTGGCAGCGCATTTAACGGACAGCGTCCGCCGTTCCAGCGCGCCTCCAGCACCAACATGATTTTTCCTCGAGTGACCGCCTGATCGAAGTTCGGCGGAAAAATGATGAATAGTTTTGCGGGTAAGCCGCCAGATTCACGGCGCAGCGAAGAAGCTTTTGCCGGGGTGACCATGGCCGTCTTTTGGATCGGAGCCGCGACCGCAACGGGCTTTTGACCTTTCAACCAATGCAAGCCAACCGCGACGACATGAGGGCAGATTTTTCCCGACTCGCGAGCCTCCCGGCAGGTGCAGAGATTTTCCAGGTCGGTCTCCGCCTTGATGACGAGCGAAGCGCGAAAAAAGATTTCCCCAACCCGCACCACCCCGCGCAATAGCGGCGGCGACCAGGCGGAACTCACGACCTGCCCTGACGCGAGATAGGCTCGCGCCAGCTTCACGGCTTCCCAGCCAGCGGCATCGCTCAGGAGTTTTTCTGTGAGTTCGAAAGACATTCACGGCAGTATGCGCGCTGGTTCAGGGAACGTTCAAGCAAGGAGACAAGTAGCGTTCAGAAAATCAGCGCGCGATACTGACGCGAATAAACCGGATACCCCATCGGGGGAGTCCTATTTTGAAAGTGTGTATCCAATTAAAGACTTACCAATGATATTGAGTTGGGCAAAAAGCCCCGTGCCCCCCGATCGATATTCAAACATAGTGAGTTCTGCAACCGCCCCCCTTTCTGTGTTATAAACATGTGACCGAGACCCGTTGTCTCTGTCCGTTCAGTTAGCGCTTCTACAGTCATCCACCCCCGTTCCACCTCCCCTTGGCAGTGCCGAAGTAGTGGATCATTCCCGAAAGGACTTTCCCTTGATCACCCAACCTTCAACCGACACCACGGTCGTCGTCATCACCGGGGCCTCTCTGGCCGGCCTGGCGGCCTACCTCTACCTCAACCGCAAACCATCAACCCCCGCCCTTAACCAATCCCCACCCCGCTTCACCCAGCAAGACCTTACCGCGCGGTTCACCGCCTCCATCCCGGAGATCACCTCAGAGCTGAACCTGGAACTGGCCACGTGCAAACAGGTCGAGACCTTCACCCAAAGCGATGGTTGCACGGTGTTGTGGGGCTTGCTCGACCTGGGCACGAACGTCGCCCAGGTCTCGGTGCCGGTGACCTACCGCTACCACCTCCAACTCAGAGATGTGTGGCGATTGGAGCCCCGTGGTCAAATGGTCCGCGTGGTGGCCCCGACCTTTCAAGCGGCGTTACCACCGGCGATCCACACCGACGAACTGCAACGGTTAAGCGTGCGGGGTTGGGGGCGGTTCGCTCCCACTGACCTGGTTCAGCAACTCGAACAGCAGATCACGCCGAAACTCGCAGCCCTAGCAGATGATCCGCGACGCCGTCAGCTCGTTCGCGATACGTGTCGCAAGTCGGTGGCGGAGTTCGTCCGGCTGTGGCTGGAGCGGGAAGGCCAGTGGGGTCGATCCGGCTTCAACCAGATCCAGGTGCAGTTCGCGGATGAAGCGGCGCTGCCATCCGTCCCGACCCTCAAGCTGTCATAACCATCCGGCCGCCCTGATCCCGGCGGCCGGATGAAACTCACCGGATCAAACAAGAAAGGAATAACCATGATCACCCTCGAAGCAAATTATAGTAAGAAGATCGGCTTGCCCGGCTATAGCAGCCATCAGTTCAGCGTCACGCTCAAGACGGAACTGAGCGACGTATCGCACGTGGAAAAAGAATCGGCCCGGCTCTACGCGGTGTTGCAGCAGAGCGTGGATGCGAACATCCAGACGGTCGGTTACCTGCCGGCTCTAAACGGTAATGGACACGTGAAAACAAATGGCAACGGCCACCACCACATGTCGGAGACCGACGCCTGGAGCTGTTCAGATAAACAGCGCGACCTGATCCTCAAGATCACGGACGAAAACAAATTGGATAAAGCCAAGGTCGAGCAGTTGGCGCAGGATCGGTTCGGCAAGGGCGTCAAAGCGTTGAACAAACTGGAAGCCAGCGGCCTCATCGACGAGCTGCTGGAGCAGACGGGGCAGAGCAAACCCCGCAACCAGCGGTTCGGCCAGAAAGCAGGTGCCCGATGATCGCGCTCGTGGAACCGGGCATCGAACCGGTCGGCGGTAACAACGGCGTCACTACCATCGAGAAGCTGCAGCAGACGGTGTCCGCCTCCCGGTTGAACTGCTGGCTGCAATGCCGGTTGAAGTTTTACTTCCGGTATGTGCTGAAGCTGACGAAGCCGAAGACGGCGGCGCTGCATTTTGGCACGGTCGTGCACCTGGTGTTGCAGCACTGGAACCTGGCGCGGTGGCGGAAGCAGCCGTTTGAACTCGCGAAGCTCAAACAGGTGTTCGACACCGGCTGGGTAGAGCAAGGCCAGATCGACTGGGACGGGGAAGAGCCGGAACAAAAAGCCTCGGCGTGGGCGGTGCTGGAAAAATACTTCATCGAGACGCCGATCAAAGCGGATGAACTGCCCGAAGCAGTGGAGGTGCCGGTGGAAGCGGATCTGTCGGCCCATGGCCTGCCGATATTAATCGGCGTGCTGGATCTGGTGCGGTCGGGTGGGCGCATCGTGGACTTCAAATCCGCGGGCAAAACGCCGGACCCCGACCTGGCGTTGCACCAGAACGGCGTGCAGCTGGACTGCTACTCGGTGTTGTATCGGGAAGCGACGGGCAAACGGGAAGCCGGACGTGAGCTGCATCACCTGATCAAGACGAAGGTGCCCAAGGTCGTGATCACGGAAGCCGGAGCGATGGTGGAATCCCAGCGCACCCGGTTGTTCCGGCTGATCGAGAACTACGCGGAGGGACTGGCGCGCGCGGACTTCGTGCCGGCGCCGGGGTTCGGGTGCATGGGGTGTGAGTTCCTGCATGAGTGCGGGAAGTGGGAGGGAGGGCATCATGGCTAGCCACTGCAAAGACCGAAGCCAAAGTCGATGCGAAAACCGGCTGACCGTGCTCGGACCGAAGCGGGACGTGCAGCGGTTCCAAAACAGTGCGTGGCAAATCAAACTCGGCGCCCGTTATCTGGAACCGTTGCAGTTCTCCCCGTGTCGCTATGTCTGCCAGTTCGAGACCACTGGTCACAACCTGAAACCACT
>JANOBC010000217.1:0-17781 GCA_031411455.1 Limisphaerales bacterium
AACATCAAGAAAGTCATCATCGTGCCGAAGCGGATGGTGAACTTGATTGTGGGCTAGAGCGGTTTAAGTATAGCTGTGGCCGCTTGGCGCATACGAAGCCCTCTCCTTCACCCTAGCCGGCGGACATTTTTGCGGGACGCACGCTGGCGCAAGCCGTCGCGAAGCAATTCAAGTCGAGCGAAGCATTTGAAAAAGAATCCGCCGAGGTGAAGCAGGAGATTGAAGCCGTCCGCGCCGCTGCGAAGAATTGATTAACCGAAAATTTGTAGGGACAAACGAACGCGTGCTGAAATTTTTCAGTGCGCGTTTTGTTTTGTCGTGGCGAACGCACCGAGTCGCGCGCCTGCTTCAAAACGGCAGCTTCGTGTAGAGCCGCCAGAGCTGATGCGCCATTCCCTCCGCTGCGAGAAACAGGACGACGAGCCCAAGCAGCGGTGCAAAATCCACCTTGCCGATGCGCAGGGGGATTTTTTCCAGCGGCGACAGCAGTTTTTGCGCGGTCACGTTGATATATTTCCAAAACGGATGTTTGCCGAAATAGACGTAGCTGTTCAGCAAATGCAGCAGCAGGATGACGCCCAGCGGAAATTTCCAGAGCAGATAACTGCCAGCGCCGATGATGAGCGATTGCTCAAACCGCTCGGCGGGTGAAATGGTTCTGGGCATGATTTGCAACCAGCCGAACACCCAGCTCGCTAGCCACCAAAACAACGCCGTCGCAAAAAACGGCAAAATAACTTTCGCCCAGCGCGGCCAGTCATCCACCCGGCCCAGCGGAATTTTCACCAGCGAATGAAACGGCTCCGGCCCGGCCAGCAACGAGAGCGGCAGCAGGCACAGATAAAAAATTCCCAGCGTCAGACCAAAACTGAAAAAAGAAAACGCGAGGATGCGTAAAAACCAGTCGCTCCGGCAGGACAAAACGGTCGAACCAAAATCCAATTTGCCTGTCCAGTTCGCTGCCGAGCCGATCCAGTAATAAATCAGCGCCCGCAGCAGCAGCAGTCCCGCGATGAATACCAGCAGATGCCAGCGACGCAGCTTTTGGGGCGCCGCCGGACGCAATGTGCCCATCAACGTCGCCGGACGGCGTTTCGCGAGCGGGTCGAACCGGATGGAACGCCAGTTCAACCACAGCAGCAGCCCGGCGAGGTTCAGGATGAAATCTACAATGCCCATACAAAAACAAATTGCGAATTCAGAATGACGAACCATTCAGAATTCGCAACTCGTGATTCAAAATTTAACTCACATCATTTTCAACAACGTGTCCGCCATTTCGCTCGGCGTGACGGCGATGCCGATGCCCGCCGCCTTGAACGCCGCGATCTTCGCCTCCGCCGTGCCTTTGCCACCGCTGACGATGGCACCGGCGTGACCCATGCGACGTCCCGGCGGTGCGGTTGCCCCCGCGATGAATCCGGCAACGGGTTTTTTGCAATTTGCCTTGATCCATTCGGCGGCTTCTTCTTCCGCGCTGCCGCCGATTTCACCAATCATGATGATGCCAGTGGTTTCTGGGTCGGCATTGAAAAGTTTGATGACATCAAGATGCGACGTGCCGTTGACCGGATCGCCGCCGATGCCGACGCAGGTGGATTGCCCAACGCCGCGCGACGTGAGTTGCCACACCGCTTCGTAAGTCAACGTGCCGCTGCGCGAGACGACGCCGATGTTGCCTTTCTTGTGAATGTAGCCGGGCGCAATGCCGATGCGACAGCCGCCGTGCGAATCTTTGCCTTCGCCGGGCGTGACGATGCCCGGACAATTCGGGCCGATGAGCCGCGTCTTGAGGTTGCCTTGCAGCGCGCGTTTCACCTTCATCATGTCACGAATCGGAATCCCTTCGGTGATGGCGACGACGAGTTCAAGTCCGGCGTCCGCGCCTTCAAGAATCGCATCCGCCGCGAACGGCGGCGGGACGAACACCGCGCTGGCGGTCGCGCCGGTTTGTTTCACAGCCTCGGCGACGGTGTCGAAGATGGGAACCTTCTTACCGCCGTGCTCGAAGAATTGTCCGCCTTTGCCGGGCGTGACGCCGGCGACGATCTGTGTGCCGTAATCAATCGAGAGTTGCGCGTGTTTCGCGCCAAAGCTGCCGGTGATGCCTTGGACGAGAACCTTGGTGTTGGGGGTGACTAGAATTGCCATAATGTAAATTTAATCAGTCAGTAAATCATCAATGCTTGGCAGGGCGCGCGCGCCGTGCCGGATGTGCGAAATCTCAACCACGTTTTGCTTCGTGAGAATCCGATAAAAAATCTTGTAGGGTCGCATCACCAGAAAACGCCAGCAGTCGTCCTCTTCCCAAACCGCGCCGAGTTGCGGATGACGCGCCAGCAAGCCGGCCTTGCTTAAAATCGCCTCGCCGGTTTTATCGGCAGCAGCGGGATTGCGGCGACGCAGGTAACGGTCAATTCTTTCCAAATCGCAGACCGCCGGTTCGGTCCACACCACTTTGAATGTCACTGCTTGCGCCATGTGCGAAAACGGCGGACCACTTCATCGTGCGAAAAAACTTTTCCTTCTGCCGACGCCCGCTCTGATTCACGAAGCGCCGCGAGGATGTCCACGGTTTCCCGCACCCGCTGCGTCGTCGCCCGCGCGGGCAGCCGGCTGATGGCGAGCAGCGCCGCTTCTTTGAAAGTCATCGTCGCATTCATGGGTTCAAATCTATCACTTCGCCTTCCGCTTGTGAATGCAAATGCTGTTGCCATCGGGATCGTAAATCATCGTCATGGAGCAGACGGGCGTGGCCATCGGCTCGATGCGGAATTTCACGTTGTGCTGTTTCAATTGCGCCACCGCATCGTCGAAATTTTCAACTTCCAACGCCACGGAACAGCCGTCGGGACTGGGCTTGAACATCGGCGAGGAACCGATGGCCAGCGCGTGCGGACCGAATTCATATTCCACCCATTTGCCGTGCTCGGAATCGTGGACGGTCGTCGGTTTCAGGCTGAGCACGTCCTCGTAAAATTTCCGCGCCCGCGCCATGTCGGTGACGGCGTAGCAACTGAATGCGATTTCGGTGACTTTGAGCATGGTCAATTTTTAATTTTCTTTTTGGCCGGCGTTAAGCGTGACTGCCACACCGCCGGATTTCTCGAACAATGAAACACATGGTGAACCACCACCAGCCGCGCATCGAATTCAAAAAATACCGCATACGGAAACCGGTGAACCAACGCCCGCCGAAAACCGCTTTGCACCGGCTGGCACATTTCCGGGCGGCGCGCGATGGCGGTCAGCGCAATTTCAAGGTCATGCAAAAAACGGAATCCCAAGCCCAGTTCTTTTTCTTCATACCAAGCAAAGGCATCATCCGTTTCCTGCGTGGCTTCAGGCTGGACGACGACGCTTCGCATGACGTTTCAAAATCAGAGCCTTCGCTTTCGCCCACGGAATCGCCCGCTGCGGATTGGCCTGATACAAGGCGCGGCGACGTTCCAGTTCCTGCACCTGCCAGTCCGGCAACGGCAGTTCCATCGCCTCATCTGCCACGCGATCCCACAACTCCGTGAGCAACTCCACGCGTTCCGCCACCGTCAGCGCGCTGAATTCTTTTTCAATAGTCGCCGTCATGTCGAGAGTCTAACACCCGCCTAAAAAATTCACAACCGTTAGCGCCCGCGCCATGTCGGTGACGGCGTAGCAACTGAACGCGATTTCGGTGACTTTAAGCATTGCTAGATTTAATTGCTTTTACTTCAGAAACAATTTTTCGTGCGCCAAGAAATCCGCCGGACATCTTCAACTGTGTCCAAACCATTTCTTCCTGCGGTTTCGTGAGAGTAGGTAAGTTTTCTACCTGAACGTAGTAAGGCCACAAAGCCATTTCCGGAACTGAAAACGCTCCAGAGTTTCGATAAAGAAAGAGTTCGCCGATATTCGGAGGGATTAAATAACCAACAAACGCTTTGTCGCTCGCACTGTCAGGATTGCCCGCCGGTTTTTGTCCAGAGCAAAACCCCTTATGCACTCCCTCTAACAGAGAGTGCATTTCAAGTTCAGTTTTAATGAACAGTTGCATTCTTATTTGCCGACGGCTTTGACAATCTTCTGCGCCGCATCGGACATGGAATCGCCGTTGATGATGGCGACGCCGGATTCGGCCAAGGTCTTTTTACCAGCAGCGACGTTGTTGCCTTCGAGGCGGACGACGAGCGGGAGTTTGAGACCAGTCTCCTTCACTGCCGCGACGATGCCGGTGGCGATGACGTTGCAATCCATGATGCCGCCGAAAATGTTGACCATGATGCCCTTCACGTTCGGATCACTCAAAATGATCTTGAACGCCGCCGTGACCTGCTCCTTGCTCGCGCCGCCGCCCACGTCCAGGAAGTTCGCCGGGTTGCCGCCGAAATGCTGGATGATGTCCATCGTCGCCATCGCGAGGCCCGCGCCGTTCACGAGGCACGCGATGCTGCCGTCGAGCTTGATGTAATTGAGCGCAAACTTGCTGGCTTCGATTTCCAGCGGCGCTTCTTCATTCAAGTCACGCATCTCCAAAATATTTTTGTGGCGATACAGCGCGTTGTCATCGAGGGAAATTTTCGCGTCGAGCGCCATGACGGTTTCTTTGCCGTCGGCCAACTCCACCACGGCGAGCGGATTCAGTTCCACCATCGCACAGTCACATTCCCACCAAGTATTATAGACGCCGGTGATGAGTTTCACGCCCGCGTTGAATAAATCGCCCTTGAGTCCGAGTGCAGCGGCAATTTTGCGCGCCTGATACGGCATGATGCCGACGGCGGGATCAATCGTTTCCTTGAAAATCTTTTCGGGATGCTTCTCGGCGACTTCCTCAATGTCCATGCCGCCCTCGGTGCTGGCCATGATGAGCGGACGCGACGTTTCGCGATTCAGGAGAACGGCGAGATAAAATTCTTTTTTGATCTTCGCACCGGCGGCGAGCAGCAACGTCTGCACCTGACGACCATCCGCGCCGGTCTGTTTCGTGACCAAAGTTTGGTTGAACATTTTCTCGGCGAAGCCCACCGCTTCATCCACGGAACCGGCGACTTTCACGCCGCCCTGGAAGCCGCTCTTGAAAGTTCCCTTGCCGCGTCCACCCGCATGGATTTGCGATTTAACGACGACCTTGGCGCTGCCAGCGGCGGCGATTTTCTCCGCCGCTGGTCGCACTTCAGCGAGCGACTTGGCGGGGATTTCGAAGGGGACGTTGACGCCGTATTGGGCGAGCAACTGCTTGGCTTGGTATTCGTGAATGTTCATGGCGAAAATTTAGACGCGCATTAAAACCCATCGCGCGCCGGAAAACAAACCTAACTTATCCGCACTGGTAATGTGTCCGCTTACAGCTTGATTCAGCTGCAAAAACCTTTTATTGGTTTGTGTTACCTGCATGGGCAAACAGCTAAAAATTCTTTTAGTGGCGCTGGAAAATTACGGCACACCGCGCCTGCCGCAGGAGCTTCAAGCGGCCGGTTTTCAAGTGGGGCTGGCGTGCCGGGCTAGTGCGTTTCTGGCCAAAACTCGTTTTGTGGACGAGCGTTTTTTGTTAAGTCCCAAGAACCACGGTCCCGCTTTGCTGGCCGTTCTCCGCAATGTAATCGGCGCGTGGCGACCGGACTGGGTGATGCCGATGGATGATCGCGCGGCCATTTTTCTTTCGGTGATGTGCCGCTGGAGCAAGGCCGAGGGACAGGACGCGGCGCTGGCCAAATTATTGACCCGCTCGCTGGGCAGCCCGGAGACGTTGCCGGCCGCCGCCGACAAATGGCTGGCGGCGGAGGCGGCGGCGGCAGTAGGCGTGTGCGTTCCACCGACTGGCCCCGCGCATTCGGCGGCGGAGGTTTTCGACTTTGGGGCGCAACATGGTTTTCCCCTCGTGTTGCGGCGGCGTTTCAACTTTGGCGGTAAAGATGTCCATATCTGTCGCGACTTGGCGGAAGTGAAGAAAGCTTTTGCCCAACTGCAAAAGGAATTTTCGCTCCGCGGTCAGTTCGCGGTGTGGCGGGAAAAAATTCGTCAGCGCCAGCTGCGCCATCGTTGGCTGCCGGTCAGCCGCGCGGTGGTGGTCTCCAAATTTATCGCGGGCCGCCCGGCGATGTTGCAGGCCTGCGCCGTGGATGGACGACTGCTCGGCTCGCTGGAGGCGGTCGCGCTAAAAACTTTTCCGCACGCCATCAGCCCGGCGAGCGTGGTGCGCTTCATCCGGCACGACGGGATGCGGCGCACGGCGGAAACCTTGCTGGCGCGTTGGCGGCTTTCAGGTTTGATCGGGTTTGATTTTGTGCTGGATGACGAGGATCGCGCCTGGTTTGTGGAATGTAATCCCCGCCCCATTCCGATTGTGCATCTGGGCGCGCGGGTGGGCGTGGATTTATGCCGCCGCTTCCGGGCAGAGCTGGCGGGCGAACCGCCGCGCGTAGAAAAAATTCCCGGCGAAGAAATTATCGTGGCGCATTTTCCCAAGGAACTACGGCGCGACCCACAAAGCGAATGGCTGCAACGCGCGCTGCATGACGTGCCGAAAGATGACCCGGAATTGATGGCCGTGCTGCTGGCAGAATCTGCGCCGAGGTATTAAGGCTGACCCGATGACCAAAGCACCTTCATGGCGGGAGCGGCTGCGCGATTATTATTGGAGCCAGTTTCATCCCGCCCTGCTGCGGCTGGGCGAGCCACTCTTCTGGATCAAACGCCGGCTGCGTCCGCGCTGGATCGAGGTGGAACAACTGAACGGACCGGAGGCCGGCACGGGCGAGCCTTTGAAAATTCTTTGCCAGCAGGACGGAGCCACGCGGCATCATTTTTTGAAACTGATGTTCGCCGCGCCGCCGGAATCCGTGAACCTTGGCCGCCACCAGTTGCTGAAATTATTCCGCACGTTTGGAAAGCGGGATTCAGCAGCGGATCTGGCAATCATTGCCGCCACCGCCGGTCAGCACCGATGGCTCGATGACGGCAGCTGGTTCTCCATTCCCTGCTGGGTGCGCGGACACGCGCCGCTACCGCCGAGCGCAGCGGTGCTGCGGAACGATTCCATCAAGACCACGTTCCGGCTCATCCAGCGGCACGGCTACGAAGCCGTGCCGACCCGCGATGAAAAACATCTTCAGGACTATTATGACCGGATGTATGTGCCTTACACCCGAGGCACGTTCGGCGACGGTGCCACGCTTCAGTCATTGCAGGCCTCCAAAGATTTGGGTTCAGACCAAGAACTCCTGCTGCTGCAAAAAAAATCCCAGCCCGGTGAATATCTCGGCGGCTTCCTCATCATTTATGAAGCCTCCGCACCGCGCCTGTGGTCCGTCGGCGTGCTGAACGGCGACCGCGAACTCGTCCGCGCAGGTGTGCTCGCCTCACTGTATTATCTCTCCTTCCACTATTTGTCCAAACAGGGATTCACCCGCCTCAATCTTGGCGGCTCACGTCCGTTCTTCAACGATGGCATCCTCCGCTACAAACGACGCTACCAACAGCGCATCACCAACTGGGTCTGGGAAGGCACCGAGCTGAAAATCGCGCGGCTCACACCGGCGGTGAAAAGTTTTCTGCGCCAGAACCCGTTTATCTTCCGCTCGAAGGGGCAGGTGCACGGCGCCGTTTTTGCCGACGCGCCGATGACTGCGGACAAAATTTGCGCGCTGCACCAGCAATGTTTCCACGAAGGACTGGGACGGCTGGTCATCTGGGTGTTTGATGCCGATGAAACGGCGGCCTTGCCCTCGCCGCCAGCGGAACTTGCCGGGCAGGTGGAAGTGCGGTTCGCCAGCCAGCTCATCTCCGGGCGGCTGCATTTGCCTTGAACGCCGGGCGCGGCGCGGGCAACTTGCGCGCGATGAAATTCTTTTCCGTGCTGCTTGGCTGCCTCGCGATTTTCGCGGGCGCGGCCCACGCGGAAATCATCAATGGCCGCAGCTATACCTCGCTCGCGGGCTGGGCGCGCGCGAACGGTTTCACCGGCTGGACTCGGAATGGCGGCACGGAATTCATCCTCACCAACAAAACTGCCCGGCTCATTTTTCAGAAAGATTCCGCTGACGCCACCCTCAACGGCGTGGAAGTGCGGCTGTCGTTTCCCGTGGCGAAAGGCGGATTTGTTTCACAGCTCGACATGGACAAGACGATTCGACCGCTGGTGTTCCCGCAAAAAACTTCCGCCAAAAAAATTTCCATCATCTGCCTCGACCCCGGCCACGGCGGCAAGGACACAGGCTATCGCGTGGGCTGGATTTTTCCGCGCAACGAAAAAACCTACACGCTCGCGCTCGCGCTGGAGTTGCGGCAGCAATTGCTGAAGGCCGGCTTCGGCGTGGTGATGACGCGCGATAAAGATGTGTATCCCGAACTGGCCGTGCGCGCGGACATCGCGAACCGCAAGGGCGCAGACTTATTTGTGAGCCTGCATTTCAATTCGTTTTCGCGTGATCCCAAAAGCGTTTCCGGGCCGGAGACGTATTGCATCACGCCCGTTGGCGCGGCGTCCTCGAATGATGCGGAAGCCCGCGGCCTCGGCAGTCGCGCCAGTCCCGGCAACCGCGTTGAAGAAAAAAGCCTGCTGCTCGCGTATCAAGTGCAGCGCACGCTCGTGCGAAATCTTGGGGCCACCGACCGCAGCGTGCGGCGCGCGCGGTTCGAGGTCCTGCGCAGCGCGGAGATGCCAGCCATCTTGATCGAAGCGGGTTATATGTCGCACCCGGTCGAGGGAAAAAAGATTTTCACTGACGCATATCGGAGGCAGATGGCGACGGCAATTGTGAAAGGTATTTTGAATTACCAGCAACTGACCGCACCGCGCACCGCGCCAGTGTCCGCCCCCAAAAAAACTTCGACGACAAAAAAATCGCGCCAGTGAATGGCGGCGAGCGGCGGCGTTAAATTCTTTTCCCGCGCAGCGGCAGATTCGTTTTCTTCGCTTCCATTTTTGCGGCGCTTGCAGATTTCGTGGCGTAGGCGCGGGCAATTTTTGCGTGACCAGCCATGTGCGCCGTGGCCGCCGCGTGACCGGCCGCGCGGGCCGCGGCGATGGCCGACGGACGTTTCGCTGCGCGCGCTGCGGCGTGGGCGGCGACGGCGGCCGCGCGCGCCGGGCCGCATTTGATTTTGCCCCGCGCCCACGCCCGGGCGGCCGCGATGGCGTGACGGGGGCGCAGATCTTTCGTCCGCAGCGCTTCAAAATGTTTCAACACCCGCGCCGCCGCTGCCGCCGCCGCGAGCGCCAGAGCGCGTTGCTGCTGCTGGGAGCGTGGCGTGGTGTGCGCGGGCATGAGTGGATGAAAACGGAGGCGCCAATTTTCGGCAAGGAATTTTCTGCCGCGTGATTTTTTGTTTCATCATTCATCATTCATCATTCATCATTTCGCGCATGAGCATAGCGACGAAGACCGGCGATGACGGAACCACGGGACTGATGTATGGCCATCGTGTGCCGAAGAATCATCCGCGCGTCGAGGCGTGCGGGACGCTGGATGAATTAAACGCCGCCCTCGGCCTCGCCCGCACGCACGCCACGGAAAAATTTGTCAGCGAAAATCTTTTCTGGATCCAAAAAAATTTGGTGGATGTCATGGGCGAAGTCGGTGTGCTGCCGTCGGATTTGCCGCGCTACGAAAAAGGCGGGTGCACGCTCATCAAACCCGAACTCACGGCGAAGCTCGATACGCTGGTAAAGGAAATTGAATCGCAGAATGTCAGCTTCAAACATTGGGCCACGCCGGGCGAAAATAAAAGTTCCGCCGCGCTCGACGTGGCGCGCACCGTCTGCCGTCGCGCCGAGCGGCGCGTGTATGATTTGTCAGCGGCGGGCGAACTGCCCAACGCGGAGATTTTGATTTTTCTGAACCGCCTGTCGGATTTGCTCTGGCTTTTCGCGCGCTGGACGGAGCCGCGCGGTTGAGCCGTTGGGGCGGTTTCAATAAATCTGTAGCCGCCGCCGTGAGTCGGCGCAAATTGAATTCCCGTGGCGCGAACTGATGTTCGCGGCTAAGGGTTTATTTAATTTGCTCTAAAATTTTTCTCCACTCGGTTGGTCGGGCCTCAATTCTTCCGGCAGATTTCTGGGGGCGTGCATTAAATTCAATCCGCGATGCCCATTTGCAGGGGGCGTGTCCTTTGACAGCCCGCGCGACTGCGCCCTACATTCAGTCATCACCACAACTGGTTATATGCCACGCCGCCAATTCTAGTAAAATCCGCGCACACTTGATTCCCATCCGCCCAGCCACAACCCCATTACCGCCATGCAAAAAAATAAAATCCTCCCAACCATCCTGTTCGCCGCCGCCCTGCTGGCAGCGGGCTTAAACTTCAGCCAAGCGCAAACTACCGCCACCTGGGTCGGCCCGGTCAGCGGCGGCGAATGGAACACCGGCGCGAACTGGGATACCGGCGCTCCGCCGCTGGACTCGACCACCAACGCCGTCATCGGCGTCGGCACCAACGTGAGTTACAACGTGGCGATGGCGGCCAATCCATTCGGGACGCTCCAAGTGAAAGGCATCTTGAACGTGAACACGACCGCCTTCAACAGCAGCGCCGTGACGATGACCAACAACGCGGGCAGGTTGTTCGTGAACAACGGCGGCGTGATGGGCGTGACCGGCGGCATCAGCCTATTTTCCAACGCGGTCGTTGCCGTGGCGACGGGCGGGACGTTGACGGCGAGCGGCACGCTCACGTTTGGCGCGAGCGTCACCGGCACGGCGTTCGGCATCGTCACCAACAGTGGTGGCACTTTGACCGTCGCGGGCGTGGCGATGAATCCCAACAATGCGAGCATCAACACCAGCTCTAAATTCGTCATCACCGGCGGCACAAATAATTTGGGTGCTTATTCCGCGCAACGGAGTCCTGGTGGAGCCAGCGCCCCGCCCGCACTTGGCACGGACGGTCTGATCATCAGCAACGGCCAAGTGAACGCCACGAGCATCTCGGTGGGCAACAATGCACACGGTATAATTTATCAGCTCGGCGGCACGCTCACCAACTCTGGCACGTTCACGCTGCGGAACACGACCGGAACGCGACCGGCGCGCTTTTTGCAGGTTGGTGGTTTGTCGGTCTTGCCCACGGCCAACGTGATTCTCAATGCCTCCGGCGGCGGTGACGTGGTTTACTCCATTCTCGGCGGCACGAACATCGTCAACGGCATCCAAATCGGCACGGCGGCCAACACCGGGACTTGCTTCATGACGAATGCGGCGAATATTTTCATCGGCAGCGCGGGGATTTTCACGAATGGCGTCATCACTCCGGCGGTGGTGCTAAACAGCGGTGGACGTTTCGGCGCGAGCACTGACTGGACCAACACCAGCCCCATCACGCTGAACGGCGGCACGTTTGACGCGCAAGACGCGGGCGGCACGCCGCACAACATTTACAGCACCGGCGTTTTGAAAACCGGCGCGCTCATCAAGAACGGCGGCGGCATCTTGACGTTGACGGCGACGAACACGCCTAGCAGCACGACGGTCAATGCGGGCGTGCTCGCGTTTGCCATTGATGCCAGTGGCTCGGCTGGTTCCGTGGGCAACACCATCACGGTCGCCACCAATGCCACGCTGGATGTTTCCGGCCTTAATAGCATCGGCGGCTTCACGCTCGCTTCCGGACGCACGCTCGCGGGGGGCGGCCGAGTCGCAGGAAATTTCATCGCGGGGGGCAGCTCCATCATCAGTCCGGCCGGCACGAGCATCCAAGGGGGGATTAATTTTAGCAATGGCCTCGCCGCCACCAATGCAAATTTCAGTTTTGAACTTACCGATGACCCGACCGGCACGATCAAACGCAATGACGCCATCAGCATCCTTGGCGATTTGAACACGGGCGGTGTTAATCCCATCGCGGTCACGGCGGTTGGCACGCTGGGCATTGGCACTTACACGCTGATTCATTTCACCGGCACGTTCAACGGCGACGTTTCCAACTTCTCCTGCTCGGCGGGTGCCATCACCAATCCGCCCGGCTCCGGCAACATTAATCTGGTTGTGACCAGCGTTCGTCCGGTGGCCAGCCTCGTCTGGCGCGGCGATGGTGCGGGCAACCAGTGGGATGCGGCGATCACGGCCGATTGGCTCAACGTGGCCGTGCTCGACCGTTCCTATGACGGCGACACGAACGTCTTCAATGACACCTCCACGAATTTCACCGTGAACATTTTTGGCAACGTCACGCCCGCCTCGGCCAGCACTGTGCTGGTCAACGCCACAAATAATTACACCTTCACCGGCAGCGGCAGCATTGTGGGGGCGACAAGTTTAACAAAAACAAATTCCGGCAAACTCACGCTGGTCGGCACTAACCTCTTTTCCGGCGGCGTGAATGTGAAAGGCGGAACCGTAAGTGTCGCGAGCCTCGCGGACGACGGCACGCCCAGCCCGCTCGGCCAGACCGGCACGCTCCTCGTGGATGGCGGCACGCTGGAATACACGGGGCCGAACAGCACTTGGACACGCACCATCACGCTTGGCGCGAGCAACGGAACCGTTTCACCGGTCAACACACTGACGCACAACGGAAGCATCGTGGGTAGCGGCTCGCTCATCGTCACGGCCACCGGCGGACTGACGTTGAACAATGCCAATAGTTATAGCGGCAGCACCATTTTGAATTCTGGAACCTTGACCCTCAACAACGCCGGCGGCGCCAGTGCGGGCAACATCATCTTGAACGGCGGAAACCTCGCGCTCGGCGTTGTGAAACCGGCCAACACCATCAACGTCGCCGGTAACAGCGCGCAAATCACCGGCGGCAATTCCGCTGGTAACACCGGCATCAAGAACGTCATCGGCAGTTCCAACCTGTTGGTCGTCGTTTCCGGCGGCTCCACGTTTGACCTTACCGGCGATATGACCGCTTACAGTGGAATCATCTCATTGACCAACGGCACGGGAAATTTTGTTCGCCTCAACGGTTCGACCGGCAGTTCGCTGGCCACTTGGAATCTGTCGGGTAATCCGATTGATTTGAATGTTCGCTCCGGCGCCACCGTCATCAACCTCGGCGGCTTGAGCGGCGTGGCGGGTTCTACCTTGTCTGGTCGCGGTGGCTCCTCCAACAACGGCCCCACCACCCATCAGATCGGTGCTAACGGCCAGAACACTACTTTCGATGGCATCATCCAAAACGGCTCCGGCGGCGGTTCGTCGCTCACGCACATCGTCAAAACCGGTTCCGGCACCCTGATACTTTCCGGCGTGAACGCTTACACCGGCACCACGGTTGTCAGCAACGGCGTGCTCGCCCTCACCGGCAGCGGGTCCATCGCCAACAGCAGTTCCATCAACCTCATCGCAGGAGCCGCCGTGGATGTCTCCGGCCTCACCACCCCGACGCTCTCGCTTGGCGGCAGCCAGACGCTCAAGGGCAATGGCACGGTTCGCGGCAGTTTGGATGCCTCCGGCACAGTTTCGCCCGGCGCTTCCATCGGCACACTTACCATCACCAACGTCGCCACGCTTCTCGGCACGACCTATATGGAATTGAATCGCACCAACGGCGCGCAGACCAATGACATCCTGACCGCCACCAGCATCGTTCTCGGCGGCACACTCACGGTCACCAACGTCGGGCCGAACCTCGTCGCGGGCGACCGCTTCGTGTTGTTCAATGGGCCGATTGCTGGCACGTTCTCCACCGTGAACCTCCCCGAAAACCTCGGCAACGTCACCTACACATGGACGAACAAGACCGCCATTGACGGTTCCATCCAAGTGCTGACGGTCGTCACCGTGAACCAGACGCCCACGAATATCGTCACCAGCGTCAGCGGCAACACCCTCACGCTCTCCTGGCCCGCCGACCACATCGGCTGGCGCCTGCAAGTGCAGACCAACAGTCTCGCCACCGGTTTGAACACCAACTGGTCTGACGTCGCCGGTGCTGCCGCCACCAACTCCGTGGACACCGCCATCGACACGGTCAACGGCACGGTGTTCTACCGCATGATTTATCCCTGATAAAATTCTGAAACGCAAAACGGCGGCATCGCAAGATGCCGCCGTTTTTTTGTCGGCACGAGTTGGGGTGCGCGGCTGGAGTTTAACCGAAAGCAAAGTGCCGCCGGCGATTTCTCGGAGGAAATTCAGCGGTGAGGTTGCTGATTGCACCGCTGCAGGTTGTCGGTTTTTTTACCGACACGCCCGAACTTTCAATCTTCAACTTGCAACCATTTCATTTGTCATCCGGATTGATGAACTTGAACGTCAGCGCGGCGACGATGGCGGCGGCGAAATTGCCGACGAGATAGATCCACAGGTTCGAGGTTTTCGCGAGTCCCATCACGGTGATGCCCACGGCGACGGCGGGGTTGAACGCGCCGCCGGAAATCCCGCCGAGCGCGAACGCCATCGCCACAACGGTGGAACCGATGGCGATGCCGTAAAAAGAATTGTTCGCCGTGGCCTTGGCCGTAGCGACATTCAGCACGACATAGACGAGCGCGAATGTGCCGACGAATTCCGCGATGAGCGCGTGGCCGACATTCGGATTGCCGGGCGTGATGACAGGGCAACCCTTGAAGAGCAGCGCGAGCTTTGCGGCGGCGACGGCGGCGAGGATTTGCGCGATGAGATAGCCAGGCACATCGCTTGCGGCGCAGCGACCGCGCAGCCAGACGGCAAGCGTCACGGCGGGATTGTAATGCGCGCCGGAAGCGTGGCCGCCCGCGAACACCATCACCATGAGCGTCGCGCCGATGGCGATGGGGGCGAGATTGCCCGCGCCACCCGGATCAATGACCGCCATGCCGATGGCGAGGACGAGAAAGAACGTGCCGATGAATTCAACGAGGTATTTTTTCATGATTAGATTTTAAGCAGTCAGTTTGCGGAGCGGCGTGGGGATGCGGACTTTCTTTGACATAAATTTAATTTCAATTGTTATTGTGCGAAAAATTCAAACTTTGCAACACGATATTCTTTATCTTCTTCGGTAATGTAAAAAGAACCCCAGCAACCAGTCTCTGCTGCTTTATCCCGAATCCAAAAACCAACCAGCCTAGAACGTCTCACTTCTTTTGGAGTTGTTTTCGGCCAACCTTCATCTGCGTTACTTTTATTGCGGGCTGCATCGTCTGCCAAAACGAAACGGAAGCCATCAACATGAAATTCTAAAGCTGGGCCACCGTATTCCTTAGCAGCTTTTTCATGTGCGCCAACAAATTTCTTAAAAGTCATCCATTCTTGGAGTCCTGCACCTGTCAGACGATAAGCTGCTTCGAAATCACCTCGACCAACAGCTTCAGAGTAATTCTTAACCAATTCCAAACTACGCTCAACTACCGGACGAACACCATTAGGATCGCCCGCGTATTCAGTTGTCTTGGTTTCGACATTCTTTGCCCCCGCAAACCCGGAAATATCCATTTTTGCAGGTTGGGGTTTTGGTGGATTCAGTGCTGCGCCTAGAACATTCAGAACGCGGTAATATTCAACGTTCGTCTGGTCTTTATCTTTCCCCGGCAGACAGCGAGTTCCAGACCCCTGAATTTGAAGGCTTACCCGTCTGTGAATTCCATCCCTGAAGTTCACCAATTCTTCAAGTAACCCTTTCGTGATTTTTTCCTTCTCAAATCTGCTTATGAATTCACGAAACCTCGGAATATCGGCGTTATCGTCCCCAAACTTGGCGAAGAAAGTGATATATTCTTCCAGTCCGTTACAAATGGCTTTGGGGTCTTTTTGAATCACACCGAAACAAGTTTAGATTTTTACGCATTCACTTTTTCTTCATGCGCGAGCAGCGCTTCGAACTCGCGCAGGCTCGGCTTGCCATTCATTTCGTATGGCCGTTCGCCGGACTGGTTGGCACACCCGAGAGATTGACAACGCGATGCCCGGAAAGTTTTTCACGTTCGCACAAGTCGGCAAATAATTTGTCCACGCTATGACCGCGCGCGGCGGACAGGGTGTCCTTGGCACGCCAGACTTCACGCAGCACCAGATCTTTTTCTGACTCAATGTCACTTGTCCCAATCGTTTTGCTCATAAGTTTCCTGTAGCATTTCCTCGGGCGTGCAAATGGTCGGGGCGGAATAGCCGTCCGCCTCGATCAACCGCCGCAGTCGTCCGAGGATGAACGCATTGGCGATGTGCCGACAATTCCATGTCAGCAATATATCCATCTTATGAAAGGTTGCCAACGCAATATGCCCGGCATCACCCTCGGCTTTGGCCGGCAACATCCTTGAATCCATGATGCTCCGGGTCAAATTGCGGGCGGCTTCGGTAGATTGTAACAAGGGAAGATCGGACACCAAATCCAGCCGAAGTTGAGCCATTTCCGGTTCGCCAAAAGCAATTTCATCAAGCACAAGCTGGCCGGTGAAAAGTTCGTGGTTGTGGCGCTTCAACTCCCACCAGTCCTTGGTCATCTGCTGCCGCGCAGCTTGCAACAAATCGCGGGCAGGGCGCGCCACAACGTAGCTCGGAATCGTGCTTTCGATGTAGATGCGCATGATCGTTCAGGATTTCACGCATTCACTTTTTCTTCATGCGCCAGCAGCGCTTCGAATTCGCGCAAGCTCGGCTTGATTTCACGCGGCTTGCCGCAGTAGCCGTTGACGGCGTCGAGCGTCTTAAGGCCGTTGCCGGTGACACAGATGACGGCGGAATCTTCTTTCGGAATTTTTCCCGAAGCAATGAGTTTCTTGGCCACGCCCACGGTCACGCCGCCAGCGGTCTCGGCAAAAATGCCTTCCGTCTCGGCGAGTAGTTTGATCGCGTCGCGGATTTCGTCGTCGGTCACGTCGTCGGCCGCGGCGTTGGTCTCGCGCATCACCTTGAGCGCGTAGAAACCGTCGGCCGGCGTGCCGATGGCGAGCGATTTTGCAATCGTGTCCGGTTTCACGGGCTTGAAGAAATCGAGTCCGGCTTTTTGCGCGGTGGAAATCGGCGAGCAGCCCGTGGCTTGCGCGCCATAAACTTTCGGCTGGCTCTCGGCAATGAGGCCGACCTTCATGAGTTCCTGATAGCCTTTGTGAATCTTCGTGAGCAACGAGCCAGACGCCATCGGGATGATGGTGTGCTGCGGCGCACGCCATCCGAGTTGTTCGGCGATTTCATACGCCATGCTCTTGGAGCCTTCGGCGTAGTAGGGGCGCATATTGACGTTCACAAACGCCCAGCCGAACTTGCCGGCGATCTCCGCGCAGAGACGATTCACTTCGTCGTAATGGCCTTTGATGCAAACAACATTCGCGCCGTAGATGAGCGAGTTCAAAATTTTTCCCTGCTCCAAATCCGACGGAATGAAGACGTAAGATTTCAGTCCCGCGCTCGCGGCGTTGGCGGCGACGGAGTTCGCCAAATTTCCGGTGGACGCGCAGGCGACGGTCGTAAAGCCAAGTTCCTTCGCGCGGCTCAAGGCGACGCTGACGACGCGGTCTTTGAACGAGAGCGTGGGATAATTCACGGCGTCGTTCTTGATCCAGAGTTCGCGGATGCCGAGCGCCTTGGCAAGACGAGGTGCTTTGACGAGCGGCGTGAAACCCACGAGCGGGCCGACGGTCGGTTCGCCAGCGATGGGCAGCAGCTCGCGGTAACGCCACATCGTTTTCGGGCGTGCCTCAATTGCGGCGCGCGTCAGCGATTTTTTGATGCGGTCGTAATCGTAGGCGACTTCGAGCGGGCCGAAGTCGAATTCGCAGACGTGCGTGGCTTCGAGCGGATATTCGCGTCCGCACTCGCGGCACTTGAGCGCCTTCATGTAACCTTGATGTTTTTCACTCATAAATTTTTAACGTAGCGCAGGCGTCCCGCCTGCCGCCAAAATTTTCAACTCTGCTTAATTAACAACGCAGGCGGG
>JANOBC010000218.1:0-22826 GCA_031411455.1 Limisphaerales bacterium
ATTTTCAACGCCGCCGGAAACATATCGCGCTCGTCATCGCCGCCAAGTTGTTTGCCAGCAATACTGAACGGCGGACACGGCACCCCACCAGCAATCAAATCTATGTCTGAATAATCTTGAGAACGAAAATTGCGGATGTCGTCTTCAACCACTTTCCAGTGAGGCCGGTTCGTGCGGAGCGTCGTGCAATACTGCGGCTCGTATTCAACCGCCGCAACGTGATGAAATCCGGCCATCTCCAAGCCAAGAGCTTGGCCGCCGCCGCCCGCACAAAGTTCTATTGCAGTAAGACTCATTGTTTAATTATTCAGGACGATAGTTGACCGAACCGTGGCTAAAAAGAATTTTCGTCAGTGCCACAAACTGTTCCAAACTCAATTTCTCCGCGCGTTCCATCGGCGAGATTTGCAGTTCAGCGAACGCGGCTTCCAGTTTTTCCTTCGGCCAGTCTTGCTTCAGCAGTTTCAACATCATCTTGCGGCGTTGGGAAAAAGATTTTTTAACGATCTTGCGGAACGTGGCGCGCAATTCTTCCGGCAGCAGCGGCTGCGGACGGCGCTCCAGCACCACGCACGCGGAATCCACGTCCGGCGACGGAAAGAAACAGCCCGGCGGAATCTTGAACCATTCGCGCGGCTGAAAATCGAGCTGCACCAACAGCGTGAGGATGCCGTAATGGTCGTCATCCGCCGCCGCCATCAGCCGTTGCGCGACTTCAAGCTGGAGCGTGACCACGATTTTTTTCGGCGCGCGGATGCCAGCGGACAGTTCCACCAGAATTGGCGAGGCGACGGAATACGGCAGGTTGGCGACGAGTTTCCAATCACGCCAGTCGCGCGGCTCGCGTTTGAGATAGGCGAGTGCGTCGTCGTGGATAAGGAAAAAGTTATCGGGATGTTTGGCATCGCCAGTTTGACTGGCAACTTCCGGTGCGCCCGCGCTTAACTCTGGCGCACCTTCTTTCGACACCAAACCAAACCGCTCCGCCAAAAATTCCACGAGCCGATGATCCATTTCAATCGCCAGCACTTCACCCGCCTTTGCAACCAACAATTCCGTCAGCGGGCCGAGGCCGGGCCCGATCTCCAGCACCTTGTCCGCCTTGGTCAGTTCCCCGGCGGCGGCGATGCGTTCGAGCTGGTTCGCGTCGTGCAAAAAGTTTTGCCCGAGCGATTTCGTGAGCTGGATGTTGCGCTTGGCCAGCAGCTCGCGCATTTCAGTGAGTTTCACTTGGGAAAATTAAAAGCTGGTTACATCCGTAGCGAGAAAACACCCGCCGACTGGAGTTGCCAAAACTGCGGCTCAAAGTTTTTCCGTGGGCGTGAAGGGCAGGCCGCGTTCGCCGTTGAAAAGTTTTTTTAACCGCTTGTCGCTGGAACTGCGTTCGCGCCGGATGATTTCTGGCGCGACGAGGTTGCCCAGCTCACGGCGATGACGCCGGCCTTTGAGCCAGTCCTTCCAACTGATTGAGCCTTCAATCGGGATGCAGGGGACTTTTGAGTTTGAGTTCATCGGCGACTTCTTTCACCAGCTTTTCACACTGCGGAAGATTACGATATTCCGGCAGGTTTGCAACCCGCCGGACTTCGTCCCAGTTGACGGCCAAATCTCCGCCCAATATGACCGAGATGAGCTTTTTCGCGCAGTCGCGAGCCGTATCGCTTGGTCCAAGATAAAACGTCATCAGCACTCGTTCGACGAGTAAATCTTCCGGCTTCATCACGAGAAAATTTCCGTATGGCCCCTCGATGCGGCGGAACGGCGTGCGAGCAAAACTTTCCGCCGGGCCGAGCAGGTCCAGATACATTCCGGCGACCTGCCAGTTGCGCGGCCCGCCCTTGGCTTCGAGCAGCGCCATGACTTCTTTCCGTTCGGGCACCGACAATGTGGGTCTGTTCGCGCGGCAAACGTCGAGGTCGCCGGAGGCATACGCACCTTCGGTCAGGAACTCAATCGCCGAGCCGCCCACCACGATGAGTTCCACGCCGCGCTCCGCCCAAAGTGTGCTGCACAACGAAGCGAGCTTGGCGCTTTTAAGCGTCGGATCTTGCTCGGCGGTGATGTCGGCGAGCGCGGATTTTATTTTGGCCGGTTCCATTTTTCAGAGTCGAACGGGAATGTTTTGCTCGGCTAAAAATCTCTTCACATCACCGACGGTATAAGTGCCGAAATGGAAAATGCTCGCCGCTAAAACTGCGTCAGCTTTGCCGGCCAACAAAACTTCGGCCATGTGTTCCAAACTGCCTGCGCCGCCGCTGGCGACGACGGGAACACCAACCGATTCGCTGACGCGCCGCGTGATGACAAGGTCGAAGCCAGCCTTCGTGCCGTCGGCGTCAATGGAGTTTAAAACAATTTCGCCCGCGCCGAGCGCGACGGCGCGCTTCGCCCATTCCACGGCGTCGAGGCCGGTGTCCTTGCGCCCGCCGTGCGAGAACACGCACCATTTATCCGGCGCGATACGCTTGGCATCAATGGACACGACGATGCACTGGCTGCCGAATTTTTCCGCGCCCTGCCGGATGAGTTCGGGGTTGGCGATGGCGCTGGAGTTGATGGAAATTTTATCTGCACCAGCGCGGAGCATGGTGAACATGTCGTCCACGGACTTGATGCCGCCGCCGACGGTGAGGGGCATGAAGCATTGGTCGGCGGCGCGTTAGATGACGTCCTCCATCGTGCCGCGACCGTGCGCGGTGGCGGTGATGTCGAAGAATACCATTTCGTCCGCGCCCTGCTCGTTGTAGCGGAGCGCGAGTTCCACGGGGTCGCCGACGTTGCGCAGGCCGCCTTTTTCGGCCACGCCGAACTGGACGCCGCGCGTCACTTGACCGTCGTGAACGTCGAGGCAGGGGATGACACGTTTGGCAATCATTAGGGCTTAAAATGGCAGCTTTCACATCGACTTGAAACTTTTTTTGAGCCGTAGCGTTCCAAGGAATGTCTGCTAGATTGGCAGCAAACAATTTTGAATATGAAAAAGCATCTTTTGATTTCATCTCTGGCAGGCATGGCGGTTTTATTCAGCGGCTGCGTAGCGCCGGATGGCCGAGTGGACAACACCGGCACGGGCGCACTCTTCGGCGCGGGAACGGGCGCTTTCATGGGCGCGGTCGCCGGTGGCCCACGCAACAGCGGCGGCGGTGCGCTCATCGGGGCGGCGGCGGGGGCGATTGCGGGCGGACTCATCGGGCATCTCGTGGACCAGGATCAGGAACGGCGTTTGCGCGCGCAGTCGCCGCAGACTTACGAGCGCGTGGATCAAGGCACGCCCTTGAGCCTCGCAGACGTGAAGGCGCTGGCCAAGGCGGGCATCGCGGAGGATGTCATCATTAATCAGATCCGTAATTCGCGGACAATTTTTCATTTGAGCGCGCCGGATATTATCGAACTGCGCGACGCGGGCGTGGGTGACAAGGTCATCAATTATCTCATCAACACGCCCATCACGGTGAGCGCAGACGCGGCGAGCCAGCCGAGATATGTCGCGCAACCGCCGCCGCCGCCGCCGGTGGAAACTTATGTGATCGCCCCGGCACCGGGCTATTTGTGGGCGGGTGGCGAATGGATTTGGAGCGGCGGCTGGTATTGGTCGGCGGGGCATTGGGCCTGTCCGCCGCGTCCGTCGGCGGTGTGGGTGGTGGGTTCGTGGTCGCACGAGTCGCGCGGCTGGCGCGGCGAACGCGGACACTGGCGGTGAGATTTATTTTTGGAGCGCGGCGAATTGCAGTTCGTAAAGTTTCTGATAAACCCCGCCGCGCTTCACGAGTTCTTCGTGGCGGCCTTGCTCTACAATTTTCCCCTGCTCCAAAACCACAATCACGTCCGCGTGCAAAATCGTGGAGAGCCGGTGCGCGATGCAGATGGTCGTGCGGTTCTGCATCAGTTCGTCGAGTGCCGACTGCACGGCGCGTTCCGATTCGGTGTCGAGCGCGCTGGTGGCTTCGTCGAGAACGAGGATGGGCGCGTTTTTCAAAACCGCGCGGGCAATGGCGATGCGTTGGCGCTGGCCGCCTGAAAGTGAAACGCCTTTCTCACCGATGACGCAGTCGAAGCCTTCCGGTTTTTGCAGGATGAACTCGGTAGCGTAAGCGTGCTTCGCGGCGGCAACAATTTCTTCGTTGGACGCCCCGAGGCGTCCCAGCTCGATGTTCCGGCGGATGGTGTCATTGAATAAAATATTTTCCTGCGCGACGACGGCGATCTGGTTCCGCAAATCAAACGTGCGGACTTCGCGCAAATCCACGCCGCCGATTTTGATGGCGCCGTGCGTCGGGTCGTAGAAACGGAGCAGCAAGTTGGCGAGCGTGGTCTTGCCGGAGCCGCTCGCGCCGACGAGGGCGACGAGTTGGCCGGACTTGACGGTGAGATTGATGTTCCGCAGCACGGGCTTGTCGCCGTAGCTGAAGTCCACGTTTTCGATGGTGATGTCCGCCTTCTCGGCGTGAAGCATCTTGGGCGCGACGGGTTCGGGGACGGAATTTTTTGTGGCGAGCATTTCGAAAACGCGTTCGCTGGCGGCGCGGGCCTGGTTCAACTGGTTGTGCAACCGCGCCAGTTGTTTCACCGCCGGATAAATTACCACGATAGAAAGGATGAAGGCGAAGAGATCGTCCTCGTTCGGACGATGCGCGGCAGGCAGGTGCAGGACGTATAGAAATACCAGCGCGATGCCGAGGGCGGCAAACAGCTCGGTGAACTGGCCGGGGATTTCGTTGGCGCGGACGACGCGCATCATCTGGCTGACGGATTTTTTGGTGGTTTCCTTGAACTGGTTCGCCACGGTTTCTTCTAGGTTATACGCCTTGATAACACGGTTGCCGGTGAAGGATTCGTGCATCAGATTGGTTAGCGCGGCGTTGTGACTCTGCACGGCGCGGGCGGATTTGCGGACTTTTTTTCCGTAGATGATGATCGGCACGAGGCACACCGGAAAAACGATGACGGAGACGAGCGTGAGCGTGGGCTGCACCGCGAGCTGGTAGCAGATGATGGCGAGGATTGTCATGGGGGCAGTGACCATGGCGGCGAAGGAATTACCGATGATGAAGTTGAGCGTCTGGGTGTCGCTGGTGATGCGCGCAATCAAATCGCCCGTGCTATTGCGGTTGAAAAATCCGAGCGAAAGATTTTGCAGGTGCGAAAACAGTTTTGTGCGGATGTCCGTGACGGCGTGCATGGCGGTCCAGTTGGTCAGGTAGAAGCTCGCGTAGGCCATCACATTGCGGACAATCATGATGCCCGGAATCAGGGCGACGACGAGCACCCAGCCGAGTTGGTCGCTGGGGGCGGGGGCTTGAAAATTCGGAATCCAGGCGGCCAGGCGGTGGGACAGCGGTTGGATCCACGCCGGCGTGTTGAGCAACTGGTCGTGGAGGGTCAGCTGGCCTTTGAACACGAGTTGAACTACCACCTTCACCGCGCCGATCAGCAGGCCGTTGGTGGCGCCATACAGCGCTCCGCAGAGCAGGCCGAGAAAAAAACGCGCGCGATACGGGCGGACGAACTCCCAGAGCTGGCGTAAAAAGAAAATCATGCGCTATTTTTCTGCGAGCGACGGCGGAAAGCGAGAGTTTTGTTAAGAGCCTTCAGCGCGGGCGTTGCGCTTTGGGCGTGAGGCGACGTTTCCAGCGCCGGACAACCCAGTTCAAATTGAAAGTCTTCCGAATGAATTTGAACCGTGGCTTGTAAGCCAATGTGCCGGGCTCAATATTCAGCCACGGCGGCGCGATGCGGACGGTGTTGTATTGTGGACGCCGCACTTGCGAGTCGTGAACGTGATGGATATGAATGTCGGTGGCCGGATTACGCAGATCGTAGCCCGCTCGCCACAGCCGGTAAGCCAGCGCGCTGTCGGTGTGCACGGTTCCCAAACCGTAATCCGCACCGACGTGCCGGATCGGCGTCCGAAAAACCCACGCGTCCTGGCTGTCCCAGCGCGGCTGGCCGTCATGGTTCAACACCGGCCGACCGTCGCGCTCCAGCCGGAGCAACGCAAACGCCTGCTCGCTGGTGATAGTTTCAACGAGCCGAATGGTGTCGTCATACCAAATATCGGTGTTGGCAATGATGGCGATATCGCCCGGCTGGCAAATGGCGTTAGCCCACGCAAAATAGTCATCGAAGTCCGCTTGCAACGTCTCGCGGCGAACAAGGATTTTGGGATTCGATGGCAAGGGATTGCCCCCATATAGCCACAAGCAAATTTGGCCGAGGTGGGGGTTGGCGAGGTTGCGCTGCAAGCATTCGTCCAGTTCCGCCTGCCGCGCCGAATGGCCGGACTGATACCACGCTGTAAATAATCGAATCATTTTTTTGCGGCGGAATGAAAACGGTTGTCCCGGAATTTTTCAAACAAATTCCCGCACCGAAAATGTTTTCGCTCCGTCGCGCTCCGGGTGTTAATCTCGCTGCGCCGGGTTTTAACCGCCCGGCAACACACGATGCCCAAACCCATCAGCCTTTACGTCATTGCCTACAACGAGGCGCACAACCTGCGCGCCGTGCTGCCCACCGTAGGCTGGGCGGATGAAGTCGTCGTGGTGGATTCCTTCAGCACGGATGACACCGCTGCCGTCTGCGCGGAATTCGGCGCGCGTCATGTGAACGTAAAATTTGAAGGCTTCGGCAAACTGCGGAACGACGCGCTCGCGCTACTCCAGCACGACTGGGTCGTGAGCATTGATTCCGACGAACGCAGCACGCCGGAGTTTGCCGCTGAAGTTCGCCGCACCCTCGAAGCGCCGCAGCACGCCGCGTATTTTGTCCCGCGCCACAACACTTTCCTCGGCCATCCGGTGAATCACGGTGGGATGTATCCCGACTACCGCCAGCCGCAGGTTTTTGACCGGCGAAAATTCAAATATCGGGAAGACCCGGTGCATGAAAGTTTTCTCTGCGAAGGCAGTGTCGGTTATTTCAAAAACTTCGTCTGGCAACATCCGTGGCCCACGCTAAAAGTCATCATGGCCAAGGGCGAACGCTATACCACGCTCGTCGCGCAGCAGCGCTTTGCCAAGGGACGTCGCTCCGGGCTGGTTCAAATGCTCGGCCATCCGCCGGTGGCATTTGTTAAAAAATATTTTCTCCAGCAAGGATTCCGCGACGGGCTGCCGGGGCTGATGATTGCCACGCTCCACGCATTTTTCACTTTTGTAAAACACGCGAAAATATGGGAGCTGGAAAAAAGCCGCCGGGCATGACTGTATCACTTATCATTAACACTTTTGACCAGCCGGATTATCTCGCCCGCGTGCTGACGGCGGTGACAGGGCAAGCGGCCCCCCCCGCCGAGGTGTTGCTGGCAGACGACGGTTCTGGTGATGCGACCCGGGAACTCTTCACCCGCTGGGCGGCGGCACAAACATTCCGCACCACCCATCTCTGGCAGCCGAATGAGGGCTTCCGCCGCTCCCGCATCCTAAACCAGGCCATTGCCGCCGCGCGGGGCGAGTATGTAGTTTTTTTGGATGGGGACACCGTGCCGCATCCGAAATTTTTAGCAGATCACCGTGCCGCTGCGCGCCCGCATTTTTTTGTGCAAGGCCATCGCGCGCTGGTCGAACAACGGGCGGCCACCTGGTTTGGGCTGGGTGATTTTTTTACCGACCGGCGGCGGGCGATTTTTCAAAACCAGATTTCGGGGCTGAAAAATTCATTCCGCTGGCCGGTTCCCGTCTGCCGCACCGTCAAAAATTTGCGCGGTATCCGGGGCTGTAATCTGGCCATCTGGCGGAACGACTTGGTTCGGGTGAACGGCTATAATGAGGCATTCATCGGCTGGGGGCGTGAAGATTCCGAACTGGCCATCCGCCTGTTGCGGGCTGGCGTCCAGCGCCTCGATTTACGCGGACGGGCGGCCTGTTTTCACCTGTGGCATCCGCCGGCCAGCCGCGCCGGCCTAGGGGCTAACGACGAGTTGCTTGAAAAGACGGCTGGCAGCCAAGCCGTTCGTTGCGAATATGGCCTTGATCGGCACGCGTCTTTGTCTGCCGAGTTGCCGCCATTAAAAAATTAGCGTTCGCATTTCATGTTATTTTTCCTCCACATTTCCAAGACCGCAGGCACCACGTTTCAATTCATTTTGGAGAACAGTCTGGGAACGTCGCACTGCCATTTGGGTCACATGCGCAAGCCGGTGCTGGATCAGCGCGATCTGGATTACGCCCGCAAATTTTTTCCGGGCTGGCGCAGCATCGCCGGTGAAAACCTGGTTGACCCGCTGCAGTTTTCGGTGCCGGATCCTTTCTACATGACCTTCGTGCGCGAGCCGGTAGCCCGCGTTTTTTCGCACTACCAGGACGATGTGCAGCGCGGCGGCAAGACCATCACCTTTGAGCAAATGCTGGCGAAGCACAGTGTGCTGGAAAATTTTCAAGTGAAGTGCCTGGCTGGCCGCGCCGACTTGGGCCGCGCCAAGCAGGTGCTGGAAAAATTTAACTTCGTGGGTCTCACCGAAAAATTTGACCTCTCGCTCCATGTGTTGGGCAAACTCTGCCCCGTCCCACTCAACCTGAATTACTTTCGCAAGGTCACGGCCAAAGACAACACCATCAAAAACGCTCTCGCCGCCGACCCGCGCATCGTGGACATGACGCGCGAGAAAAATCAGCTCGATCTGGCGCTCTATGATTTTGCCGCGAAAGAAATTTTCCCAAAGTTCTGCGCGCAGGCCGGATTTTCGCCGACGGACAAAGTGGCTTCCTTCGACCGCTATACCAGCGAACTCCGCCCAATTTTCCTGCTGCACCGGCTCTACAACCAGACTTTTTTCCGGCAAATGTGCAAACCTTACAACCGCCGCCGCCAACGCGAACTGGGGGACGAACCGCGCATTCACGGTTCAACGGCATAGTTCCGGTTAAGGGATCAGCCGGTAATGTTTCTTTCCGAACTGGAAGCCGAAGGCTTTTTCCAGCCACATCATGCGCCGGTGTTTTTTTTCACGCGACGTCAACTGATGCTGCGGGTCGGCCTGAAAAATTCCTTCCGCCGCCGGCAGCCAGTCTCGCACGGCTCCGGGATGCTGCCCGGTGAACAGTTTCAAGACCGCCGCATCAATCTTGGAATAGTCCGTCTTGGTCGGCGGCGAATCGTTCCAGTATTTTTGCACGCTGGCGGACTTCAAATTCATCTGCGCCTCGCTCCGCACCCAGCCGTAATGATAAATCGTCGCGCCCGTGTGCGCCGCACGCGGGTAACGGGATTTTTTATGACCGTCCAACACGTTGAAAAATAGCGCCTCGCTCGACCATGCCGGAATCGTATTGCGGAGAATTCGCACCTCGCGGCGATACCAACCGGGCGACCACGCGACCGTATTTTTATTGCCGTAGAAATGCAGGTAGTCAAACGCCAGCGCCTCGACGCGCTCATCGGCCAGATACTTTTCCATCGCCGCGCGGATTTTCGGCAGGTCGTTTTCGTGCAGCACCTCGTCGGCTTCGAGGTAAAACGCCCAGTCGCCGGTGCAGTTGAAGAGGGCGATGGATTTTTGCTGACCATAGACGAACCCGCCCACGCTGTAATCGCCGCGCATCTTTTCATTCCACGTCGTCGGGATGATGCGGATTTTCGGGTCGCCAATGGCGCGCACCATTTGTTCCGTGTCATCCGAGCACGGGCCGAGGGCGATAATGAATTCATCCACGAGCGGCAGCAGCGAGCGGATGGACGCGACGAACGGATAGCCAAGCTTCTGGCCGTTGCGCAGAAAGGTGAACCCGCTGATTTTCATGCGCGGAAATTAACCGGCGCGAAGCGGTTTGAACAGCGCGAAGGGAGGAACGGGAAATTGCATTGAATCACCCCTGCCGCAAACGCATAATTTTTCTGCCGATGAATTCTTTTCCCACCCAGCGCATCCAAGCGGTCTATGTCATCCACGCACGCAAGTATGTCGAACGCGGCCTCCACATGCGCGCGCACCTCGCACAGTTCGGCATCCCTTTTGAAATCATCGAGCCGTTTGATGCCGATCAGATTTCCGAGGCCGATTTGAAACGATGTGTTTCCCCCGACTCAAAGCTTTCACCCGCGCTCGTGTCTTCCGTTTTCAAGCACATCGAAGCCCTGCGCCGCATGATCGCCAATGGCGTCCAGCGCGCGCTGATTTTTGAAGATGATGTTGTCCTGCACCCGCAATTCAATGAACACCTCAACCGCTTTCTCGACGAGGCCGACCGCTTCGACCATCCCCACTCCATTCAAATCGGCTGTGCGAACAATATGTTTGTGCCGAAGCGACTGCTGCAACCCGGCCAGCATCTGTATCCCGCCGATCAAGTGCGCGCGGCGGACTCCTTCATCATCAATCACGAGGCCGCGCGGTTACGGCTGGCCTGGCTGGAACGGAACAAATTTTTTCAGCCAGCCGATCATCTCTACAACCGCACCGACCGCGAAATGGGAATTCGTTTTTACTGGTCGGACCCCACCATCGTCGAGCAGGGCAGCATGAACGGGATGTTTCAGTCCACGTTGTGCGACAAGCGGAGCCGGATGCAACTGTGGCGGATGAAATGGAAGTTCACCCTGCAACGCTGGCGGAAAAAATACATCCGCCGCCATTTTCAATGAGGCGGAACGGCGCGCGGCGGAACGGCATCAAACCAAAATAATGTTTAACCACGGAGGCACACGGAGGGTGTCACCGCGAACCACGCGACCGAATTCAAAACTGTTTTCGCGCAGTCAGACGCCGCAGACTTTTTGCGCATCATTTATCACTGATCAAGGAACACGAAAAGTCGGAGGAGATTTCACCCCGCCGCCAACGCCGCTAAACAAGTTTGATTCTTCATTCATAATTCTTCATTCTTCCTTTCTGAAATGAGTCTTCCCGAACATCGTCAGGCGATTGACAAGCTGGATGCCAAAATCGTCCGGCTGCTCAATGAACGCACGCGCCATGTGCTCGCCATCGGCGAAATCAAACTCGCGGCGGGCGAGGAAATCTACGCGCCGCACCGCGAGCGCGCCGTGTTTGACCGCGTCTGCGGCCACAACGCCGGCCCCATCACCAATGAACAGCTCCGCGCCATCTACCGCGAAATCATGTCCAGCGCGCTCGCGCTGGAGAAGAGCATGACCATCGCGTATTTCGGGCCAGAGGCGACGTTCACGCATCAGGCCGCCATCCAGAAATTCGGCGCGAGCCTGAATTACGCTACGCAGAAAACCATCGCGGATGTTTTCACCGAGGTCGCCAAAAAGACCGCCGACTACGGCGTCGTGCCGGTGGAAAATTCCACCGAAGGCGTCGTCACTCACACGCTCGATATGTTCGTGGACAGCGATTTGAAAATCGTTTCGCAAATCGTCCTGCGCATCCAGCAATGTCTGATGAGCAATGCGCCGCTGTCGAAGATCAAAAAACTTTACGTCCATCCGCAATCGCTCGCGCAATGCCGTGGCTGGCTGGCGAAACATTTGCCGCGCGTGGAGATCGTGGAAGCCTCGTCCAACGCCCGCTCGGCAGAACTAGCGGCGCAAAATAAATTTGCCGCCTCACTCGGTGGCGTGCTGGCGGCGGAGAAATACGGGTTGAAAATTCTCGCGCAGGACATCCAGGATAGTTCCGTTAACGTCACGCGCTTCATCGTCCTCGGCCGCCAATGCAGCCAGCCCACTGGCAACGACCGCACCAGCCTGATGATCAGCGTGGCCGACAAGTCCGGCGCATTGCACTCGGCCATCGCCGCGTTCCGCAAGTTCAAGATCAACATGACGAAGATTGAATCGCGCCCCAGCAAGCGCAAGGCGTGGGAATATTTTTTCTTCATTGATTGCGACGGACATTTTCAAGACGCGAAAGTTGCCAAGGCGATCAAGGAATTGGGCGCGCATTGCAACTTCGTAAAAATCCTCGGCTCCTATCCAAACGTGGAGTGACGGTGGCGGCGGTTTTCGCACGCCCAACGTCCCGCCAACAATTTGCTAACTGCTTTCAAGGCGCGTCCGCCCGGCCGCGCTTTTTTCATTCCCCAACGGAACGGCGTTGCGCCTTCTTGCCGGAATGATGCGCTTTGTCCGCCAGCATTTTGGCTTTGGCGCGACGGGAGCGCTTGCGTTTCTGGCGGCGGATTTTTTCAATCTCGGCGCGCTGGGTGGCTATGAAGCCATTTTGCTTTTCCTCAATCTTGTCGAGCAACAGGCGGCGGGCGATGAAGCGATTCATGCCCTGCTGCCGCGTCGCCTGGCATTTCACCGAGACGCCGGTGGGACGATGCACCAGCATGACGCAGGTGGAAACTTTGTTCACGTTCTGTCCGCCGTGACCGCCGGAGCGCACGAAACTTTCCTCGATGTCCGCCGCGCGCACGCCGAGCGCGGCCATGCGCTGCGCGAGTTGTTCTGACTTATCCTGGGTGACAGGAAATGCGCCCATAATTTTTTCAAACCACGGTGAGCGGGCCGTCAAAAACCGTCAGGCTGATGACTTCGGTTTTCGCGACGTGCGGGCCGTGCGGGGTTCCCTTGGGCGCGAAGAACAATGCGCCGTTCGCGTAGGTCACGCCAGCTTCCTCCCATTCACCGGACAGGACATAAGCCCATTCGTTTGCGAGCGGATGCGTGTGCGCGGGAATCGTGTGACCGGCGGCAAACTTCCGTAGCACCGTCACGCCACCGGTGTCGGGATTCCGGTGCAAGATTTTTAGCTCCACGCCCGGATAAGGGCCGGGTTGCCACGGTTTGTCGGCGGCAAGGGCAACGTAGGGAAACATAATTTTGAAATCACTCCGCCAGCTTTTCCAAGCCCGCTATTTTTTTGGAAAGGCCGGATCGGCTTTGACCTCTTCAATCTGTTTCGTGTGACGCTCGCTGTGCGCGGCGAGGAAGAGAACCCATTCGTAGCCGTCCAGTTGTTTGCCCAGCGGACTGTTCATGGCGTGACCGCGCAAATCTTCGGTCGTCTTCAGAAAGGCGATGGTCTGGGCGCGGCTGGCACGGAAATGTTTCAGGCTGTCCTTCGTCGAACCAAAGCGGTTGTTCGGCTGCAACGGCTCCGGCGCCGAGACTTTGTGCGAACGGTCGGGAATCATTTTCAAAACCATTGCATCAAGCGCTTTCACGTCCTCGGCGTTGGTGCGGCCGGGTGCCGTCATCACCTTGTTTGTGATCATGTCCCTGAGGAAATCCTCGGCGGCGGCAATGTGTTCGGTCACCTCGGCCACGGACCATTTGTTGGTGGCGGGCTTGAAATTCCACTGCGCTTCCGTAAGTCCTTTGGTTGCTGCGATTACTCCGGCGCGCGTCTGCTCCAGATACTTGATGGCTTGGGTGCGTTCTTCCGGCGTGATGTTCTGCGCCCGGAGAACGGGCATGGCCAGCAAGGTCAGGCACAGGGCGAATAAAAGTTTTTTCATAGGATGAGAGAGTTGGGATTTTTTAACCACGGGGGCATTCTAATTCCATCCGTCTCGGCGACAAGGGCAAAGATTTATTTCCCCGTCGCATTCAAAATGCGCGCCGACCGATTCATCGTGCGTGCCGTCCAGCGTGCCTGCAATTTTCTCGCCGTTGGTGCCGCCTAATGCGGAGTTGGGCAAATAGATCGCTAAAAACTTTTCTTCACCAGTTCCCGCGCCTGACGGATTAAATTCAAATCCTCCGCCAGATTTCCGAAGCGCAACCGCATCGCGCCGCTTTGCTCCTGCCCCAGCAGTTCGCCGGGGCCGCGCAGTTTCAAATCCGCCTCCGCGATTTTGAAACCGTCGGTTGTCTCCGCCAGAATTTTCAGCCGCGACTGCGATTCCTCGTTCAGTGCGTTGGAAATCAGGATGCAAAAACTCTCATGCGCGCCGCGCCCGATGCGCCCGCGTAACTGGTGCAACTGCGCCAACCCGAAATGTTCCGCGTTCTCGATGAGCATCACCGTCGCGTTCGGCACGTCCACGCCCACCTCGATGAGCGACGTGGCGAGGAGCACTTGGATTTTGTTCGCGCGAAAATCCGCCATCGTCTTTTCCTTGTCCACCGCTTTGATTCGCCCGTGCAGCAAACCGATTTTGAATGGCGTCAGCGCCTTCTGCACGTTTTCGAATTCCTTCGTCACGGCCTTGATGTCCTTGTCCGTGTCCGCCACTTCGGCGCGCGGATAGACAATGTAGGCCTGTCGTCCGCCGGAAATTTTCTCGCGGATGAAATCAAAAACCTTCGGCAGCTTGTCCGTCGCGCGCAGAAACGTTTTGATCGCGCCGCGTCCGCCGGGCAGTTCGTCAATCGTGGAAACATCGAGGTCGCCGTAAAGCGTCAGGCCGAGCGTGCGCGGAATCGGCGTCGCAGTCATCACGAGCAGATGCGGATAATTCCCTTTGCGGACAAGCGCTTCGCGCTGCGTCACGCCAAACTTGTGCTGCTCATCAATGATGACCAGGCCGAGCTTCGGCAGATCAAAACCGGACGTGAGCAAGGCGTGGGTGCCGATGGTTAAGGTTGAAGGTTTCAGGTTCGAGGTTTCAGGATGACTCGCACGCGTGGCGGCTCCACCTGAAACCTTAACCCTTGAACCTAAAACCTCTCCCGCCTCCTTACGACTGCCCGTTTGCAAAAGAACTTTGATGTCCAAGGGTTCAAACCACTTCGCAAAATTACGATAATGCTGCTCCGCCAAAATTTCCGTCGGCGCCATCAGCGCGACGTTGAAGCCGCTTTCCAACACCATGAGCGCGCTGCACGCGGCCACGGCGGTTTTGCCGGAGCCGACATCGCCCTGGATCAAACGCCGCATTGGAAAACTTCCGCCCATGTCCCCGCGAATTTCCTTGAGGACATTCGTCTGCGCGGCGGTGAGTTTGAAACCGAGCTGCGAGAGAAAAGGTTTCATCAGTCGGTTATCGCCGCCGCAGGGCAAGGCTTTCGACTGCGCCTCAAATTTTTTCCGGCGCGATTGGATTTGAAATTGCATTGCCACGAATTCATCCAGCGCCAGCCGTTGCCGCGCGATTTCCGCGTCGGTCAGCTCTTCGGGGAAATGAATCATGCGCACCGCATTGGCGCGTTCGGGCAAGGTTGCGGGTTGAAAGTTGAAAGTTGAAAGTTCTTTCGGCGCGGCTGTCACCGGGCTTGCAACCTGCAACCTGCAACCCGCAACCTGCAACTCGTTTTCAAACCGCTCCAGCGCGCGCCAGATGACGGAGCGCATCACCCGCGCCGTCAGCCCTTCCGTGAGCGGATGAATCGGCACGATACGATTGACATGGATGAATTCATCATCACCCGGCTCGCAGTATTCCGTTTCGGGATGCGTGAAGGTGCGCGGCTTTTTGTCGTCATCCAGTTTGCCGTAGATGAGGAACTCGCGGTTCACCGCATACCAGTCCGGCATCCACGCCTGCGCCTGCCACCAGCGGCAATGCAGCCGCGCCGTGCCATCGTCGAACACGCATTCGAACATGGAGCGCGTGCCTTTTTTGAAAAGCTTGATGCCCGCCGCAATGATTTTCCCGCGCACGGTGGCGGGTTCTTTTACTTTCAAATCGCGGATAGGGAGAAATTTTCGGCGGTCCTCATAACGACGCGGCTTATGCAGTAATAAATCTTCAACGGTAAAAATCTCCAGTCGCGCCAGCAGCCGCGCGCGTTCCTCGCCCACGCCCCAGACGGCACCGACCGGACTTCGCAACGGCGATTCATCCACGCCAACGGGTGCGGTGGGCGGTAAAGGAATTTTTTCCGGCGACGACATTCGCGGCACGATACAAGCCGCGAAATCAAATCTCAATCACGGTGATTTTTAATTCAGTCCACTGTTGGAAACCGGGAAGCAAACGCAGAGAACAAAAAAGGCCCCAGCGATTTAATGTTCTGCCGGACAACCTGCTGGCGACCAAGCGCCCCGACTTTGTCTCACCGGGACACCCGAAAATAGCCCGGCGTTTCAACGCCGGGAACAGTTTTGAATTGCCAAAGTCCCGCCGGGACGGCTGAATAAATCCCATGTCCTACATCAGTTCTTATTTCCATTGCGTGTTCAGCACCAAGGAACGGCGACCATTGATCACGCCGGAATTGCGCGAACGGCTCTGGCCGTTTCTCGGCGGCATCGCGCGGCAGAATAAAATGAAGGCCATTGAAATCGGCGGCGTGGCCGACCATGTTCACATTTTGATTTCATTGCCGTCCACGATGGCGGTTTCCAAGGCCATGCAATTGATCAAGGGCGGTTCGTCCAAATGGGTTCACGAAACATTTCCAGAACATCGCGAATTTGCGTGGCAGGAGGAATATCATCGGCGGGTGACGTTTAAGGAGGAGTTCCGAGCGTTGTTGGAGAAGCTGCGGGCTATTTTCAAATGTCCCTGCGGGACGAAGGCGCGGCCAATCATTCGGTGAAATTGCCGCTAAAATTTAACTCCTTCACGTTGCAACAAACTCTGCTTCCAATCCAACCCACCGGAGAAACCGCCGATTTTTTTATTCGCGGCCAGAATGCGATGGCATGGCACTAGAACCGGAATCGGGTTGGCACCACACGCGCCGCCCACGGCGCGGATGGCCTTCGGGTTTTTGATCGCCGCCGCAATTTCACCGTAGCTTTTGGTTTTGCCGGCGGGAATTTTCAGCATCTGCTTCCAGACCGATTGTTGAAATTCCGTTTTACCTGCCCAATCCAGCGGCGGGAGATTTTTGGCGGCGCGTCCGGCGAGAATGGTTTTCAGCGCTTCCGTTGCGGTGCGATGCCAGCGGAGAATTTGCAGCGGGATTTGTTTGGTATTCACGGCGCGCGCGGATGCCCGCCCCGCCTTGGGCCAATCCAATTCAGCCAGTCCTTTTTCGGAGTAGTGCGCGAGAAAAGTGCCGTCGCTCGTGGTGATGGGCAGTTCGACGAAGGGCGTTTTCATATCAACGATGTTTCAAATACAGCAGCAGGATGCCTAGCAGGAAGCCAAACAAAATGATGGCGAGCGTCACGACGCGGTTGCGGGCGACGCGTTTTTCGTAGCGCAACGGCTTCAGCCCCTGCACACCGCCGGCGGCGAGGTAATTCACGAGGCGCGGATTGCTGGTGGTCGGCCCGCGAAAATGATTCCGCACGCGGTTCCACAGCGCGGGCAGGTCGTATTTGCGCACGCCGAGTTCGTTGTAATAGTCCGGCGAGGCGGAATCGTCCCGGGGCTGGAGCGGCTTGACTTTGATTTCTTCAAAGACCGGCTCGGCGGTCGGCGGTGGAATTATTTTCTCGGCGGCGCGCGGAATGGTCTGGCCGTGCGGCTGCGCGGTGGAACGGTATTTCGGCGACGGGGAGCGCGATAACTGCGAGTCGAGCTTTTTGATCTCGGCTTCGAGCGCGGCGATCTCCTCGTTGAGCGCGCGCTGCTTGTCGTTAATCGGATCGGGCTTTTTGGACATGCGGCCTCACTTCCGCAAAAGTATCGCGATGAAGATTCCCAGCGCCCCGAGCGCTACGAGCAGCAGCGGCCACGTCAGTGCCAAGCCAATTTTGCAAAGCTGGCCGAAGCTCAAGTCGGCGAGCGAAAACGAATTACCAGCAACTGAATTTTTATTTTCTTGAACCGCTGCCGCCGTGCGGCCTTCACCGGCGAGCGCGGGCAGTTTTAGCCGGGCAGAATTCCATTCCATGCGGGCGTTCTCGATGGTGGTGAGGGCGCGGGTGAGTTCGATCTGGAAATTTTCCTTCGTCCACGTCGCGTCCTGAATGGCCTGCACTTTGGCGAGTGCGTTGCGGAAATCGCCGAGGGTCTTGACCATCTGCTCGGCATCGCGGCGCGCGGTGAACTCGGCTTCCTCCAGCAGGCCGAGACCGCGCGTGAGGTTCTGAATGATTTCCTGACGACCAGTCTGGAATTCGTTCTGGCGCCGGCGGAGTTCTTCGAGGCCGGCGCGTTCACGTTCGAGTTCCTCCTGCGCGCGTTTCAGTTCGGCGAGTTTTTGCTGCGCGTCCACGACCTTGCGGTCCACGTCATCGCGCGTGGGCGCGATAGATTTCTGCGCGTGAAAATCGGTGTCAATGAATTCGGTGGAATCGTATTCGCCAGCCATGACGCGATTCTAGCCCTGCGTGGAAAAGAGTAAAGCGGCTTTGCGCTTGCCAGCGTGGCGGCGTTCGCGGAAAACTTTTGCATGATTGAACTCATCCAGACTCCGTGGAGTCCCTTCTGCTTGGTGCAGCGGCGTATCTTGGAATTTTCCGGCACGAAATTCAAAATCATCAACCTGCCGCGCAACGGCGACCGTTCGCTCATCTGGAAATTGACGAAGGAAAACTATTACGCCGTCCCGATTTTCCGCGATGGCGCCAAGGTCATCTACGAAACCGGCGAGGACACGCAAGATCTTGCGCGGCATCTCGATAAAAAATTTCACCTGGGACTTTTCCCCGCCGCGAGCGAAGGTGTCCAATCCATTCTCTGTCGCTATATCGAGCATGAAGTCGAGGCCGTTGGGTTCAGGCTGAACGACATTTTTTTCAAGGAATTCGTGACCAAGGCGGATCAAGTCGCCTTCATTCGCCATAAGGAACGCAAGTTTGGTCGGGGCTGTCTTGACCTGTGGCGCACGAACCAAAAAGAATTGCTCCACCAGCTTGAAGCGAAGCTTCTGCCCTTCGAGCAGATGTTGCAGCACTCAAAATTTCTGCTGGGCGAACATCCGCTGTTCACGGACTTCGAGCTGTTCGGCATTTTGGAAAACTTTCTTTTCACTGGCCATTACGCGCTGCCCAAGTCGCAGTTGCACTTGCGTGCTTGGCACGCGCGGATGAAGCGCGTCCGGGTGAAATGATCTTCCCCAGCGGAAATGCGCCGGTGATAAACTTCGAGGAACCAAGCCTTCAATCGTCCACTTCGCCTGCCTTGGCTGAATTCAGGCCGGGATTCGTGCGCCGCGTGTTGAGGCGAAATTCCATCGGCGTGGACTTGGCGATTTTTTTGAAGACGTGGCAGAAATACGGTGTGTCGTGGTAGCCGCAGCGCGCGGTGATGTCATCGAGCTTCAGGTTGTAATTTGCGAGCAGGTGCTTCGCGCGGTCAATCCGCACCGAGGTGAGATAGGCGCTGAACGTGATCCGTCCGTGCGTCTGGAAGAGCCGCGAGAGATGGTTCGGCGTGATGTTAAAATGTTCCGCCACCGAGTCGCGCGTGATTTCGTATTGATAATGGCTCTGCAAAAACACGCGCACCTCCTCCAGCAGTGAGTGCGCGCGCCCGCCCGCATGGGCCACGGGATGGCGCAAAAGATTTTCCACGCACCGCAGCAGCGCGCTCGTGGTGTCCGCCAGTGCGGCGGCGGCGTTCTGATCGGCGTGCAATTCGTCGAGCGCGTTCAGCAAATGCGGCACCGGCCCGGCGATGGGACGCGGCAGGGAGAATTTTTTGGCGGCGAGCTGCGGATAAGTTTTCGAGCGCGCGGAGACGAGGCTAATGTTCACCTGCGAGCGCCCGAACGAAAGGCTCAACAGTTCCAATCCCGGCTGCCACTCCGGCAGGTTCCAGCAATTCGGCGCGGCGAACAGCGCCATGCCCGGCCGCAGCTCGACGTGGGTTTCCACGCCGCCGGCTTCAATCTGGTTACGATAGACGCCGTGCAGCGGGATTTCCACGCGCGGAAAATTCACGACGTGGGCGAAGAGCGGCGGGTTCAGCCGCCGCCCGCAGGCCAGCACCTTGGTCAGCGGCTGCCGCTGCAATTGCCGCACGGGCCACCAGTCCGGGTTCATCGGTTCGCTCATGGGGTGGAAAAATTACCTGTTACAATTTCAAAACAAAAGTCACAACTTTTGGCTTTTGTCCCGCACGGCGGCGGGTAAAGATTTACCCGCAAAGCTACGGGACATGGGCTGGAACGCACATCCGTCGCGGGCGAAATCAAGACAAGGCCGGAAAAAGCCGTTGTTACCTAACTACAAAATGAATTCTTCTGTCACCGCCTCCGGCCAGTCCGGCTACAACCGCTTCCTCCTGCTCGTCGCGGGCCTGGGTGGACTTTTGTTCGGCGTGGACGTGGGGATTATTTCTGGCGCGCTGCCGTATCTCGAAGCGACTTCCGGCCTGAATGCCAATCAACTTTCCTTCATCGTCGCCGCCGTTTTGCTCGGCAGCGTGATCTCCACTTTTTTCGCGGGCGCGCTGGCAGATTTGATCGGGCGCAAACCGATGATGATTCTGGCGGGTGTTTTATTTGTCGTGAGTGTTCCCGCCATCGCGCTCTCGCATAGCTACGGCGGATTGATTTTCGGGCGGCTGCTTCAGGGCGTCAGCGGCGGCCTCATCGGCGTCGGTGTGCCGTTGTATCTCGCGGAATGTCTCGCGGCCAACTCGCGCGGCAAAGGCACGGGAATTTTTCAATGGCTGCTCACGCTCGGCATCGTCGTGGCGGCGATCATCGGATTTTATTTCAGCGGCCGCGTGGAGGAAGTCGCCAAGCTGGGCGACGCGGATAAATTATTTGCGTTCAAAGACACCGCGTGGCGCGGGATTTTCTGGGTCTCGCTGCCGCCGGGAATCTTGTTTGTGATTGGCACCTTCATGGTTTCCGAATCGCCACGCTGGCTGTTTCGCAAAGGGAAAAAAGAAGCCGCCCGCGCCGCGCTGTTGCGTTCGCGCACGGAGGCGCAGGCGGAACTTGAACTGCGCGAGATGGAAGAAATTTCCACGACCGAAAAATCTGGACGCAACGCTGATGGAAAACATTCCGAGTCGCTGTTGAAACGTAAATACGTCATCCCCTTCGTGCTCGCCTGCATCATCCTCGCGTGCAATCAGGCCACGGGTATCAATTCCATCATCGGCTACAACACGACGATTTTTATCCAAGCCGGCTTGAGCGATTATTGGGCGCACCTTGGCGGTGTGATTCAGACCATCGTGAATTTCCTGATGACCATCGTTGCCGTGCTGCTGGTGGATCGCAAAGGCCGGAAATTTCTCCTCTCCGTCGGCAGCGCGGGCGTCATTGTTTCGCTGCTGTGCGTCGGCATGGTTTTCCACAAGACTGAATCGCAGCGCGTGGATGTGCGAGAAGCCTTGCAGGCAACGGTCATCACCTCGAACCAGACGGCCGTGGTCGAATTCAACGACGCGACCGCCGAAAAACTTCTGGCTGCGAAAAACATCGCGCAACCCAAGTCGCTCGTCGTGATTTATTCCTACGGCGATTTCAAAGCCGCGACGAAAGTCGTGCGCTCCGACGACCCCAACGCCAAGCTCGCGATTGACCGCGCCGGTTGCGTGCCGGACACCAAGGTCGCCGCGTTCTTCAAAAATCCGTTTGCGAATCTGGATGCCGCCCGCACCGCACCGTTGAAAATTGAGAACGCGCTCATCACACCCGTTCCTTCCGAACGTAACGGCTGGCTCACGGCCATTTTAGTTTATTGCTTCATGGGATTTTTTGCCATTGGCCCCGGCGTCTGCGTCTGGCTCGCGCTGTCTGAACTCATGCCCACGCGCATCCGCTCGAACGGCATGAGCGCCGCGCTGCTCATCAACCACTGCATCTCCACGACCATCGCGGCGGTGTTCCTGCCGACCGTCGGCAAGTATGGTTACTCCACGATGTTCTTCATCTTCGCCGGCTGCACGGTGGTTTATTTCATCACCGCAACGTTCTTCCTGCCGGAGACGAAGGGAAAGACGCTGGAAGAAATCGAAGAGCACTTCGAAGGAAAACGGAAATGAAAGGGAACTATTTTGAAAAGGTTTGCGCCATGAAAAGTTTTACTGAAATTTGTGAGCCACGTTCGCCCTCACCCCGGCCCGCTCCCCCGGAGAGAGGGAGCAGCGGTGATTGCCCTCGTAATTTTGCAAGCCATCTCGATCAATCCAGCCGTGGGTTTTCACCAAGACGAGCCAAGCGGCTCTCCCTCTCCCTGGGGGAGCGGGCCGGGGTGAGGGGGAGCGCGACAAACTTTTTCCCACGCCCAATCATCTCTTACGCAATTCTCATCGCGTTACTTGCTTGCACCTTTACCGTCAGCGCCGCAAACAGCACCGCCATCATCCCCTCACCAACACAGGCGGAAGCGCGCGCCGGAAATTTCCAATTGAACTTCGCCAGCCGCGTCATGGCCGACAAAAAATTTGCCGGCGAAGCGAAGTTGCTCGCCGCGCGGCTGCGTCCGGCGACCGGCCTTGCGCTGAAAAACCGAACGGGCGTTGCCAAGATTCTTTCTCCGGGTGACATTTTTCTGACGGCGGATGGCGCGGACGCTGCGCTGGGAAATGAGGGCTACAAACTGTCCGTCACGCCGAGCAATGTTGTCATCCGCGCGACGACGGCGGCGGGAATTTTCTACGGTTGCCAGTCGTTGCTGCAACTCTTGCCGCCGGAAATTTTCTCATCAAAGCCTGTGAAGGAAACCACGTGGACAATTCCGTGCGTGGAAATTTCCGATTCGCCGCGCTTCGTTTGGCGCGGGTTTATGCTCGATGTGAGCCGCCACTTTTTCACGGTCGCCGAAGTGAAGCAGGTTCTGGATTTGATGTCGCTCTACAAGCTGAACACGTTCCACTGGCATCTGGTGGACGACCAAGGCTGGCGCATCGAGATCAAAAAATATCCCAAGCTCACGAGTGTCGGTGCGTGGCGCGACGGCATCGGCTTTGGTCTCGTCTCAAACACCGCGACGGCTTACGACAAGCACGGTCGTTACGGCGGATTTTTCACGCAGAAACAAATCCGCGAGGTCGTGGCTTACGCGGCGGCGCGGCACATTACGGTCGTTCCCGAAATTGAAATGCCCGGCCATTCGAGTGCGGCGCTGATGGCGTATCCCCAGTTTGCCTGCGTGAACGCAAAGCTTTCCATGCCGGACAAGGGCGGTGTCTTTACTGGCGTTTATTGCGCCGGCAAGGATTCGACTTTTC
>JANOBC010000219.1:0-2086 GCA_031411455.1 Limisphaerales bacterium
TCCGCAAACGTCCGAATGACCGCATCGGCCTCATCGCGTTTTCCGGCGTGCCGTATCTGGCGAGTCCGCTGACGCTGAATCACGCATGGTTGGATGAAAATATTTCGCGCCTGCACATCGGCATCATCGGCGAACTCGGCACCGCCATCGGCGACGCGGTCGTGGTCGGTGCCAAGCGGCTCAAGGCGGTGCCGAATAGCAAGAGTCGCATCATGATTTTGCTGACGGATGGCGACAACAACATGGGCAAAATTGATCCACTGCCCGCGTCGCAACTTGCCGCTGCGTTGGGGGTGAAAATTTACACCATCGGCATCGGCATTGAAGCACCGTGCAATCTCCCGGCGTTCGAGCCGGCGACCGGGCAATTCAAACTGGATGCGAACGGCAACATCATTCCCACGCTGCTGCTGCAACCGGCGAATTATTCTGTCCTCGGAAAAATGTCCGACTTGTCCGGCGGAAAATTTTATCGCGCGACGAATGCACGGGAGTTGCAAAGTATTTACAACCAGATTGACCGCTTGGAAAAATCCGAGGTGAAACTGCGCCGCTTTGCGACGTATGAACCACTGTTTCACTGGCCGCTGCTGGCCGCGCTCGGATTGCTGGCGATGGAATTGATTTTGGCGAACACCAGATTCAGGAGAATCCCGTGAGAAATTTATGATTTGCGATTTACGATTTACGATTTCAGACCGGAGCGCGGACGGTTCGTCCGCGCGTTCAAAGCGCAAAGTCAAAAACTCGCGGACGGGCCGTCCGCGCTCCACATGAATTTAGCCGATTTCCATTTTGCAGAACCGCGCTGGCTGTGGCTGGCGGCGGTCGCGCCGGTTTTATTGGCGTTGCTGCACTGGCACGCCGCGAAAGCTCGGCGCACGCAGCTCGCGAAAATGGCCTCGCCGCATTTCCTCGCGCAACTCACGGTGTCGCACAGTTCGGCGCGTCGGCAGTTCAAAAATATTTTGCTGGTGCTCGCCTTTGCGTTCACCGGACTTGCGCTGGCGCGTCCGCAATGGGGCAGCACTCAAACGAACAATGCGTTCGTGGGCGAGGACGTGGTGTTCGTGCTGGATTGCTCGCAGAGCATGACGGCGAGCGACGTGGCGCCGAGCCGGATGCAGCGCGCGAAGTTTGCGATGCTGGATTTTGTGCAGAAGCAAAGCCACGGACGTGTCGGCCTCGTTGCGTTTGCGGGCAGTGCCTTTCTGCAATGCCCGCTGACGTTTGATGCGGGCGCGTTTGAGGAAACCTTGATGGGCATTGATGAAAAAACGATTCCCATTCCAGGCACGGACATCGGGCGCGCGTTGAACGAGGCGAACCGCGCGATGGACAAAAATGCAAAGCGTAAAATGGTCATGCTGGTGACTGACGGCGAAGATTTGGAAAAATCCGGCATCGTCGCTGCGAAAAAACTGGCGACGAATGGTGTGGTGGTGTTCACCATCGGCGTTGGCACGCCAGCGGGAAAAGAAATTCAGACGCTCAACGCGGCGGGGCAGATGGAACTGCTGCACGATGCAAAGGGTGAAATCGTGCGAAGCCAGCTTGACGAGACGACGCTCCGCGAAATCGCACAGGTGACGGGTGGCAGTTATTATCCGCTCGGCGCGCTGGGTGACGGACTAGGTAAAGTTCACAACGCTATGCAGACGTTCGACACGGCGGGTGGCCTGCGGCCGTCGGCGAAGAATGGCGTGGATCGTTTCCACTGGTTCATCGCGGCGCTGCTGCTTTTGTTGATTATCGAATCATTGCTCGGCACGCGGCGGAAACCGTTTCAATCTCAGACAGGCCTCATTTTGCTAGCGCTGCTACTTGGGCAAACGGCTCAAGCATCGGGAGAAACAAATATGCCCGCACCCGTTACCGCGCGCGATTTTTATAACGCGGGGACGAAGCTGCTGGGCGGAACCAATTTTTTGCAGGCGGAAAAAATGTTTGCTTCGTCGCTCGCGCAGCAGGATGAACGGTTGCAGCCGTTGGCGATGTTCAATCTGGGCCATGTGCGCTTCGCGGACGGTGCGGCGATTTTAAAAAAAGGCCCGGACGCGCAGAAAGTTTCCGCGCGGGGCAACGC
>JANOBC010000220.1:0-2615 GCA_031411455.1 Limisphaerales bacterium
GGCCGTAGCAATAGACGACGTAACGCGGCGCGGTGGTGCAACGCAGCAAGCCCAGCATCTGCTGCGGCAGCCACTCGTATTGCTCGTCGCTGATGTCCTTCTCCAGACGATCATCGCCAGTCACCACCCCGGTGCGATTGATAAACGGCGATTGTTCCGTGAGTGCCGGCACGCGGAGAATATCGCCGATTCGGGTGAACGCACCGGCGGAGAAAATATTTGTATTTGCGCGTGTCTGGTTGATGCCGTTGGCTCCGTTCACAATCAGCCACAGCGGCGAATCCACCACATTGAAGCCCGCCGGATCAACCACCACATTCGTCAGCAACGGCGGAGAATCAAAGCTCGGCACATCCGTGATGTTGGTGATGGCCATCATGCCACTCAACAACGCCGACCACGAAGCGAGGTGCGTCTGGTTCACGGATAACGCGCCCCGCGTGGCATTCGGATGCGGCGAGGCGGTAAAGACATCAAACAGCAAGGCGTCTTGGATCGGGCGGGAATTTTTACCGTCATATTCATCGTCATCACCAAGCCAAGCGAGCCAAGCTTTGTTGCCCAAGTTTTGATCTGCTCCGATGCGAGCGGCATCAACGTATTCGATGATGTTAGTCGCTTTGAGATAAACCGTCTGCCACGGAGTGCCGCGATGGACGCGTCCCAGCCAACCGGCGGTAGGATAATGGTTCCTCGGAAAATCCCAATCATCTGAACCGGTGACAAGCGGATCTTTTAGGCCAAGGTAAAAGCTGAAACGGTTATCACCGGCAATTTCATCCATTTGCCCACCCGTGCCCCACGGTTGGTAACGCTGCGGAATGGGTGTGCCACCGGGGATGCCGGCCAACTTAGGCTTGGGAAGCGTGCTGTGATAAGGATCGTCATCGCGCCACACAGTATTCGTCAGGCCGGATAGTGGCGCATTCAAATCGCTGCTCAAATAATGCACCAAAGGATCATTCACCGTCCAAATCGTTGGGGAAGTAACAGTTCTCACAGGAGTATATGGTGCCTGCTGAATAAGATTAGTATTTGGCAGCCCCTTATATTTTCCACCCGTAAAGAACGCGTAAAAAAAACCAGCCTCATCTTCGGGACTTGCTGCAAGTGAAGCTGGATAATTTGCGGGCGGATTCCATTTACCGCCCTGAGGAACATTTTTATCAAGTTGTGAAACCGTAATTTGATTTTGCACTCCCCAATTCAGACCAGACTTCGAGTTGTTTGTGCTCCACATCAGCGATGTTTGGTTGCCAGCAAGAAAATCTGGGTCTTTTAATTCATCACCTAAATTGCGAATTGTCGTTGGCCCACTCAATTCGACGTAATCAATAACATGTCCATTGTCTATGATGAACCCTTGAAACCAATTTGTAGTGGCCAACTGAAACGAAGGAAACGGCGGCAACGACGTGACCGATGAGTTCCACTGCTCGGGGCTAAAACCTATGAAGTTGCCAGCCTGATCAAACAAAAGAGCGAGCATTGGGATAAATCCAAAATCTAGATTTGTTGATACAAATGAATCAGGGTTTGGCTCCTGATTTGCCGGCGGTTTGTTGTAGTTGTTTCCTTGCCCCCAACCAGAACCCAGCCAAGGGTTTTGATTTTTCAGAAAAACATAATTGGTGAAATATGAATAATTATATGAGCCGTATGACAAGCTCATCCGAATATAGTCACGGGCGTATATCACAGGCGAAAGGCCAGGATAGTTTGTTGCGTAAGAGTTCCAAAACCCAAAGCCAATGTGGTTAGTCAAACCCATCACGATCATCTGATTGGTTCGGAAGTCGGCTGATGTATTGATATTCCAAGGCTCGTTTTTTGTCCGGCTGACTTGAATTTTCCGAAGAACTTGCATTGAGTTATACGAATAAAACGTATTGAAATTTGGCAGATATTTTTTTGCACCGATAATCCAAGGCACTCCAAAAATATTCACCGCACTAGCTCCAGAGCTGTAACCGCTAGGTTGAGACAGCAAAACTGAAATGTCTATTGGCTGCGAAAGCTGTGTGTCATTAATTCCGACGACACTTTGGATTTCCTCAAAGCCAACAATGAAAACATTGCTCGCGACGCTATCGTGATAAAAAATCGGACGGAAGACGTGCGGATAAAAATCATTCGTCGAGGCGTCGTAAATGTTCGCCGCGAGTTGCAGCAGGCGATTGATGGATGGCGAATACACAAACGTATTGCTCACCAACACCGGTATATTGCCGAGGCCGAATGCGGGCAGTTCGTTGGTCATCCCGTAATATGGAATGTTCGTCAACCCAAAGCCGGTGGGGTCGTTGGTGATGACATTGCCAAAGCCGTCCTGATGATAGTAGTTCGCCGCCGCGCCGGTGATGCGGTAGTAGGTGGCGAGAAAGTTCGACGGGTCTTTGTGAAACCAGTTCGTCGTGTAGGTCTTCAACAAACGGTCGGCGGCGGCAAAGAAAAAGTTAGTGGGCGTCCAGGCAACCAGATTCGTCTCCGCTCCGGGGACGATCGTCGCACTTAGGAACGCACCATTAGCATCCAACTGAACGACGGCGTTGGAATAATTCAGATTCAACCGGTCATCGGCGGGGATGGTGTCCGTGCCGAGTTGGTCAAGCATC
>JANOBC010000221.1:0-30195 GCA_031411455.1 Limisphaerales bacterium
TGGGCCAATTACCGTAGATGGTTGTTTGCCACAAATAATAAATTTAATCACTACATATTATTAAACGTTAAAACGGTTTAATTAAAACTGTAGCCGAAAGATTGGCGGGCGGCTGGGACTGACGCTTTGGCCGCGTCAGCCCTGCGAATGCAAAGCGGCCGAGGGCTGCCGCAGTCCGAAACCTCGCGGCGATTCATGACCCGCTCGAAAAACAGCCACGGCTTTATTTAATCCGCTCTAGTGCCTGAATTTGCGGGGCGCGGCTGTGAGCCGCAGCCGTTCCAGATTTCCGAACGTGACCGTTTATTGACAACGGTTCGGTTTGGGCGTGGGTGCAGCTCGCGAAGTCGGCGAAGGAAAAACCAAGGATGTATTCGCGCCTTCGCCACCTGCGCGCGACTCACCTTTGAAATTATTTTATTCCTTCGCCGCAGCGTTGTCGGGTATTCGTGACCGGACACGCAATTCGACGAAATGTTCGCGGCGGTCATCTTGCAGGGGAAGCGCGTCGCCCGGCAGGTTTTGTCCGTCGAGTGACAACTGGTTCGCGCCGGTCGAGTCCGCCGGGAGCTGCGTGATGGTGATGTGATAAACCGTTTGCCGGTAGCGGTAGTGAATTTTATAGGTCGTCCACGTTTTTGGCAGACGCGGAGACAAACGTAACTGGTCGCCTTCCAGATGCACGCCCAATAAAGTTTCAATCAGCAGCCGATACATCCAGCCGGCGGAACCGGTCAACCAAGTCCAACCTCCCCTGCCCGTGTGCGGGGCGACGCCATAAACGTCCGCCGCGACAACGTAAGGTTCGACTTTGTAAGTGGCGATTTGTTGGGGCGTCGCGCTGTGATTGATGGGGTTGAGCAGATGGAACAATTCCCACGCGCGGTCATGTTCGCCCATGAGCGCGAAGGCCATGACCGTCCAGATCGCGCCGTGCGTGTATTGGCCGCCATTCTCGCGCACGCCGGGAATGTAGCCTTTGATGTAGCCGGGATTGAGCGCGGATTTGTCGAACGGCGGATCGAACAACTGAATCAATTTGGTTTTTGGATGAATCAGACGCTGATCCACGGATTGCATCGCCTGACGCGAACGCGCCGGTTCGCCCGCGCCACTGATCACCGACCAGCTCTGCGGCAATGAATCAATCTGACATTCCAAATTCGTCGCCGAACCAAGCGGCTGGCCGTTGTCGAAATAGGCGCGGCGATACCATTCGCCATCCCACGCGTTGGCTTCAATATTTTTCTGCAACTGCTGCGCTTGGACCAGGCAGCGTTCGGCAAATGCCGTGTCGTTCCGCGCCCGCGCCAGCTTGCAGAATTTCGTCAGCACGTCATAAAGAAAAAACGCCAGCCAGACGCTTTCGCCGCGTCCTTCGACACCGACCCGGTTCATGCCGTCGTTCCAATCGCCGCAGCCCATCAGGGGCAAACCGTGTTCGCCAAATTTTAGTCCACGTTCGATGGCGCGCACACAATGCTGGTAAAGCGTGGCCGATTCTTCGGAACGATTCGGCAAATCGTAGTAGGCCTCTTCCTCTGCTTTAACCGCGCGGCCTTCAAGAAAATAAATTTTCTCATCCAGCACACCAGTGTCGCCGACGCACGAAACGTAACGGCAGGTCACGAGTGGCAGCCACAGAAAATCATCGGAGAAATGTGTGCGCACGCCACGCCCTTGCGGCGGATGCCACCAATGTTGCGCGTCGCCTTCGCGAAACTGATGCGCCGCCGCGCGGAGCAGATGTTCACGAGTGAGCGCCGGTTCCGCATGAACCAGCGCCATCACATCCTGCAACTGGTCGCGGAAACCGTAAGCGCCGCCGGATTGATAAAAGCCCGTGCGTGCCCAGAGCCGACAGCTCAAGGTCTGATACAGCAGCCAGCCGTTCGCGAGCACGTTCACGGCGGGGTCGGGCGTGTCCACGTTTACCGCGCCGAGCGTGCGGTTCCAATAAGCCCAGACACCTTCCAGCGCACCGCGGCAGGCGTCCGCGCGGCGATAACGGTGAATGAGATTTTGCACGTCGGCGGTAGTGCGACCAACGCCGAAGCGAAAATTTGTTTCCCGCTCCTGTCCGTCCGCGAGATTAAATGCGACCTGCACCGCGCCGCACGGATCAAGGCCCGCGCCGACCCGGCCAGAAAGACGCGCGTTTTTCAGCGCCGCCGGTTGCGACAAACTTCCATTGCGGCCAATAAATTCTTTGCGGTCGCCGGTGAAGGTGCGCGCGGAATCATTCACGTCCACAAAGGCGATGCGATCAGGGAATTCAATGTTGTAATGATTGCGCGCCAGCAACGCGCCGGTTTTCAAATCCACCTCGGTCTGCACATGGAGCAACGTTTTCGACCGCAGTTCACCGAGCACCCATTCCCAGTAGCCGGTGACCGACACGCGGCGCGGACGCCCGGAGACGTTGCGCACTTTCAGCACGGAAAATTTCACTGGCGCATCCATCGCCACATAAACCCACAGCTCGGAAGCGATGCCATTTTCAGTGTGTTCAAAAACGGTGTAGCCAAAACCGTGACGGATGACATACGGCGTCGCGCCGCGCGCGGGCAGCGGCGTGGGCGACCAGAATTGTCCCGTCTGCTCATCGCGAATGTAAAAAGCCTCGCCAGTGGGGTCTTGAACCGGATCGTTGCTCCAGGGCGTCAGGCGAAATTCGTGGGAATTTTCCACCCAGCTGTAAGCCGCGCCGCTTTCCGAAACGACCGTGCCAAAAGTCGGGTTCGCGAGGACGTTGACCCACGGCGCGGGCGTCATCTGGCCGGCTTGCAGCGTGATGACGTATTCGTGGCCGTCGCGCGTGAAGCCGCCGAGGCCGTTTGGGAAAATCAGTTCCTGCGGCGGAACCGGCCCGCCTGAATCAGCCTCGGCCGAACGCGTGGTCGCGAGCAGCGGAACCACCGGTTCCAGCACACTGCGCCGTTCGAGTTGTTCCGAGAGCGTTCCTTTTTCATCGTCCAAAACAATCCGCGCCACGGCGGCCAGCAGCACACGGTCGTCGTTGGGAATTTGTTCGAGGCGCCGCACGAAAATGCCGCCCGGCTTGTCGAGCATTTGCGCTTGGATGCCGGACGCAATCAAACTCGTGATCTGGTCATGCAACGACTGGCGGTAAACGGAAACGTCCTCGTTCACGATGACGAGGTCCACGGTCAATCCTTTCATGCGCCAATAGGCATGGGCCTGGATCAGTTGCCGGACGATTTCAATCTTCTCCCCGTCGCTGATGCGGAGCAGCACAATGGGCGCGTCGCCGGAAATGCCGTAGCTCCACAGCGCGCTCTGGCCGCGCCGATTATTTCGCAGGATGCCGGGATTCGCGCGCCGCGCGGGGTCGGCATAAATCAGCGCGCTCGCGAGCCGTCCGTAGATTTGCGCCTCGCCCTCGGTCGCATCGAGCTGGCGCAACGTCACCTGACTATGCGTCCACGCCAGATCGAAGGCGCGTTCCGCCATGCGCGGGCTTTGATATTTTTCCACCAGCGTCAGCGCGGCCTCGCGGCTTTCGCTCGCGCCCGTCACCAGAACAACGATAATCGTTTCATGCGGCGGCAACAGGAAGGCGCGGCGCAAAGCGACGATGGGATCAAGCACGGAACCGACGGTGTTGGACAAGGGCGAGACGCCCTGCATCGCCGCCGGGTTGGCCGGCGTTTGGCCGCGTCCGACGAAGCGCTCGCGATTAGTTTCGCAGGAGACATCCCCCATTTTTTCCGTTTCACCCACCATCATGTGCAGCAGCCACGGCGGTTTTTCATCCGCCGAACGGGCGCGGCGGGTGCAGAGCAGGGCGGAAGATTTTTTGGCAAATTCCGTCTGCACGAACAGATTACTGAACGCAGGATGCGACGCGTCCGCCGCCGCCGGCGCGAGCACGACTTCGGCGTAACTCGTCAGTTCGATGACGCGCGGTGCGGCGGAGCGGTTCGTGATGGTGATGCGCCGCAGCTCCACGTCGTCCTCCGGCGAGACGCTGATCTCGGTGTGGACTTCGAGGCTGTTGTGACGATGCCGGAATTCTGCGCGCGCCTGCGTGAAGATGGCTTCATAATTTTTCGTCGCGTGCAAGGTGGGTTGATACGCGGTGGACCAGAAATCTCCCGTCGCCACATCGCGCAGATAAACAAACGTGCCCCAGCAATCTCGCGTGGCATCCTCGCGCCAGCGCGTGATCGCCAGATCGCGCCAGCGACTGTAGCCGCCGCCGGCGCTGCTGATGACGACGTGATAACGTCCGTTTGACAACAGATGAACCTCCGGCGCCGACGCGGTGGGATTCGTGAACACGCGCATTACGCTTTCATCTTCTACGGCGAGTTTGCGGGTTGTTTCCAAAGTCAAATCTTCGGCGAACACACTCGCGGCGGTGCGCGGCACGCGCTCCTGCAACAATAAATCCGCCGCCTTGAGCAGCGGACAAGCCATGAAGCGACGTTGCATCGGGTAATCGCGCAAGACATTGACCAGTGCCAGCAGGCTCATGCCCTGATGATGCGCCATGAAGGAATGGAGGCAGGCGCTCGACTCATCCGGCGGCAATCGCGACGGCGTATAATCCACCGCTTCGTAAAATCCGTAAGCGCCGCTGCGTCCTTCGCCGGCCAGCCGCTGCAAGTTTTCACAGGCGGCCATGGGTTCCACCATCAGCGCCATGGCGGTGGCGTAAGGCGCGATCACCAAGTCCTCGGCGAGTCCGCGTTTCAAACCCAGGCCCGGCACACCGAAGGCGCGGTATTGATAATTGAGGTGAACGTCAGTGCGATTATAGCCGGATTCAGAAATGCCCCACGGCACGCCGCGCAATTTTCCGTAATCAATCTGCTGTTGCACCGCTGCCTTGCAGGTGTGGTCGAGCAGCGTTTGCTCATAGTTCGGCATCACCAGCAGCGGCATCAGGTATTCAAACATCGAGCCGCTCCACGAAACCAAAATCGGCTGGCCCTGAACCGCCACGAGCAAACGGCTCATCGAGAACCAGTGATCCTGCGGCACCTGCCCCAAGGCGATGGCGACGTAGCTGCACAACCGCGCCTCCGAAGCCAGCAGGTCGTAGAAAGCCGTGTCACAGCGGCGTTCGGTGACATTGAACCCGATGGAAAATAAATCCCGCCCCGTATCAAATAGCAAAGTGAAATCCATCGCTGCCATTGCGTCACTCTGTTTGGCCAAAGTTTCCAAGGTGAGCAAACGTTGCCGCGCCCGTTCGCTGGATTCATTCAAACAGCGTGCGAGTTCAGCGTGGCTGGAACTTTCTTCCAGTAACGGGACGAGCCATTGATCCAGCGTCGCGAGTTCGCGCAACGTGGGTGCCTGGTCGAGTTGGGCATTCAGCTTCGTAGCCGCCGACGTCAGGAGGCCCTGACTGATTTCCGATTTCCGCTTTCCGATTTTCGATTTTTTAGAGGGAGCCTCCTCGCGTTGGCTGCCACCAGTTGCGATCGGCAACGTCAGCCACGGCGCGAGAAAAACGAGGTCGGCCAATTGCTCCTCGCAATTCCGGCGCAGCGTTTGCGCCCAGACATTGATTTCTTCTCCGGCGTTCGCCAGCGCCGCTGCGAGCTTGAGCGACTCTGCCGTCGCCTGATCCAACAAGTCAAACGCCGCACGCAGCGTGGCCGGAGCGGCCAGCAGTTTAATGTCCAACCTGACCAGCTCGGCACTTTCAGGAACTAGGGCGCGCAGAATTTTCACCGTGTCGCGCAGGCCGGCAAAAATTTGCGGCGTGAAAATTTTTTCATCCGCCTGCTCCCGCAATCCCGCACCCAGCGTCAGCAAATGTCCGGCGAGGTTGCCACTGTCCACGCTCGAAATATAAAGCGGTTGCAGCGGGTGGAGCGAGCGGGTGTCATACCAATTGTAGAAATGTCCGCGATGCTTTTGGAGGCGCTGCATCGTGGCGAGGGTGTGTTGTGTGCGGCGAATTAATCCACCCGCCGACAGGTAGCCAAAATCCCGCGCGGCCAGATTCGCGAGCAGCGCCAAGCCCAGGTTCGTGGGCGATGTCCGTGAAGCGATGATCGGCGCGGGGATTTCCTGGAAATTATCCGGCGGCAGCCAGTTCTCCTCGGCGGTGACAAAGGTCTCGAAAAAATTCCAAGTCTGGCGCGCGGTGCCCCGGAGAAAAGTCAATTGTTCAGCCGACAAATTCGGAGTTGCGGACTCAATGAGCTGGCTGATGAACCACGCGATCCACGGCGCCGCCAGCCACAGACCAAGCACCGGGAGCGTGAGCGGAAGTTCCGCCGGGTGCAAAGTCGCCAGCAGAAATCCCAGCGCGACACCGATGAATGGCGCGATCCACATGGTCGAATAAAAACTGGCGAGGTCGGCGGGCGTGGTGCGTTCGGAATCTCCCGAGGTCTGCCATTCGAGAAGTTTTTTGCGCGTCACCAGCACGCGCAGCAGCGTCCGGCCAATGGCGTCCAGACTGATGAATGCATCGTAGGGAAGAAACGTGAGCGTCAAAAAAATCTGGCCGAGTTGCCGACCACCCGTCGCCGCGACGCCGGCAAGATGCATTGCCCACGGCAAATCCTCGGGCTTGCGCAACGCATTGACCAGCGCCGCCAGCAATCCGGGCAACGTGATAAGCGTCAGCACCAGCAGCAGTCCCACGCCGCCGAGTTCGGGCAGGAGCAGCCAGATGCCGAGCAGAAAAACCAGCAGCGCGACGGGAACCAGACTGCGGCGCAGGTTGTCAAAAATTTTCCACTGCGACAGTGCGGAAAGCGGATTGGCGATGCGCCGCGCGGCGGCACCGGGAACGCGCGACCGCAGCCATTGCGTCGTCTGCCAGTCGCCGCGAATCCAGCGGTGACGGCGGTTCACGTCCACGTTGTAGCGAGCCGGATATTCCTCGTAAATTTCCACGTCACTGACGAAGGCGGAGCGGGCATGACACGCTTCCAACAAGTCGTGACTGAGCACGGTGTTTTCGGGGAAACGCCCGGCCAGCGCCTGCTCGAATGCGTCCACCTCGTAAATGCCTTTCCCGATGAACGAGCCTTCTTGAAATAAATCCTGATACACATCGGACACCGCGCGCGTGTAGGGATCAATGCCCGCGTCGCCGCCAAAAATCCGGACGAACCAAGAGCGCCGCGAACTCGGCAGACTTACGCCGACGCGCGGTTGGATAATGCCGTAGCCTTCGGAAACAATGCCGCGCGCAGCATCGAACTCCGGGCGGTTCAACCGATGCGCCATCGTGCCGACCAGTTGGCGCGCGGCCTCGCGCGGAAGCTGCGTGTCCGTATCGAGCGTGATGACATATTTGATGGACGGAAAAATGTTTGTCTCGCCGACGATTTCGGAAAAGCGTTCGCGCGCATTGCCGCGCAGCCGGGCGTTGAATTCTGCGAGCTTGCCGCGCTTCCGTTCGTAACCCATCCAAGAACCCTCGCTGGCATTCCAGCGGCGCGGCCGATGCAGCAGAAAGAAGCTGGCGTGGCCAGCCGATGCATATTTTTGATTAAGCATCTGAACTCCCGCGCGCGCGCGCTGAATCAGCGCCTCATCGCCCGGCAGAATTTCCTCCGGCGCGTCGCAAAAATCTGTCAGCAAGGCGAAGTGCAGGTTCGGATCGCGGTTCGCCAGATGATGAATCTCCAGAGTTTCGAGGAGACGATCAATGCCGGCCAGAGTCGTCAGCATCGTTGGCATCACCACCATCGTGCGGCCATCGGGCGGGATGCCCTTGGAATAATCCAGGCGGGGAAGCTGACGGGGACTGACGAGCAGTGTGCTCAACCAGTTCATCAATGCCACCGCCAACTGGCTGGCGCCCAGCAAAAAAACCAGCGTGAAGCAGATGAGTTTCCCGCCGGTCATTCCGAGCGGCAGAATCTTTTGCAGAAAACCAAGCGTGGCCAGCAACGTGAGCAGCCCAATGCCGCCCGCATAAAACGCCAGCGGGAAACTGTGGATGCTGCGTTCGATGGTGGATTGCCAGGGCCACCTCACTTTCGTCATGCGCCCCAGCAAAGGCCGGCCTTTATCAATGAGATAAAAACCGACATGAGCGGTTCGTTCATCGCGCCCGCTTTTCCGGGCGCTATCGGCGGCCAGTTGGATGGCCATGTGCGCGACGTCCGCTTCGGAAAGCTGGCTGTGCCGGGCAAAAAATTCGACCGCATGGCGGTATTGGTCGCGAGTCGCAAAATCCATCCCGCTGTAAACATCCGCCGGGTCGGTGCGCAACGTCACCTCTACCAAACTTAACGTCTCGACAAATTCCTTCCAGTCCATCGTGCTCAAGAAACGCAGACTGACAATGCTGTGGCTGACGGAAACTTGGTCGGCGGCCTGATTTTGACTTTCGAGCTGGACGAGTTGCTCGATGGAGAGGCCTTGTTCGCCAAGTCGTTGTTCGAGCCAGTTGCGGGCGAGATGCAGCACCGGATTTTGCCGCGACATCCGCTGGCAAAATTCCGCCACGAACGAACTGGTGATGGGCAGATCGGCTTTCGCCATGTCCGCCACGACGACCACGAGTTGGGACGGATGCCTGTCCGCCATTTCCTGCAAGCGATCCACCCACAAGTCCGCCAACTCACGATCTTCGCGGGCGATGGCCAGCCGGGTGGCGACGCGTTGAAGATTTTCAATCAGGCCGAGTCGGAGCATGATGGGAATGGCCCACAGCTCGCCGAGTTTCAGCGAGTGAACGGTTTGGTAGGCGGCAACGAAAGCGCTCAACGGCCCCGCATCAATCTGCGCATCCACATGCGCGATCAATTCGAGCACGATGTCATAAACGCGCGGCAGGCCGACGGAGGAACCATTCCCGAGCCAGGGCAGTTCGCGGCTGTAGCCGCGCGGCAGATGGCGGCGAGCGAGTTGAATCTGCTCTTCAATCAGGTAAAAATTATCGAGCAACCATTCGGCGGCGGGCGTTATGCGGCGACCGTGGCTGATTGCGAGGGTGGAATGATTGAAGGCGCGAAGGTTGCGCTCATTTCCATCCAACTGAACGAGCAGACGATTGGTGCTGTGCTGGGTGATGACCCGATGATTTGTCGCCAGCGACCGGGCGTGGCGCGCGAGTTGTTCGACACTGAACAGTTCAGCCCGCAGCGGCGGCTCGCCCACAACCGGGCGTGGCCGTGTTTGCCGGATCACCCAGTTTTGAAGGCGCAACGGCACCGCCTTGAAGTTGTTCATGTTTTCCAATTCGCCCCATCGTTTTCCAGCTGTGTGATGAAAGATTTGGCCTGCGGATTTCGGCTGCTGGTTCTACGTTTCTGTTTGCAACAGTTTCCGCGTTGCCCAATTTTTTACCATGGGGTGAAACCCTACCCGGAGCGATTGGCGGAACTTGTGGGATGACCACGTTGGTTATCTTGCGAGCAGTTCGCTGACTGGCGACAGCCGGGGAAGGCGGTCGCAGATGACTTTGATCGAAACCAAAATCGGCACGGACAATAACGCGCCCGCCACGCCCCACAACCAGGTCCAGAACATCAACGAAATAAAAATGATCACGGGATTGAGGGTGAAACGTCGTCCCAGCAATACCGGTGTGATGAGGTTCGCCTCCAGATTGTGCAGCAGAAACAGCCACGCGGCGGGCATGAGTCCCTGCCACAGTGTATCGAAGAAGAGCAGACCCACGATGGCCAGAATAATCATCGCAACGACCGGCCCGAAATAGGGGATAAAATTCAGCGTCGCCACAAACATTCCCCACATGGCGGCGTTGGGCACACCCATGAAGTAAAGACCCGCGCCCACGACGAGGCCGAGGCCGAGGTTGATCAGCGAAACTGAAAACAGGTAATGGGAAATGTTCTTTTGAATCTCATGGCTGATTTCCACGGCGAGTTTCTTGTCACTCAACGTCGGCATCACATGGACCAGTTTTTTCAGAAACAAGTCGCCCGACGCCAGCACCAGATAAAGCAGGATCAACGTCTCAATCACGCCCGTCAGAAAAGTTCCGGTCCAGTTAATCACTGAACTGGTGCCCAAGTTGTCTTTGACCTGCACCGTCGGGATGATTTTTTGCTCTTCCTTTTTTTCCGCTTCGGTTGCGCCCAGATTGCTGACGGCCGCCGCCGCCGCGCCGAAGCGCGCACCGGGCGGAAAAAGTTTCTGAACCCGCTGCCGCAATTCAGTCATGTGTTGCGGCGCGTCATCTATCCACTTCAACGCTGGCCGGCCGAATTGAATGAAACCAACAACGACAATGGTAATCAGCAAGGCAAGCACGGCCGCTGCCGAAACCGCCGTTGGAATCTTCAAGACCGAAGCCCATCGGGTGAACGGTTTGAGCGCCATGCCCGCGAGGCAAGCCAGAACGACGGGCAGGACAACGGGACGGGCGAAGTAAAGAAAGGCGATCACGCCCAGCACCATCAAACCGATGTGGGCGGGCGGTGTATTTGTCGCCGAGGTGACGGCTGGTTCAACTGGCGGGACTTTGTCGGCGGGCGCGTCGGCATTCATATTCACATTTACCGGTTGCTTCCGCACCAAAACAAACGTGGCTGATTGCGATAGCGGAGGAACGACCATCGGTTTTCACCCAGTGGCTAATTATCTTGGCCGCGCTTCGGCGGCAACGTGTTCACCGAATTAGTTTCGCCCTGCCCATTTTCAATCTGCCCGCGCTGGCCGCGCGCTCCCCGATTGCCACGCTGGTTTGGCTGCGAATCTTTGGCGCGCGGTGACGACTCCGGCACCACTGCCCGCGCCGCATCTCTGGCTTTTATTTGGGCGTCAACGCGCGCCTGCGCCGCCGCTTCACGCGCGCTCCGTTCGGATTCCAGCCGGGTCTTTCTTTCCGCATCTCTGGCCGCCGCCTGGTCAGCCTGCTGCTTTCTCATTTCCAATTCCTGACTGCGCTGTTGAATTTTCAGTTGGGCTTTTGCTTCCGACTCTTTGACCCTTGCTTGAGCCTCTTCCTGGGCTTTCGCCCGATCATCGGCTTGAGCTTTTACCCGCGCTTCATTCGCCTGCCGCTGCGCTTCCGCCTGCGCGGCTCGTTTCAATTCTAGGGCGTTGCGTTGTGATTCCATTTGAGCCGCCGCTTCAGATTCCTTCGCGGCTTTTTGGGCGTCGGCTTGGGATTTCTTTTCCAAAGCTTGACTGCGTTGCAGAACTTGCGCTTCCGCGTCCGCTTGGGCTTTCAATCTGGAATCTTCCCGAACTTTCGTCCGTGCCTCTTCCTGAACTTTCAATCGCGCTTCATTCGCTTGCCGCTGCGCTTCCGCCTGCTCGGCTCTTTTCAATTCACGGGCGCTGCGTTGTGATTGTATTTGAGCCGCCGCTTCAGATTCCTTCGCGGCTTTTTGGGCGTCGGCTTGGGATTTCTTTTCCAAAGCTTGACTGCGTTGCAGGACTTGCGCCGATGCCTCGGCTTGGGCTTTTAACCGCGCCTCTTCCCGGTCTTTCAATCGCGCGTCATTTGCCTGCCGTTGCGATTCCGCATGAACTGCTTTTTTCGTGTCCGGTGAATTACGTTGCGATTGTTCCAAAACCGCCGCATCCGTTTCCCGCGCGCCGCGTTGTCCGTTCGATTGAACTTTCGCGTCGCGTGGCTGTTCGGCCTCGGTGCGCGGGACATTACTTTCCTTTTGACCACGACCCGGCGACCGTGCCTGCTGATGACTGACAACTTCCGCTTCCTGTTTGCGACGCAATTCCCGGACCGGGACGGCGCGCACCGACTCGCCGCTGGCTTGTTCGATGATCTGCGTGCGCGGCCCTTCGTTGATCACGGTGTTGTTCACGATCTTGACGTTCGTAATGTTGATGGTGTTGTTAATGATCGTGGTGTTATTGACGACGACGGTGGTGGGGCGAACCGGTTGCAAGAAACGGCGCGGCTCGACAAAAACAAATGCCCGGGGCGCGATGAGCGCGACATTCACGGTCACGGAACCGCCTGAAGAAAATCTCGCCGACGGTTGCAACGGCGCCCAGCCGACGTAGCCGCCGCCCTCATGCCACGAAACCCAGGCCGGCGCCCACACCGTCTGCGGCACCCAATACCAGCCATAGTCGTCCTCGTAATCCCAGCGGCCATAATGATAAGTCGCCCAGCCCCACGGTTCCTCACTTTGCCAATACCAGCCGGCCTCGGTGCGCTCCCAGTTGCCGTTGCAATAGGGCCGCCAGCCGCGATCAACGCGACTGGGAATCCAGCAGCGGCCGTGTCCGTGGACAATTTCCCATCGCCCATACTCGCTCAACGGTTCGTAAAAATCGTCTTCGGTGCGGATGACCACACCAACGGAAACGACCGGTGCCAAGACTGGCACGGGCGCGGGTCGGACATATCTAGGTGTCGGCGCGACATAAACCGGCGGTGGTTCCACATACACCTCCCGCGAGCGCGGCTGCTCCACATAAGTGGTGCAGCCGACCAAGGCACCAAATAAAAAAGCAGCACCTGAAACCAACCCGATTTTTCCGGTCAAACGTTTAAGCGTTTTCATAAAATAATCCGCTACCATCGTTGCGCTCGCCATAGTCAACCTTGGGATACCCGAATGACAACTTTTAACCGCCAAGCAACTTCCCCTCGTCAAATCACTCGCGCCACTGTTGCAAGCTGAGTGCTGGAAGAATTGAGACTTTCCGCTACCGGCACGAAATACCCGCCGCCATTTTCACGGCGGCGGGTTGGTAAAACAAAACTTACGGTGCGATTTTATCGGCGGTCCACTGGCGCGCTGAAGTCACGCCGTCTTTCAATGAGTCCCACGCTTTTTGGGAACTGGACTTGACGCTGTCCCAGGTGGACTCGGTGGAATCCTTGACGTTGTCCAACTGCTTTTTCAACTGGCTCGCCTGATCGCGGAGCGATTGCAGCTTGGGCTTGGCCTCGGCTTTGACGGCGTCGCTGGATTTTTCAATCTTCGCGGACAGTGTGTCCAAATCCTGATCGAGCGCGGTCAGCTGGTTCTGCATGGCCTTCACGAAGTCGGCCTTCTGGGCGTAGGAATAATCTTTCATGTCCATCGCAGCAGCCTTGGTTTCGGCTTTGATGGTTTCAATCTGTTGAGCCGGAGTTTTTTCCTTGTCGCAACCGACGGCAAAAGCGGCGGTGGCAAGGAGGGCGAGGAGTATGGTTTGGTGTTTCATTTTTTTATTTGGTTGGTTGGTAATTTTTCAGCGGACATTAACTTGTGGAACGCGGATGTCGCCGGAATGGCCGATGACACCAAACGCGGAAAGCAGCCAGAGGACGACGACGATGACGACGACGATGTTGAGAATTTGTTTAATCTTCGCATCCATCGGAATGTAGGCGTTGATGAGCCAGAGTAGCACTCCGACCACAACAAGGGTGATGATGAGGGAAATCAGTGACATGGGTTGCCTTTGGTTTGGAGACGTTGGTAGTTTTTATTGTTCACGTTTAGAGCGTAGCCAACTGCACCTTGCAGCAGCTATGGGGTAAAACCCTACCAAAGAATTTTGCCGGAGGAAGCAAATAGATCTCCCTGCGACTGGCGGTCACTTTTTTCCGGAACCGGAGCCGCGCGAGCGGAACATCAGCCAAACCGTGGAAGCCAGCTTCACGCCGCTGGAAACTTTTTGCAGCCAGGAAGATTTCGCGCCGGCGGGCGCAGGCGCAGAGTTCGTGAAAGTGCCGACGGCGGCCAACACCGAAAGAATGGACGTGGCCATGCCATTGAAAGATTTGGCTTGGTTGGCGACCGCGCCTGCCCTGTTCGCCAGCGCCTGCCATTCGCGTCCCAACTGGACGCGGTTGATTTCGCTTTCCGCGATCAGCAGTTGTTTCCGCGATTGCAACGAATTCATATGAGAGTTTTTTCCAAGCAGGCGCGGTCTTTTTTTAATTGGTCGAGCGTCGCGGAAAGTATTTGCCAGTCGCGCAGCAAACGCGTGAGCTTGCAGTAGAGGCCGGCGGCGCCGACGGTGTAAAGGGCGGCCAACGCCAGCAACACCGCCACCGGCGAGAAACTCCAGAGCAGAACCACGATGGCGACATTTAACGCCAGCAGCGCGAGGAAACCAAAAGCCGCCATGCCCAACGACAATAAAATAACGTGCAGGAGACGCTCGCGCGCCTCCTGCATTTCCACCACCAGCAATTCGAGACGATTTTCACCGGTGGTGAACAGTCTGCGCAAGAAATGCTTCGAGGAAGTAACGAGCGAACCGAGGTTGGTAGTGGTTTCCATGGCCGGTCATTCGCAACTCCGGGAACAACGACGCGCAATGAGATAACCAATGATGGCTCCGACCCCAATGCCGATGGCGATGGATTGATAGGGATTCGCCCGCACGGTTTCGTCCGCGACCTTGCAGCCTTCCACAGCTTTCTCCTTCACCCGGCCATACATTTCCTTGCCGCTTTCGAGCGCGGCGGCAAGACGTTTGCGTGCTTCGCCCGCTTTTTCGCCGGCCACATCGGCGGTGGCGGCCATCAACGCGCGGGCGTCGTCGGCCAGTTGGGACATTTCATTGGTGTTGGTTGGTGTTTGTTTTTCCATATTTTTTATTTTTTTGGTTGGTTGGTGTTTTTGAGGGGGGAATTGGTGGCTTTGACCAGATGGGCTTTTTCCGAGGAGTTGAACACGGTCAAAACAGAGTTCTGCCCGCCGAACGGATTGGGGACAGTTTCTTTAGCGAGCGGATCGGGAATATATTTTCCGTCCACCACGAGGCAGTATTCGTATTTGCCGGGCGGTAGCTCGGTTTCCTTCCACCAGTTGCCAACCCCAGAGGAGTGCAGCGCTTTGGTTTCCGGTTTCCAATTATTAAATGTTCCGGCGATACAGACGCTGGTGGCGCTCGGGTCGGTGAATTCAAAACGGATCGGCACTAGTTGCAGCCCCGGATTCGAGGCGTTGTCGTGGTTGTGGTTATGTTTCATGAGGGTGAGTTTAGACAGTGGTTGATTTCGTTTTTTGAAAAATTATTTACTGACACAAGCGCATCATGCGCTTGAACTTCGCGCGGCGATATGGGGTGTAACCCTACCAGTGCTTTTGGTTGCGCTTTCAAAACCACTTTCAACGCGTTTCTCTCCGCCGCTTGGCCGAAAGTTTCGCCGGCCTTCATCTCATCCGAAGATGCGAAACTGTGGGTTCTCAATTTGCCCGCCGCTTCGCCTATGAGTGAGGTCGCCTTCGCTTTTCAAACCTGCGGTTCATTGGTCGCTGATTTTCTGATCGTCGCGGTCAGCCAAGTTGGCCTGCTGCGATTGATTTGCCGCTGCTTGCGCGATGCCCTTTTCAATCAACTGCTCGTTGGCGCTACGCCCGCCGCCGTCTTCATCGGCGCTGGCGTTGGTCGGCGCTTGGTGTCCGGGCGAACCGGGCAGAGGCTCCCAGCGTTCGGATTCTGGCGCGGTGTCCCAGGCGGCGGTCTGCGCGTCTGGGGCGGGCGGATTGTTTTTCATAAATGGAAATTCAGCGCGGGTGTATTGTCGTGATTTTGATTTTTGTTTCATGGGTGTAAATTTATCTAGCTTCCGCCAGTCGCCGCCAGCTTCACCCATCGCCGCTTGCGGCGGCAAGAGTGTGCGGGTGAAACAACGCCAATCTAGTGGATCAGAACTTTCTCCCGCGGCTCCACCAGCGAGAAACTTTCTTTCAAATCCTCGGCGGCGAATTCCACGGCGTTCTTCGCTTCGTCTAGCACCGCGCCCATGCCAAAAAATTCATGGGTCACGCCTTCGTAATTTTTGTATTTCACCGGCACACCGTTGGCTTTAAGTTTCGCGACGAGCAACTGGCCGCCGGAACGCAGGGGATCAATCTCGGCAGTGATGACGGTGGTGGGCGGCAGACCATGCAGGTCGGCTTTCGCCAGATCAATGTGCGCATCCAGTTTGTCCTGGGAATTCTTCAATGCATGCTTGCCAAACCATTCCATCATCGCTCCGTTCAACGGCTTCGCGTTCGCGTTTTCTTTGAAGCTCGGCGTGGTTGTGTCCGTGCCGACCACGGGATAGATAAGTAGCTGATGAACGGGCATGGGAATATCCTGTTCCTGCGCCATCAGGCAAATCGCGGCGGCCATGTTGCCGCCCGCGCTTTCACCGGCGACCGCGACGCGATTCACATCGCCATTAAATGACCACGCCTTTTCAAGCACCCATTCATAAGCGGTGCAAGCGTCTTCGTGCGCCGCCGGAAATGGATGTTCGGGCGCGAGCCGGTAATGCGTGGAAACCACCACGGCCTCGGCGGCGTTGGCGAGGGCGCGCGGAGTAGAATCGTAAGTGTCAAGATCGGCAATGACCCAGCCGCCGCCGTGGATATAAAGAATGACCGGAAAAGGGCCATCGCCCTTGGGCGTGTAAATGCGGATTGGAATCTTGCCGCCATCGCCGCGAATGGTCTGGTTCTTCACACTCGCGACCGGCTCCGCAGCGATGCTTTTGCCCTGACTTTGCAACAGTGCTTTCACGGCATCGGCGGGCGAGGGTTGTTTGCGCGCTTCTTCGGGCGTCAACGATTCAATGGGCTTGCCACCGAGTTTTTGCAGTTGGTCCAGCACCGCCTGCATCTGTTCGTTAGGCTTCGGCGCAGTTTGGCTGGCGGAGTTGAACGCCGCCAATGTTTCAGAAGCGGGAACTGTTAAATTTTTTTTCATAAGTCGGGTAATGGTGGATTCATCCTGTCTCAGCTATTGGCCGAGGTTGCTTGTTTTTGGCGGAAGGTTTTTTTGCGAGCGGCCGTAGTCGCAACCGGGTTTTGGTTGGCATCAGCCGCAGCTTGTTCCTGACACCAAAGTTTCCAGCATCGTTCCCACTGCAAATTGGTTTCAGCCAACTCCTCAAGGTTGAAGTGGCTTTGATTTTCTTGCGCGTAAAGTTGATGCTGTCTCTGAAAAAGCTGATGAATCTGCGCGGCGACTGATGCCGCCTTTATTGTCCCGCCTGCATCGTCCGCAACAGGCTGTGGAAATATATTCGCCCGATGGTTATGCAATGCCGCTCCAAAATTTTTAGCCATAAACTTTTTCCTTTTTCAGTGAACGTCAGCCGGTTCGCGGCGGGTGATGGATTACCGCTTTCATAATTTTTTTGTTTCTGTGTGGAAGTTTGATCGGCAAGAAAATTAATTCCAAAACCAGGGTCGTGGTGGTGATTTTACAACCGCCTATTCTCTGCCCGTCCTTCATCTTGCGCAACGTCGCCGCCGATGCGTTGCTTATCCGGTTCGAGCAACAGCAACGCTGAAACATCAATTCGCCCGGCAAAAAAACTGTCTGCCTTAAAACTCTTGCGGCAACTGGAATCAGCGGCGGCGTCGCCGGCAATTTGAATCTGGTCGTCTTGGTTCATAGGTTTTCCTTTTTGGTTGCGGGGCGCGATTTAAGTCACACCGGGTTCAATAGTGACGGACTTTAGGAATGAAAGCTTCCCAACAAAAAATGTTGGTTCTGTAATGCTTGCGGCGCAAATCCACCGCCCTTGCCCAGGTGAAACATCACGCCGACATGACTACGTGTCCGTTGTTTGAATTTTTCATCTGGAGAAAACCCCAGTCCTCAAGCTCGGTGCTGACTTGAAGCGAATTCTTCTCCGACGTTTGTGAGGCGACAACCGAGTCGGTGTTCGCACGATCGGGAGACGCCTTGGTTCTTGAAAAGTTGGTGTTGGATTTTTTTGCCATAAGAGTTTTTTAATAATTTTTGGTTTTGATTCCCATCAGCGCCCATGCCGAAAAGTCTGCGGACTCTGCGTCGTCTTCATCTGGCGCTCGCCACGATCTTCGCGCGTGTCGCGTGATTTGGAAAAATTGTTGCCCAATCTTTCCGGTTTGGCGGCGGTAACGGGATCTTCGCGGTTCACCCTCATTTTCGAGTTTGAATTTTTTGGGCCAGGAGTTTTAGTCATAAATTTTTGAAAGTTACAGCTGTTGGGAAAAGCACGCGGCGAGACTCCGGCGGTTTGATTTTCCGTTGGTTAGATTCTTCCGATTCTTGACGGCAATTAACATGGTGAGAGAGTAGGCAGAAAGAAATACTGTTACCATGGGGTCTAACCCTACTGAAAGCAGTGTCGAGCTGCACCCCTTCAGCCCTCCAAAGCGAAGCCGACCTTAATTGTTACCTGCCATTCTTGAACCTTACCTTTTTCCAGCCGCCCGCGCGTTTCCATTACCTCGAACCAGCAGAGGTTCTTGATGGTCTTGTGCGCGCGTTTGACAACTTTATCCACGGCCTCCTCGATGGAGTCGGATGAAGTGCCGGTGAGTTCGATGATTTTGTAGAGGTGACTTTTCATGGTGCGAGGATAAGCCGCGAAAAAATTCGAGCCATGGGGTGTAACCCTACCGGTTCTTTTGGCCCAACTCGGAACGATGCCAAGCAGTTAACGTCATGACGCCAAGGAGCGACGGCACAAATTATTTTCAAAAAGCTCACGTTAGATGGCAACTGCTCGCCCCGCTGGGGAGGGAGAAAAGTTGGAACTCAATTTGGCGGCGACAGTTTTAATTAACCGCGCTGGCCTTGCGCCTGGCAGCTTTGCGCCTTGGCGTTAAATTCTGGCGCAAATTTCCGACTAACTTTGCTTGATAACGTAAGGATAACACCCCATGGAACATTGGTTCTGTTTCCGGGTAATGTCGTGACATGAAAATTAAATTCACACCTAGGGTTGTGCTGCTCCTGGCGGCCTTGATGTTAATTATTATCCTTCACGGCTTCGCCGCTGACTTGCCGTTGTCAGTTTCGCGGCCGATGACTCTCGATTTATCCACCGGCCCGTCACAGACTGCGCCCGTGCAGGTGCCGTCCCCCCAGCACCTCACCGTTGAGGTGGTTTCACGCGATTGGCCGACAAATAGTTCACCCACCAACGGCTGGCCGAAAAATCATTGGCCGACCAACAACCTGCCCGCAACCAACTATTAATTATATGACCCTCACCATTCCAAAAGATTCCATGCTTCACCCCTCGATCAAGCAAACTACCCGCGCCCAATGGCTCGGTTTGTGGCAGGCGTTTCGGGGCATGAGAAAAATTCACGGTGAACGCGAGGCCTTGGTATTGATCGAGAAAAATTGCAAACGCGAGGCGCTGCTAATTCTCGAAGTCATCCTATAAAACGAAACCATCGAAACTGCATTGCTTATGAAAAATCCCGAACGTTACAAAATGTCCAAGCTGGACGAGCATCGCCTCTGGGTGGCCATTCACGATCAGGAAAATAACGTGGCCCCGACACAGAAATACGAGGCGTTACCAACCCAGCCCTCGACCGAAACGCAAAACACGTTCATCGAAAGATTAATTTAGAAATCCGGTGTCAACTCATTAGAACAACACCCCATATCTGCGGCAGGCTGCTGCACTTACTATTTCGGATGGAGGGCCAAAGGATTTTCAAAACGAAAATTCGGTTCAATCCAAAAGAAACCAAAAAAACAAAATGAAAAACATACTAAAAATGTCAGTCTTGGCGGCCGTCGCCCTCGCACTGACCCAAGCCGTGCAAGCCGTGCCAGTCACCGGCGCCATCGGATTCACCGGCCGTGCCACCTTTGACACGATCTCGGCAGCCAACGCAACTAAAGTCATCAGCTGGGTCAATCCAACGGTGCAAGGAACCTCCGGCTCTTTCACCACCGTGGCCAATGGAACGGCCGTGGCTTTCACCGCGCCGTGGAATTTGAACTCGGGGCTGCTCAATCCCTTCTGGTCAGTGGGCGGGTTCACCTACAGCCTCTTAACCTCATCGATCAGCGCGCAAGGCGGCGTTCCTGGCGTCAGCGGATATGTGGTAGTCAATGGCACCGGCACGGTCAGCGGCAATGGATTCGATGCGACCTCCTTGATTTGGAGTTTTTCCTCCCAAGGACCAAGCGTGACCCAGAACCCTGACACCTTCACGTTCTCGGCGTCAGCCAGCAACTCCGCCGTTCCCGATGCCGGCTCGACCTCGCTCCTGTTCGGCGCCGCGATGTTCGGCATGACGTTCTTGAAGCGGAAAATCACCGCGAAAGCCTGATCCAAAAAAACCACAATTTAAGGGCAGGGATTTTTCCCTGCCCTTAAACTTTTTTAGCCGATAGTTTTTATTAAACCGCTCTTTCCGGGGTATCGAGGACGAGGACGAATCCGATTTCAAGGCCGCGAAGGACAGTGTGAGATACCACCATAGCCGGAAACTTCTGGTTAGGGTTACACCCCATGGCAATCACTGTCGCTAATTTCTACGATGCTGGCACTGATTCGGGCACCCAATCTAAATTAAAAAAAATCCCATGAGGCAAAAAATCACTATCGCTGTCGAGCTGTTACCCTTGGAATCGTGGTGCTTGCTGATTCCGGCATCACCCACTCCACCCCGGGCCACCCCGTTAAATTCCCCGGCATCCTTATCGAAACCATCGAGAACCAGTTCACCCCGCCTGGCGGCGGCGCGCTCACGCTCAGCGGCGGCTTCATACTGCTCCCAGTAGAATTTCGCGCGTCAAAAAAAGAGAAATTATTTTATGTCACAAAGCCTCAAAAAAATCTGCGGCGACAAACTCGGCGCGTCCGACGGGGAAATCGGCCACGTCAAAGATTTCTATTTCGACGACCACCGCTGGGTCGTCCGCTACGTCGTGGCCGATACCGGCACTTGGCTCTCGGGCAAACTCGTGCTGATCTCCCCCCGCGCGCTCGGCAGCTTGTATCAGGGCGGCAAGGTGCTCATCGTCAATCTCACGCGTCAACAGATTGAAAGTTGTCCTTCGATTGATTCGCACAAACCCGTTTCCCGCCAATACGAGGAAGAGTATCACCGCTACTACGGCTGGCCGGATTACTGGCAGGGCGACGCCACCTGGGGCATGAGCGGTTTTCCCATCGTGCACGCCGATGCCATTCCTAGCACCAGCGAGGTGCGCTCAAACAACTCCGTCATGCCGCCGGTCAAAGACACGCATCTGCAGAGCGCCCAGTCCGTCATCGGCTACCAAATCCAATCGGGCGAGGAAGTCATCGGCCAGGTCATCGACTTTTTGATAGACAGCGAAAGCTGGCTTATTGACGGATTGCTCGTCAGTCTGGGCAGCCGTTTCACCGGCAAAAAAGTTTTGCTCACACCCGCGCAAGTCCAACGCATCAGCTATGAAGATTCAAAAGTTTTTGTGGCTGTTTCCAAGGAAGCGTTGGAACTCGCGCCCAGCTACGACGAAAAGAAGTTCACGCCAACGCCGCCCGCCTTTGTGTCATGAATACGACCGAACCGAAACCGATTATCTCCGCCACTGGCGAAAACACGCTCGTGGACCAAATCTATCCGAGTGTGGCGGCGTTGGCATTTTTCAAGGGCATGACCGGGCCGCAACTGCAAATGCTGGCGGCCTCGGCCATGCAGGTGACGTTTCAACCGGGCGAACCCATTTTTCGCGAAGGCGAACCGGCCAACCGGTTTTATCTCATCCGCGAAGGTCGCGTGGAGTTGACGTCCGAAGTGAAAGAGCACAACCAACTGCCGGTGCGCACGCTTGGCCCCGGCGACGATCTTGGCTGGAGCTGGCTCTTCCCGCCCTACCATCTGCACTTCAGCGCGCACGCCTTGGAACCGGTGAAGGCGATTTTTTTCTACGGCACACGCCTGCGCGAGCAGTGCGAGGACGATCACGAACTCGGCTACCAGCTCATGAAACGCGTCGCCGAAGCGTTGATTCAAAACCTCAACGCCACCAAGGAAAAATTGCTAGAGAGCGTGGATGTGAAAAACCTGCCCGCCGAACTTCAGTCCCCCCTCGAACCATGAAAAACCTCAGGCCCAACCCGCCGAACCTGTCCGTCAAACGCATTGGGCTCACCATGCTGCTCGCTGATCTTGGTGACACTTTCGATCACCGGTTGCCTGTTAGTGCGCGATGGTAACAAAGAACACCGTAGCCCCAGCCAGGAACATATGCACACCTACGACCATGACGGCGGCAGCCAAGATCACCGCTGATTTTCACCGTAACGTCCGGTCAAAAAAATCAGCGATCAGTCGGGAGCGTTCCCGCGCATCCGGCGAGGCTTTGCGCCCGAACGCCGTTTGGCCGTGCCGGTAGTTGGTGATCACCAGCAAGGTCGAATCCACTCCCAAAGCCTTCAGCCGCCTGTGCAAATCCACCGACTGTTTCAGCGCCACCAACCTGTCAGCGTTGCCGTGCAAAATCAGAAATGGCGGCGCGCTCCGTGAAACGTAAGTCACCGGACTCGCGCGTTGGATGATGGAATCCGTTTTGTTCGTCGGGCCAAAGGTTTCCTTGAATAACCGCACCGCCATGCGGCTCAAGTTGGTTCCGCCGCCCGAAAAATCTGTTGGCCCATACAGGTCCACCACCGCCTGCACGCGGCTCGATTCGTTCGTCCAGCCCGCCCCCTCGAAGCCCGCGCTCGCATCCGTCAACCCCATCAAAGCTGCCAGATGACCGCCCGCGCTGTCGCCCATCACGCCGATACGATTCGGGTCGAGCTGATAAGTCGCCGCGTTCGCGCGCAGAAAACGCACCGCGCACTTGGCATCTTGGAGCATCGCGGGAAACTTGTAATCCGGCGCGAGCCGGTAATTGATGGCCGCCACCAGATAACCGCGTCGCAGCAGTTCCGCCGGCCCCGACATCAGCTTAAGCATATCCTTGTCACCCATCCGCCAGCCGCCGCCGTGGACATACATCACCAGCGGCAACTTCCCGATGCTATTCGTCGGATGATACAAATCCATCACCAGCACTTCCTTTCCGATGCGGCCATAGACGAGGTTCCGCTCCACCGTCGCCGCCAGCTTGCCCGGCGACGGTTCGCCCGTCGCACAACCCGCCCCCCCAATCGTCAGCGCGCCCAAGCTCATGACCAGGAACATTTGAGCTGGCCGTTGAATGAATAAAAAAATGTTTTTCAAAATAGTCAAAAGGTCGCCAAGCTTTACCAATCTATCATTGAGTCAGTTAGCTCACCTAGGGCGGTTTAATTAAACCTTTAGCCGCCAAATAAGTTCCGGCTTTTCTCCCTCACCCTGTCCGTAGACGTGGTTAAGATGATTCAGACAGAATTAACAAAACTCTACTGAATTAAATTTTGTCCAATCTGTTATTTCCTTCTGAAGAATGCGATCGCCTTCAAGGGTCTTGCTGGTTGCTGACGGTGACACAGTGGGCGGGGGGCAGTTTTTGATTCCACGGCAACTTTGCCAGCAGCAGTCCCATGACGCACCAATCGGTGATGCCCGCATAAATTAATCCCGCGCCCGCCAGCGCCAAGAGGCCGAGGAATCCGGGATGGACGAACCATGCCAATAAAATTCCCGCGAGCATAATGGAGCCAGCCGCAATGCGCACCTGGCGCTCAAGGCCGATGACTTGGACTGCGCGGCGGTCCACGGGCAAGCCGGCGACGCACCACGCCTGCGTGCCACCGGCCACGACGATGGCGTTATCATATCCCTCGCGCGCGAAAAGTTCGGCGGCCTTGGTCGCGCGTCCGCCGGATCGGCAGAGGATGTAAACGGCACATCCTTTCGGCAAACAACCCGCGCCGTAGAGAATTTTAGGCTCAAGTTGGTCGAGCGGTTCGTTACGGGCGTGCGCCACATGCACCTTGGCAAATTCCACCGGCGTGCGGACATCCAGCAAGGGCAGGCTGGGGTGGACGTCGAGCAGTTTTTGCAATGCAGCGGGAGAAATTGTTTTCATAAAATCCCAAAGTATAGCTATTTTGATGCTGGGCGGACATACGGGATTCTACTATCGCAGATCAAAGCAATCTTTGGGGACAGATGAGGTTGGGTGGGCGCGGCGCCTGTCTCTCTATTTTTGGATTCTGCTATCGCGGCGATAAAGATTCAGGCACACGGTTCGTGGTGTCGGCGATGGGAGTGACCGGGCCACTTCGAACACCATCCGAGTGGCGTTCCGTGGCGGTTGTTGCGTCATGTGCAAACAATCAGTTTTAAGAAGCCGACAGTGACGGCGTGCGGAACGCATCTTTTTTCTTCAGCCAAGCCAGCCCGATCAGAGTCATCCCCAGCATGGCGCTGGTCGTCCCGCCATCTGGAACACTGACAGACGGACGCAGCGACGGCGGGGTGACGACAGTGATGGCATTGGGTTTGAATTTGCTTGGCGGCAAGATTGCAGCAGGGAGGGTCAAGGGCTGTGTGCGCTTGACGATGGATGCCGCCAGCGACTTGGACTTGGAACCGGCCGCCGTTTGCCAGAAACCGTTCCCGCTTTTGGGGAGAGGTTTTTGAGCTTCAGTTTTTGCAATGGTAACGGGTTGAGTAATAGTAGTCGCTTGCGCGCTCCCAGCCACAATGACTGTGGCAAGGCCGACGATGGTAAGATTCCGTAGATTTGTTTTCATAAATTTTTAATTCTAGATGGACGTTAAAACAAGGTGCGGCTTCGCGCTATGGGGTGTTTCCCCCGCTTATATCACGCGGAGCAAAATCAAAATTAGCAAAATGAGCGCGACTAAGCCGAAGCCGCCGCCGGGATAACAACTCCAAGATAGTTTCAAGTGACATAAATTTATTGTGGTCAGGTCAGTGTTTGCGGTCGTCGTCTCTTCCATTTCCGTAGGGACGATACGGGTGGCCTTCCTTGCGATGGTTGTTGCCGCCCGATGGCTGCCAGTTTCGAGGATAGGTTTTAATGACCTGCTCGTGATGCGCGGAGGGGCTGTCATGAAATTCCACGTTCACCGACGGCGAGGCAAACAGCACGTTGACCGCCACGCCGTGCGGCGTTGGCCCCGCCACCCACGAACGTCCCTCATAGCGATAGTAATGGTGCGAGCGGCTTCCGTAATAAATCCGGTATTGGGGATAATAGATATAGTCGTCTTGTTCGATGAACACGGGCGCCGAACGCTGCACGTAAACCTCCCCGGGCTGCGCGCGATCCACATAGCTCACGCAACCGGTGGCGGTGAGCAAGAGTGCGCCGCCAGAAAACAATCCGATTGCGACGCCGGTTCGGAAAAGCCTTTTCATCATGGCCACAACCTCGTCAACAACGCCCACCGAAGCTATAGGGTAAAACCCTAACACCGTGACTGGAAAAACCCCGCCCAGGAGTCCGCGGCAATTTTTCCGAACCAAGGTTTTTCCCAGTTGGAGCAAGGAACACCCTAGTCGCGGCCGGATTCGTTTTTGCCTAATGTTTGCTCATGCCCGCAAAAAATAATTTACTGACTAGCGGAACGCCAGCGGTTGACCGCCAGTTGTCCCTAGGCTGGGGATCGGCAAAAATTCTCGGCGGAATCCTGTGTCTGGCGCTGCTCTCCTGCTGCCCCGCCGTGGGCTGGGGCGCAGTGCCCGTCGGTGCTTATAGCTTAGGATTGGCGTGGGATCCCAGTGCGGTGCCGGTGGTCGCGGGCTACTGCATCCGTTATGGCACGGCCAGCGGCAATTATTCGAACACTGTCTGGCCGGGTAACAATTTGTCCACGACGATTCATGGGTTGAACAGTGGCGTCACCTACTTTTTTGTCGTCTCCGTCTATGACTGGAACGGCGTGGAAAGCCCCAACTCGAGCGAGATTAGTTATGTGCCGGGACTGCCCCGCACGGAAATCAGCGTCACGGCTGACGGCTGGGCGGATCTGGCTTTGAGCGGTCTCATCGGTCACACCTATGAAATCCAAGCCACGCAGGATTTGACCGAGTGGACGGTCATCGGCTTGGCGACGATGGACGCCGCCGGTCTGGGAAATTTCAGCGACACCGACGCCGCGAGCTACACAGAAAGATTTTATCGCACCCGCGATACCCTGTTATGAAAAATAAAAAGCTGCCCCGCATCAGCATCTGCTACGAATTGGAAAAAATCTTTCACGTGCCTGTCCTGCGCACACTGACACCGCATGAGTTTTGGTGCCTGCGGGTCGGCTTGGCGACAGCGCCGGTTCTCCATGAGCATGACCGGCGCAGCCTTGAGCTGGCGATGGTGTGGCGGAAATAAAAGTTTGTCTGAAAACGTAGCATCGGCCAGTTTGGCTGACGTAGAGCCGGGCTTCCAGCCTGGCGGAATCAAGCCACTCATTGGGTCGTTATCATTTCAAAAGGCGGTCGCGCGCAGGCCGCAAAGGTTGCGAAGGAATGAATACATCCCTGGTTTTTCCTTCGCCAACTTCGCGAGCTTCGCGCGACATTTTTCAAAATAGACCACTGCCAAGAATAACCATCGTGCGGCGCGGCGCCGCGTTACTATTTCTCTTCCTCGTCGCGTTGGTGTGGGAGTTTGAGGCGGACGGTGTCCTGAAGCATCGCGAAGAAGCCTTTTTTCTTTTTGACGACGGTGACTTCGAGGCGTTCGGCGGGGTTGCTGCAGAGGCGGCAGAGAAAGTGCGCGGGGCGACCTTGGAGGCGGATGAGTTTGACGCAGGCGTTGCACATGAGTTCTTTGCAGAACGTGCAGCGAAAGGTGGCCGGGGTCGCGGGATGGCGCGGACAACTGCTGCGGCCATCATCCAAAATCACGGGCGCAGGTTTGGGCGGTTCAGCGCGGTCAAATTGGGGGATGCCGATGTTGACGGTGGTGGATTCGACGAGGAGTTCCACGTCGCCAAAACGGAGTTGCTGGCCGGCGGCAAGCCAGGCGTCGGTCACGGGCTGGCCGTCGAGAAAGGTGCCGTTGGTGGAATGCTGATCAAGTAGGTGGACGCCGTCGTCGGAGAGGGCAATCTCGGCGTGGTGTGAGGAGACGCTGGGGTGCGGGAGGTGGAGTTCGCACGCGGGGTCGCGCCCGACGCGGTTGACGCCGAGCCGGAGTTCAGCGGCCTGCTGGCCGAGGCCGGGGGTCTGGATGAGAAGGCGTGCCATGAAATTTTTTAAGCCGACGCGGCAAACTTTGCGGGGGGAGAAAATCAAAGTCGAGCGGGAAAATGTTTTCGGCGGAGAATCATCCTCATCGTCATCCTCATGCTCATTCATCGCTGACCAATTAATTGAGAATGAGGATGATTGGGATTCAGGCGCGTTTTAACGCAGCGGGTTTTGCGCGAAGGTAAATTCTTCAACCACTTTGCCGCCGATGAGATGTTCCTGGATGATGCGTTCCAAAACCCCCGGCGTGCAACTGTGATACCACGCGCCTTCAGGATAGACGACGGCAATGGGGCCGCGCACGCAGACGCGCAGGCACGCGGCTTTGGTGCGATAGACGAGTGGGTCAGGGCCGACGAGGTTGAGTTCTTTCAGACGCTGCTTGAGAAAATCCCATGCGGCTTGCCCGGCTTCGCGCGGACAGCACTTGGGTTCCTCGGCGTCCACGCAGAGGAAGATATGGCGCTGGATTTTTTCGAGGCCAAGTTTCGCGGCGGCGTTGGCGAGTTCGGGGTTCATTTTTTGTTAACCACGAAATACACGAAACACACGAAAGGGGAAACGAAAAGAATTTCAATCAACGCAGAGGCGCAGAGAACGCAGAACCGCGCAGAGAAAAATCATTTCACCCGCAGAAGCGTCAGGCCGATGATGCCACTCACGGCAATGAGCGCGCCGATGAGAGAATGAAGACCGATCTTTTCCTTTTCGATGATGCGCGTCATGGGCAGCAGCACGATGGGGGTGATGGCGATGATGGCGGAGACGATGCCGGCTGACGTGGTCTTCAACGCCCATTGCATACAAGTGACGCCGAGGGTCTGGCCGGCGAGGGCGTTCGCCAACACCCACGGCCAGAGCGTGCGCCATTTGTTTTTGGAAATATGCAGCGTGTCGCTGGCGAACGCTGGGCCGTGCGCGTGAGCGGAACGCCATTTGAAAATCAGCAGCGCCGCCGCCGGAATCAAAATGCCGCCGAGCACACGCTGGTAGCCGGTGGTGCCGGCGTCGGGATGAAAACCATTTTCAGCCGCGACTTGAAAACCTTTGCGGATGAGCACGGAGGCGATGGCGGTGCTCAAGGCGGCGATGGTGCTGCCGAGAATTCCAATCTGCCAGTCGCGCGGAGAAATTTTCAAATGGTCGTCCGGTTTCAGCGCGACGGCGACGCCGGTGATGATGACGGCGATGCAAAGGATTTCATTCGGATGCAATTTTGTTCCCAGCCAGAAGTATTCAATGAGCGCGGCGAACGGCGCGGTGAGGCATTGGCAGAGCAGGATGGTCCGGCGGCTGCCGAGCTTGGGCAGCGCCTGAAAATACGCGGAGTCGCCGATGCCAATGCCGATGAGGCCGCTCAAGAAAAACCAGCCGGGCGCGCCCTCGAAGCCGCGGCCAAACGTGAACGCCCAGATGGTGAGAAAAATCGTGGCGAGCGCGATGCGCCAGAAATTCGCCTCGATGCCGCCAATTTTTTTAGACGTGCGATAGCCGCAGACGGCGGAGATGGCGAAGAGCAGCGTGGTGAGAAACGCGGGGAACATCAGAGCGGCTCGGAGTTCTCTTCGATTTCGTCAGTGGCGGAACCTTCGGACATGGGGATGTCTTCCTGCAAAAGTTTTTCGATGTCAGGGGCAACCCATTGTTCTTCCTCGCCGTGTGCGCCGGGAGCGAGCCGGTAACGGCCGCAGTGGTCGCCTTCGATGGCGCGGGCGTCTTTGAGGCGGGCGAGGACGGGCTTGGCCCATTGCGGCTCTTGGGCGAAACGTTTTTTGGAGCTGGCGCGGCGAGCGATTTCCTTGCCGTGAACGAAGGTCTCGCCCCAAGTTTCGAGGTATTGAATGACATCGCGTTCGTCAGCGTCCATGAAAATACTCTGGCAGAAACCGCGCGGAGCGTCGAGCGATTAACCTTTTCGACTTGGAAATGAACTGGCTCGCGAGGACGCTCGCTCCACCCGTATTCAACGGACATTTTTCAAACCGTTCCAACATTGCCAATGCGTCCGCTTCAATTTACGATTCGCACTCGCTCATGGCGGAATACCAAGTCCAGTTCGAGGTCTTCGAAGGCCCGCTCGACCTCCTTCTTTACCTCATCAAGAAGGAGGAGGTGGACATCTACGAAGTCAATCTCACCAAGCTCGCCACCCAGTTCATCGAATACGTTGACCTGATGCGGCAGTTCGATCTCGAAGTCGCGGGCGAATTTCTCGTGATGGCCTCCACGCTCATGTATATCAAGAGCCGCGAGCTGCTGCCCGTGGATCAGCAAGTCGCAGTGGAGGAAGAGGACGAAGGCGTTGATCCGCGCTTCGAACTTATCCGCCAACTCGTTGAATATAAAAAATTCAAGGACGCCGCGGCGACGTTGCAGACGATGGAAGAGCGGCAGGAGAATGTCTTTCCGCGCCTGCCGGGAAAGATTGAATTTCACGTCGAGCCCGTGCTGAAGAAGGAGGCGGTCAGCGTCTTTGATCTGCTCAACGCCGTCAACGCGGTGCTGAAACGCTTTCAGGATAAGACCGCTGGCACGCGCGAGATTTACGAAGATAAATGGACGGTCAGTGAGAAGATGGAGTTCGTCCTCAAGACCATCACCGAAAAAATCTCAGTGAAATTTTCCGAGCTGTTTGAAAAAGCGGCGAACCGTGCGGAAGTCGTCTGCACGTTTCTGGCGTTGCTTGAACTCATCCGCCTGAAACAACTCGCGTGTGTGCAGCCGGAACCGTTCGCGGAAATCGAAGTCACCAAAGCCGTCGCGCCCGTCGCTTCAGCCGAACCGGTGGTGTCTGCGCCGGAAGCTAAAATCGAAAAAGAATCCGCCACTCCCGCATCGGAGCCAACCGTCGCCGAGACCGACGCAGAAGAGGTGGAAGATGAATTTGATGAGGGTGATGAGGACGACGACGAGGATGATGAAGATGAGGACGACGATGACAGTGATGAAGACGAAGCAGACGAAGAAAAATCAAAATAATTTTTAAGATGGAACTTAAATTCATTCTCGAATCGTTGCTCTTCTCGGCGCAAAAGCCGATGAGCGTGAAGGAACTTCGCGACTTGCTCGTCAGCGCTGCGACCGCCGAAGACGCGGATGAAACCGCCAAGCCGTTCAAGAAAACCAAGGACGACGATCTCACCGCCGCGCTGGAAGAACTCGCACGCGAACACGAATCCGCCGCGCGCAGCTACCGGCTCGCGTGTGTGGCGGGCGCGTGGCAGTTCGTCACGCAGCCGGAATTTGCGCCGTGGCTCAAGGCGCTCGTCGGCGTGAAGGCGCGTCCGTCGCGCCTCTCGCAGCCCGCGCTCGAAACGCTCGCCATCATCTCGTATCGCCAGCCGATGACGCGCGCGGAGATCGAGCAGATTCGCGGCGTCAGCGTGGACGGCACGATGCAGACCTTGCTCGAACGCGG
>JANOBC010000222.1:0-8678 GCA_031411455.1 Limisphaerales bacterium
CGGTTGAACAAGGCGTTTCAGCGTGCCTTCAACGTGGCCAAACACATCCGCACCGCCACGAACATCCAGCGCGGCAGCGTTTCCGTGATGTCCGCCGCCGTGGAACTCGCGGAGAAAATTTTCAGCAACCTGGCCGAACACGAGGTCCTCGTCATCGGGGCCGGGGAGACGAGCGAGAAGACCGCGCGCGCCTTGCAATCACGCGGCGTGAAACGCATCACCGTCACCAACCGTTCGCCGGAGCGGGCGGCGGCGCTGGCGGCGGAACTCGGCGCGCGCACCGTGCCGTTTGCACAATGGCCCGAGGAATTTGAGCGCATTGACATCGCCATCAGCAGCACCGCCGCGCCGACGCCGATTTTGGATCGCGCCACGCTGGAGCCGCTCATGCGTCGCCGCCGGAACCGTCCGCTGCTGCTGATTGACATCGCCGTGCCGCGCGACATTGATCCGGCGGTGAATCAGTTGGACAACGTCTATCTCTACAACGTGGACGACTTGCAAAGCATCGCCGCCGATTATTTGAAACTCCGTCAAGAAGAAGTCGCCCGCTGCGAAAAAATCATCGCCGAGAAGGTCGCGGCGTTGCTGGCGGCGAATCAATTATCCAAGGAATGAGGAATCGGCGGCCCGCAACTCGATAAAAAGTGGCCGGCAAACTGAAATCAAAATTCATTTGAAGAAGATTAATTCTGCAAACCATCCGAAAACTTTCCAAAGCAAAACTTGACGCGATGAGAAACATTTTTTAATGTTTCGCTCCCCTTCGCGGGGGTGTAGCTCAATTGGTTAGAGCGCTGCCCTGTCACGGCAGAGGTTACGGGTTCGAGCCCCGCCACTCCCGCCATTTTTTATTAATGGCTTTTTAGTTAATCTTTAAGTTTTGTTAGTTCTACACTATTCAGCGTTGCGAGTAGCTTTTAACGTTTCATGGATTTCAACCCCATTACTACCACCGAACGCGCCGTGCGCCACGGTCATCCCGGACTTATCGTCTGGTTCACCGGCTTGAGCGGTGCTGGCAAGACGACCTTGTCCACCGCGCTGGAGCGGAAACTTTTTTCCGCGAACCGCGTAGTCTGCCTGCTTGACGGCGATATCCTGCGCGCCGGACTTTGCCGCGATCTAGGCTTCTCCGCCGCCGACCGTCAGGAAAATATCCGCCGCGCCGGCGAACTGGCGCGCAGCATGGCGAACAATGGAATCATCGTGCTCGCCGCGTTCATCTCACCCTTTCGCCAGCAACGCGACGCCATCCGCACCACCATGCCGCCGGGAAAATTCATTGAGGTTTTCGTCAATGCCCCGCTCGGCACCTGCGAGTTGCGGGATGTGAAAGGTCTCTACAAAAAAGCGCGGGCGAACCAGATTCCGGAATTTACCGGCATTAGCTCGCCCTACGAAGCTCCGCTTGCGCCGGAGTTGGAGCTGCGCACTGACGTTGACTCCATCGAAACCTGCTTGGATAAACTTGTCGCCGTTGTGGAGGCGCGGCTGGTGAAATAAACCAAGGTAAATAAGCCGCTATTCACGCTCAAGCGGTTTAATTAAAACTGTCGCTGCCAAATAAGTTCCGGCTTTTCTCCCTCGTCCTGTCCATAGACGCTGTCCCGCTGGGAGGAACGGCAGCGAATCTTTTCTTAAACTTCAGCGCAACCGAACATCGTCAGCGTTTAATCTGCCCAGACGTGGCGAACGTTTCGCCCGCTCCCAGCGGGAGCGGGCTGAGGTGAGTGAAAGTTATCCATCCCACTAAACAGCCACGGTTTTATTCAATCCGCTCTAGCGGTTCCTATTTTGGGGTTCGGGATTCCGTCACCACGCGGACTGGTGGCGGCGCGGCTGGTTAAAATTGCCTTGGCTTCAAGAACTCATGCGCTTGACGCAGCGTGAGGGCGTTAGGATAAAATTCACCTGCGCATCATGCGGCTCCGTGGGGATGGTCGCCTGCAACTGGAAGTCATAAGCCACGCCGCACTTCACGCCGCTCGCCGCCGCCAGAATCCGGTCGTAAAAACCCTGCCCGCGCCCCAGCCGGTTACCGCGTAAATCAAACGCCAGCCCCGGCACGAGCACGAGGTCAAATTGATTCAACGAAATCTCCGCGCAACTCGCCGCCGGTTCGCGCACGCCAAATTTTCCGGTGACGATGTCCGTCGCCAGCGTTTGAATTATTTTTGCGCCGTAAGTTTTTTTCTCCGCATCAAAAAAGGGCAGGGCGCAGGTCGTTCCCAACGCCAGCGACAGTTCCAGCACCGGCCAGACATCCAGCTCGTCCGTCAGCGGCGCGAAAAATAAAATCGTGTGCGCGCTCGGCATCTGCGCCTTGAGCCGCTCGCCAAGCTCGATGGATTCCACCGCCCGCACCGCCGGGGAAATTTTTCCCAGTTGGGCCCGGATTTTGGCGCGGAGTTCTGATTTGGTTTCAATGTTGCTCATGGCCATTTTGTCCGCCTTTTTTTTCCGTCGAATACCGTTCCTTCAGCGAAGCCAAGGTGTCCGTGAATCGTGCAACGAAAATAGGCATTGGTTAAATCATCGTCCGACATTCCGGGACGAAGAATTTCGTAGCTGCAATTGTTCGTCGTTAGATCAGCCCAGTTTTCTACTGGCTTGCGGATTTTGTCACCCGGACAAATTAGAAATTTTGGAGTGCAAAGCTCATTTGACATAATGAGGAAATTATCCGCCAAATGATTACTATTGTCGCCAGCCCAAATCCGCGCACCGCAGCCAATGGAAGACATTAAATTTCCGCAGTTAACAGACTCGGTCCACTGCTTAAGTCGGGGCTTAGAAAGTGCAAGCACAATGAAGCAAATTACAATTAGGCTGAGCAGTGCAAATATGACATCTCTCTTTTTCATCCGTGTTTATCTGTGTCCATCTGTGGTTTTCTCTTTTCGGTAAATTGCTTTCGCCAATTCTCCAGCCGTTCCTTGATTTTCTTTTCCACGCCTTGCTCGGTCGGCTCGTAAAAGGTTTTGTCCACGCCCAGATATTCCTGCGGCACGAAATGACCCTTGCCGTCGTGAGCGTATTGGTAGCCCTCGCCGTGGCCGAGACGTTTCGCGCCGGCGTAGCTGCCGTCGCGCAAATGTTCCGGCACGGGAATCGTCCGGCCGGAACGCACGTCTTCCAGCGCGGCGTCAATGGCTTTGTAGGCGGAGTTGCTTTTGTTCGCGGTGGCGATGTAAATCGTCGCCTCGGCCAGTGGAATCCGCGCCTCCGGCCAGCCGACAAATTCCGACGCAGCGAGGCACGCGTTCGCCAGCACCAACGCCATCGGGTCAGCGAGGCCCACGTCTTCCGCCGCGCAAATCACGATGCGCCGCGCGATGAAGCGCGGGTCTTCACCGGCGTGGATCATTTTGGCGAGCCAGTAAAGCGCGGCGTCGGGGTCGCTGCCGCGCATGGATTTGATGAAGGCGGAAATCGTATCGTAATGCGCGTCGCCATCGCCGTCATAGACCACGGCCTTTTTCTGGATGCTCTGCTCGGCGACGGCGAGCGTGAGGTGGATGACGCCGTCCGCGTTCGGCGCGGTAGTGAGTGCGGCGATTTCCAGCGAGTTCAAAACTTTGCGCGCGTCGCCGTCGGCGATTTTGGCGAGATGGCGCAAGGCGTTTTCATCGGCTGAAATTTTCAGGTAGCCGAGGCCGCGTTCCTCATCCTGCAACGCGCGTTGCAGCAGCGTAAATAAATCTTCCTCAGTGAGTGGGCGCAGTTCAAAAATCTGCGAGCGCGAGACGAGCGGCGAGTTGACGAAGAAAAACGGATTGTGGGTGGTTGCGCCGATGAGTTTGATGACGCCGCTTTCGACATCGGGCAGCAAAACATCCTGCTGCGCTTTGTTGAAGCGGTGGATTTCGTCAATGAAGAGAATGGTGGTCGCGCCGGTGTTCTCCAGCCGGTTGGCGGCGGCGGAAAGGACGCGCCGCATATCGGCGACGTTGGATTCCACGCCGCTCAATCTTTCAAATTTACTTTTAGTCTGTCGCGCGATGATTTGGGCGAGGGAGGTTTTACCGGTTCCAGGCGGGCCGTAAAAAAGGAGCGATTGAATTCTGTCAGCCTCGATGGCACGACGCAGCAGTTGGCCGTGGCCGAGGATGTGCGTCTGCCCGGCGTATTCATCCAAGTTGCGCGGACGCATCCGCGCGGCGAGTGGCTGGCTGCGGTAGGTGTCGGCTGCGGGCGCGGAATTATCCTCCGGCAATTTTTTTGTCGGGCTGGAAAAGAGTTCAGCGTGAGCCACGCGGGGAAGATAAACGAGGACGAGGATGAGGACGAGAATGATTCCCTTTGCCTGGAAATAAAAAAGCCCGCACGGGTGGCGGGCTTTGATTGCCAGCGGGTAAACGACGCGCGCCGGTAATCTTAAAAGAACCCCGCCATTGCCGTGTCGAACTTGACCATTGAACATATGTTGCCATATGGGGAACTTGCCCGGCGGCTTACAACTTTCAGGCAAAGCTGACGTGTCGGCCACCGTCTGCGGCTCATTCCGAGTTCGTTTTAATTACGGTCCAAGGACTGTTGCGAATCACGAACAGGGCAGGGAAAACTGGTTTCAAATTTTGACTTCAAAATCTGTTTTCAAAACTGGATTTCAAAAGAACGACTGCTGGATTATTAATCGTCTGGTTCCGTTTTTTTCTCAAGGACTTTTTTGAAAATTATTTTTTGTTTTTGGAAATGAAAACTTGCGGCGCGCGGATTATGGCATTGAAATTATTTTCCCGCCGTTGGCAAGGGTGTTGGTGGAGCGTCCGGCGGGATGGAACCCGTTAGAGCGAGATATATTCCTGGCGGATTTCGGAGCCGGTCAAATGAAGGATGGCCACGCTGCGTTCCGTGCCGAGCTTGGGCTTGCCAGAATAGCCGGGGTTGAAATAAAAAATTCCGCCGAGTGACGCCGCATATTTTTTATGCGTGTGGCCGAAGACGATGGCGTCCGGCTGATGGCGCTGGATTTGCGCGGCGAGTTTTTCGGACGGCTCGTGCGGGTTGACGATGTGGTGGATGAGAAATTTCTTCCCGCCGAGCGTAATGGTTTCAGTCTCCCGAAAATTGAGGCCGAGGTCCGTGTTGCCGAGGACGGTGGTGACGGGCGCGATGAATTTTAATTCCAGTTCAATCATCGGCTCGCCGATGTCGCCCGCGTGCAGGATGTGATCCACGCCCGCAAAAATTCTCTCCACGCGCGGGTCAAGGAATCCGTGGGTGTCGGAGAGGATGCCGATTTTAAGTGCGGAATGGGGAGTGCGGAGTGCGGAGTTGCTATCCGCAGGCGAAATTTTCTTTGCGGCGTTCATGGTTTTAAGCCTTCGCCTCTTCCGTTTCCGTTTCTTCCTTCGCCTCCGGCTCGCGCGCGCCGGCGGTTTTGTCGGCGGGGGATTCGGCGGCGAGTTTGGACGTAGCGGCGAAGAGCGCGGTGAAGAGGCCGCCGCTCAAGAGGGTGTTGCGGAAAAATTCCATCGTGGTGGGAAAGCCCCCGGTTCCCTTCGTCAGCGCGATGAGCCAGCCGGCGATGGTTTTGGTGTATTCCGGATTGTGAAACGGGTTGAAGAACCACGAAGCGGTGTTGGTGATGAAATAAAAAAGAATGGCTCCGAGTAGCCCGCCGCCGACGAGTTTGATGAGCGAAGTCTGCGGCTTGAACCGGCGGCCCAGCAGCAGCAGCGCGACGTAGGCGAGGTAGTTGAAGGCGAGGTTCGCGAGGTTGGCGGCACTCCAGACATCGTCCGCGCCGTGGTGTTGGTAATAGAGATTTAGCCCGATGTCCGTGGCGAAAATCGTGGCGAGCGGCAGCCACCAGACGAGTTGGCGCGGAAAGAAAACTCCGGCGCAGAAGACGAAGGCGTAGACGACGCTGAAATTTCCCGGCAGCAATCCCGGCATTCGCGAGAGCGCGAACACCGTGACGAATATGGCGGGCAGGATAATTTTGATTTTCACCGGGCACACACTGTAGCGCGGCGATGCGGAGATTGAAATTCAGAAATTTAATCCACGTTCCAGGGCGGTGCATAAAACTGCTCTTGGTAAGTGGCTGTGGGGATGCGGAGCGCCGATCGGTGACCGGCTTTCATGGCGCGGGCATCGTCGGTGTGCCGATGTCTTAAGTCGGCGGCAAGCCGGCGTTCCGCCCGTTTTGCTTTGCAAAATTAATCAAATGCCAAGCTGCGCCCTGGCCGTTGGTCGGCAAGCAAACGCAGATTGCATCGCCTTTCGCTTCGTGCAACGATGGCCGCACACGCCTATGAAAACCTTTCCCAGCAAAACCATCCTTGTGCTGTTGGCTCTCTTCGTCGTCAGCGCGTTGAACCTCTCTGCTCAAACCGCCGCGTCCACGCTCCTCACCGCCGAGGGCAAGGTGGACATCTCGCGCGCCGGCACGACGGCGTGGAGCGCGGCGCAGACCAATTCTGTTTTGCAAAATGGCGACCGCGTCCGCACCGGCCTCCGCAGCCGCGCCGTCGTGCGGCTCGCAAATCTTTCTGTCGTGCGCGTGAACGAACTCACCACATTCGTCGTGCAACCGCCGTCCGCGCCGGGCAAGACGGCGCGGATTGATGTGCAGTCCGGTTCCACTTATTTCTTTAGCCGCGAACGTCCATCCGATGTGGAGTTCAGCACGCCGCTTTCTTCCGGGGCGATTCGCGGAACGGAATTCAATCTCGCCGTGGCGGAGGGTAGCGGGAAAAGTGTGGTGACGTTGATTGATGGCGCGCTGTCCATTTCCAATTCCTACGGCGCGCTCGACATCGCTTCGGGCGAAGAGGCCACGGTTGAACCCGGCCAGGCGCCGAAGAAAACCGCCGTCATCAACGCGGTCAACGTGATTCAGTGGTGCTTGTATTATCCCGGCGTGATTGACGCGGGTGAACTCGGCTTGTCGGCGGGCGAAGAACAAACTTTGTCTGATTCCCTCACCGCGTATCGCAGCGGCGACTTGCTCGCGGCGTTGGGAAATTATCCGGCGGGACGTTCGCCGCAATTGGACGCGGAAAAAATTTATCTCGCGCAACTGCTGCTCGCGGTGGGGCAGGTGGAACAATCGGAAGCGCAACTTGGTTCGCTGAATTCACCGCTCGCCGGAGCGTTGCGTGAAGTCGTGGCGGCGGTGAAAAATCAGGCGTGGATGCGTTCCGCGCCCGCCACGCTCGCGAGCGAATCTCTGGCGGAGTCTTACTATTTGCAGTCGCACTCGAAGCTGAATGAGGCGCTGGCGGCGGCACGGAAAGCCGTGGCGCAATCGCCGAACTTCGGCTTTGGCTGGGCGCGCGTGGCGGAATTGGAATTTAGTTTTGGTCGTGTCTCCGCCGCGAACACGGCGCTGGACAAGGCGCTGAAACTTTCCCCGCGCAACGCCGAGGCGGTTTCGCTGAAAGGATTTCTGCTGGCGGCGAAAAGTAAAAACAAGGCCGCGCGCCAGCAGTTCGATGAAGCCATCGCCCTCGACGGCGCGCTCGGCAACGCATGGCTTGGTCGCGGTCTGTTGCGCATCCACTCTGGTGATGCGACGGGCGGGCGGCAGGATTTGCAAGTCGCGGCGACGGTGGAGCCGCAGCGCGCGGTGCTGCGCAGCTATCTCGGCAAGGCGTTCGCTAACGCGCGTGACACCAAGCACGCGGAAAAAGAATTCGCCCTCGCGCAGAAGCTGGATGCGAACGACCCGACGGTGTGGCTTTACTCCGCGTTGCTCAACGAGCAGGAAAATAAAATCAACGACGCCGTGCGTGACTTGGAAAAATCGAAGGCGCTGAATGACAACCGCAGCGTATATCGCTCGCAGTTATTGCTCGACCAAGATCGCGCGGTGCGCGGCGCGAACTTGGCGAATATTTATCGCGATGCGGGTATGACGGACACCGGCGTGCGCGAGGCGGTGCAGGCGGTGAATTCAGACTACGCGAATTATTCCTCGCACCAGTTTTTAGCGGACAACTATTTTAATTTACAGAATCAAAGCGGCGTGAACTTGCGTTACGAAACGGCGTTTCAGACGGAGTATCTCGTGGCGAATTTGCTGGCGCCGGTCGGGGCGGGGACGTTGTCGCCGCAAGTGTCGCAGCAGGAGTATTCCAAATTGTTCGAGCGCGACCATGTGGGCGTGAGTTCGGACACGAAGTATTTGAGCCACGGCGACTGGTATCAGAAGGCGGTGGAATACGGCAACTTCGGCAACACGGCGTTTGCGTTTGAGCAGGATTATTCCAAGACGCACGGCTACCGTCCGAACAGCGACCAAGAGGACACGCTTTACGATTTCAAACTCAAGCAGCAGCTCACGGCGAAGGACAGCGTGTTTGTGGAAGTGGAATTGCGCGAGACGACGGGCGGCAACACCATCCAGTATTACGATCAGGCCAGCGCAGCCAACTCGCCGATTCGTTTTACGGATAAGCAGCAGCCGTTGGTGGTGGCGGGGCTGCACCACGAATGGGCGCCGGGCAATGACACGCTGTTTCTATTCAGCCGGCTGGCGGATAATTACGCGGTGAATAATCCGTCGCAGATTTCGTATGTCGCTGGTCGTCAGTTTGCCGGTGGGCCGGTGGCGTTCTTTTTCCCGTCTCCGACGACGCTGAACTACCGCAGTGAGCTGGAGATTTATTCTGGCGAGGTGCAGCACATCTGGCAGACGCACCGCTTCACGACCATTGTGGGCG
>JANOBC010000223.1:0-10498 GCA_031411455.1 Limisphaerales bacterium
CGGAAATACTCGTGGCGCGGATAGCTCATGAAAGAGCGCGAGTCGGTGATCATGCCAATGAAGCGCGAGAGCAGGCCAAGTTGCGAGAGCGCGTTGAGCTGCCATTCCATGCCTTCTTTCTGGTCGAGAAACCACCAACCCGAACCGAACTGAATCTTGCCGGGAATCGTGCCGTCCTGAAAATTTCCGATCATCGTGGCGAAGGCGTAATTGTCCGCCGGATTCAAATTGTAGATGACTGTCTTGGGCAAAGAATTTTCCGAGTCCAGCTTGTCAAGATACGCCGCGAGCGTTTGCGCCTGCGGGAAATCGCCAATGGAATCAAAGCCCGTATCCGGCCCAAGCTGTTTGAGCAGCCGCGTGTTGTTGCTGCGCAGCGCGCCGAGGTGAAGCTGCTTCGTCCAGCCGCGCTTCGCATCCAGATGCCCGAGGAATAGCATCATGAATGACGCAAACTGCGAATATTCCAGCGCCGAAACCGCCTGCCCTTTACGCGCCTTGTCGAAAATTCCCGCCGCGATTTTCTCGGAACAAAAATCCGCAAAGCAATGGTTCATGCCATGATCGGACAGGCGGCAGCCCTGCAAATGGAAAAATTCGTGCCGCTTCGCCAGCGCGCTCGTGAACGCACCGAAACCATTAACATCAATGTTTGCCGACGCCGAAAGCTGTTCCACCCATTTATTGAAACTCGCGGGCGAATTGACCGTGAGCGCCTTGTCGGGACGGAACGCCGGCAGCATCTTCGTCGGATGACCGGAGCGGGCGAACGTGCGGTGATGGCCGAGGTCGTCCACCGGATCATCCGTGGTGCAGACGACCTTGACCTTGAATTTTTTCAAAATGCCCTGAGTGGTGAGCGCGGGCGTGGCGAGCCTGGCGTTGGCCGTTTTCCAAATTTTTTCCGCCGTGTTTTCGTTTAGCAATTCGCTGATGCCGAAATAGCGTTTTAACTCGATGTGCGTCCAGTGGTAGAGCGGATTCCGCAGCGTGTGGGGAACGGTCTTGGCCCACGCGAGAAATTTTTCGTGCGGCGTGGCGCTGCCCGTGCAGAATTTTTCGGCGACGCCGTTACTGCGCATTGCGCGCCATTTGTAATGGTCGCCTTCGAGCCAGATCTCGAAGAGGTTGTTGAACTGGCGGTTGTCCGCGATGTCCTTCGGCGAAATGTGGCAATGATAATCGAAGATAGGTTCGTCCTCGGCGAATTTGTGGTAGAGCTTGCGCGCCGTCTTGGTGGAAAGCAAAAAATCGTCGTGGATAAAGGCCATAGTGTTGCGGGCTAAAATCAAATAGCGGCACAGCGGAGTCAAGTCCGGCTTCGCGGCGAGCGGATGAACCGTCCGCGCGCCAACCGCCGTCACTCATCACTCATCACGCCGCGACCAATTCCAAGCGAGCAGCAGTTTTCGCCGGCTCCCGCACGCCTAGCAACAACGGTTTCATGTGCCGCTCGAAAAGATTTTCCGTGACGTTCCGGGCGACGATGGCCTCGTGCTTTTTCAGCGCGTTCAAGTAACGGTCACCTTTTTTGGCCGCGACCTTGAAGCTGACGTGCAGCAACTGGCGGAAACTCGGATTGTAGCCGGGATTCTTCTGGTCGTGCCGCAACGCATCCGTGAACTGTTTGGAACTCCAGCCGTTCACCACGGCGGCGCTCGGCAATTTCATTTTATCAATGTCAATGACGCTCGCATACGGCGCGCAGAATTCATCAACGTGTTCCATCGCGTAGGCGTAAATTTCTTTCGCGATTTCCAAACCGTCGCCGCCCGCTTCCGCGAGGCCGATGAGTTCTTCCAGCCACGTCGTGCCGGCGGTCTTGATGTGGACGCCCGCGTTGAATTTTTTCAACGCCTTCCGCATCGGCTCGTAGATTGAAAACTTGTCGCTGCCGGAATGGACGCTCAACTTGAGCGACGGCGGCAGGCCGTATCTCTGGATGGCAAACGCGATGACCGCGAGGTCTTCGTTGAACTCGCGCTCGAATTGCTTCACGTCACCAACATAATCCACGCCCTTGTTGAAACGGCCGGTGAATTTCGGCGCGATGGTCTGGAGCGGAATTTTTTCATCCGCCAGCGCCGCGAGAATGATGAGTAATTCATGCGGCGTCTGCGGGCTGTCCGTCTCGTCCATGGAGACTTCCGTGATGAAATTCGCCGCGCCCTTGGCCTGGGCGATGTGCTGATAAATTTTCCCCGCGTCCTGCACCGCGAGCAAAAACTTGTTCGCCACGCGCTCGACTTCCGCGCGGGAGATTTCCAGCGGATGATCAATGTGCGCGACGGAAACTTTGCCCATGAGTTCAGGATGACGGCTCACAAACGCCGCCACATCTGCTGCCGCCGCCGGTTTGCCGATGCTGTCCGCCACGTCAATCGTGAAGAAATCCGACGGCGCGATAAAGCGATCCACCGTTTCGAGACGAATGTGATCCGCGTCAACGTGGTAGGCTTTTTTCCAACCGAGCGACTGCACGGCGGCGTCCGCTTCCGCCCGCAAGCTGGACGGTTTGGTGCCGATGAAGGTGTGTTCGCGGTTGGACTTGTTCCAGACCGGAATGAATTCCGCGCCGAGTTCCGTCGCCAGAACGCAGGCTTGCAGCTGCGCCTTGCCCTGATGCCCAAAACGGTCGCCCATGCCGAAGGAAAATTTCCCGAGTGATAAATACTTGCTCATAAATTGTGTGTTGCTGCTAGTAAATCTATCAATTTTCCACCGATTAACTCCATGCGAGTTTTGCAATTCTGTTTGAGAATTCTGCACACCCGCGCCACCTCGCTGGCACCGCCTCAACCCCGCGCGATCCGCGCTGAAAAAAAACGGCGGAAGAACGATTGCAACAACTCATCCGTCGCCAGCGGGTAGGGAACGATCATGCCGGGCGTTGAAAACAGGTTCATGGTCGCATTCGCCTCGTAGAAAACAACCGCGCCGTCGTCCGCTAAATCAAAGTCCACGCCGAACACATCCAGCGGAATCTGCTCGCGGATTGCCCGCAGCGACTGCAGCGCCATTCGCCCCAGCTCCGCCTCCGGATGTGCGCAGATCCGTTTTTCTTCCTCGAGCAAATGCCGGTTGGCCAGATAAAACGCCACGCGCTTTTCCAGCTTCCGCCCATGCACGTTCCAGTTCGTATCATAGTCCACCCGCACGATGCCAATTTCATCGCCGACGACCGCCGCCCGAATTTTGCGGTAAAATTCTTTGCCGCCCCGGCTGTCCACGAAGGCCGTCACATAAAACTCTTCCGGGCAGCCCTCCGCGGCGAACACCGCGAGCAGATCCGTGCGCGAATCCACCTTGTTCATTCCGTGGCCGCGCTGAAACGTCAACGTCCGCGCGATCAGCGGATAATCAAATTGCGCCTCAATCTCGCGCACCAGTTCCTCCCGCAATTTTCCCACCGTGGAAAAACGCGCCGTCAGCGGCACCCGGACGCCGGGAATTTTTTCAAGCAGCCGGACATTCGTCACCCGCGAGTTCTGCGCGACCTGGGCGGGATGGTTGACCACCGGCACACCAAAGCTGTCCACCAGCGCGGTCAACTGCGTCAGGCTGCCTTCCGCCAGCATCAAGTCGGCATTGACGTGGTTGTTGATGACCAAGTTTGGCGGCGGAATTTTTCCCCGGGCAGACGGGTGAATGGCATCGTCATTGAAAACGAAGCTGAAATGAAAATCCGCCCGCAACCGCTCAGCCAGTTGGCAGGGATAATTGCCAATCTGCCGGTGCAACACTTCCAAAGCCTTCAATTCAGCATCAACGTAGCGGTTCGGAAGCACGACGAGCACCTCCGCCTTTTGCGTCGCGCAACGACCCGTGCTGGATACCGGCGAAACCGCCAGCCGCAGCTCCAGCGAACGCTGATAAATTTTCAACGCCTCATCCGTCCGGTTCAATTCCTTCAGAATCAGGCTTTGGGTGTGGACAGCTTGGGCGTGGTTCGGATTCAGTTTCACCGCCTGGTTGCAGGCGAGCAGCGCGGCATCAAAACTTTTCAACGCAAGCAAACTCACCGCCTTGTTCAGCAGCGCCACGAAGCAGCTGGCGTCACAGTGCAACGCCCGGTCATAAGCCGCCACCGCTTCCGCGGGGCGCTCCGTGGCGTGCAGGGCGTTGCCAAGGTTCACCCACGCGTCCGGCGATTTGTCATCCAGCGCCACCGCCTGCCGCGCAATCTCCTCGGCCTCCGCAAATTTTTCCAGCCGGAGCTTTACCGCCGAGAGGTTGTTGAGAATCGAGGTTCGCCCGGGAACCAGTTCCAGCGCTTGCGCGAACCGCGTTTCGGCGGAGGCAAAATCATCCGCCTCTAAAAAACGCAGTCCTTCAAAAAATAATGCCTTGGCAGTCTCCAGATGATCCATGAAAAGTTTTTAAGTTTAACGGGTGGTAACGGCGGCGGAAAATTTCTCCAGCGCGGCCGCGAACGCCTGCGGGTCAAAGTCCGGCCGCGACTGCGCGAGTTTGAAAAGCTGGTTCAACTCCGCATCGGCCTGGTGGTTGTTCTCGGCGGCGAGCAGGCGGTCAAGCGCCAACACCAACCGCTCGGCGCGGCGGGCGTGCATCCGTTGTGGAATTTTGGCGTCAGAAAATTTTTCTGAAAGTCCCGCCAGCCGAGTTAAGCAGTGATGTGTCATTTGCTGTGTCCAACTCACTTCTGATTCGGCTTTAGCCAGCTTGTCGGCCCATTGTTCAAAGGAATAAAAGTCTTCGGGAAAACGTTGCATTGCGGAACTGTCCGCCTTGGCTTGATGTAAAAGCCACGATAGCGCGAAGCACTGTTGCACTAGGTTCGTGTCGGAAAGTTTTGAAGCGTCTGCCAAAATGCTTTTTCCGTCTTTCCGGAACTGCCAGCTTATTTCCCGCAACGCCACCGCCTGCCCGACCAGCCACGCCTGCGCGCCGTTGCCGTTTTTCTCCGCGCTCCAATGTTTCGGCTCGGCGACGCTCTGCCCGTCCAGTTCAAAAATCAATTCGGGATGCCCCGCCTTGAGCAGCGGTTGAGAAACAACTTGATGACACGCGACGCAAGTATTGGCGCGAACGTAAAGATTTTGCAGGTCGCGCATTCCTGCCGCCGTGCGGTCGGTGCGTGTGTAGTCGTGGCGCGTGTGCGCTCGCAGCCATTTCTCCGCCGGACCGTGACAGCTTTCGCAAGAGACGCCTTCACTCACCTTGAAATTTCCACCGCGCAAATTTTCCGGCACGTCATGCAGCGGCGCGTGACAGGAAGTGCAGCGCACATTGGAAGTCGGGTCTTTGATCTCCAGCGCGTCGGCGATTTGTTTTGAGCGCGCAGTCGTGAGCGTGGCTGGCGGACGTTGCGAGTGGAAATCCTTGAGCGACCAGACGAGGAATTGATTTTGCTTCGCCCCGCCGCCGCCGTGGCAGCCGGAGCTGGCACAGGATTGCGCACCGAGAAATTTCGCCGGGGAGTCCGCGCCGCCGGCCGCGCTGGCGACAAAAAGAATGGCGGCGGCAAAACCGGCGGCGGGGCGACAAAGTGTTTTACTCACGGCGGCAAATTGGTTAATGGATTGTCGCCGTGATTGCAACCCTGATTGATTCCCTTCACCACGTCGCGGACGGCGGCTTGAGTCGTGTCATCGGGCTGGCGTTGCTCGCGGGGCTGGGCATCTGGGTCGCCGTCGAAATCTTCCGCGCGCTGGTTCGGCTCCATGGCGAGCGCGCCCAGCAAAAAATCGCGGTGGAAAAACTCCGCGCGCAACTCCACGAAACCAAGCTCCGCTGCCGCGAGGCCGAGCAGGCCGAATCCGGCTGGAACGGCATCCGCAAATTCTCCGTCGTCAAAAAAGTTTTTCAGTGCGACGACGTGAACGCGTTTTATCTCAAGCCGCATGACGGTCGTCCGCTGCCGCAATTCAAACCCGGCCAATATCTTACCTTCCAGCTTGATCTCCCCGGTCGCGAAAAGCCGCTCATTCGCTGCTACTCACTTTCCGACAGCCCGCACCAGAAAGATTATTACCGCGTCACGATCAAAAAGGAAAAGTCCCCGCCGGACAAAGCCGATGCGCCGCCGGGCGCCGGCTCCAGCTATTTCACCGACGTTGTAAAGGAAGGCGACATCCTCAACGTCAAGGCACCGACCGGCCATTTCTGTCTGGACATGGCGAAGACGAATCCCATCGTGCTGCTCGCCGGCGGCGTCGGCATCACGCCGATGTTGAGCATGGCCAACGCCATCGCCGCCAGCGGCTCCAAGCGCGAGGTGTATTTTTTCTTCGGCGTCCGCAACGTCCGCGAACACATTCACAAAGCCGAACTGGAAAAACTCGCGGCAGAAAATGACAACATTCATCTGCACATCGCTTACAGCAAACCCAGCGAGAAAGACGTGAAGGGAAAAGATTTTCATCACGAAGGCCGCGTGGGCATTGAGCTTTTGAAGGAAATTCTGCCGTCGAACAATTTTGAATATTACCTCTGTGGCAGCGGCGCGTTCATGAAAAGTTTGACCGACGGCCTCGAAGCGTGGGGCGTGCCGGACAGTGTCGTTCACTTCGAGGCGTTCGGTCCCGCGACCGTAAAGAAAAAAGCCGCCGCGCCCACGCAAGCCGAGACGACGCATCTGCAAAAAGTCATGGTCACCTTCGCGCGCTCAAACAAGACCGTGCGTTGGGAACCGTCGCTGGAAAATATTCTGGAGTTCGCCAAGGCGCAGGGCGTGAAAATTGATTCCGGCTGCTGCGCGGGGAGTTGCGGTTCATGCGTCGTCGCCATCAAATCCGGCGAGGTAAATTATCTGAAGAAGCCCGACGCCACGCCCGAAGCTGGCAGTTGCTTCACCTGCGTCTGCCGCCCGAAGAATGATTTGGTTTTGGATGCGTGAAATGCAAATCCAGCCGTTCGCAAACCACGCCGAGGTGGAAATTAACGCGCCGCGAAAACTTTTGCCTGCGGCGCTCGGTGACGGAGTTTTCGCAGCGCGAAAAACCACCGCCCCGCCAGTTCAAACCACACCTTGAAAAATAAGCCCGCCATCCTGTCCGTCGAAAAACTCCGCATCGTCCGTGATCGCACGGTGATTTTACGCGACGTGCACTGGCGCGTGCAGCGCGGCGAGCATTGGGTCATCCTTGGTGCCAACGGCTCCGGCAAAACTTCCCTCTTGAGCGCGCTCACCGGCTACTTGATGCCGACGGACGGAAATATTTCTCTGCTCGGTGAAACTTACGGTGAATCTGACTGGCGCGAGTTGCGAAAGAAAATCGGCATCGTCAGTTCTTCCATCCGACAGATGATGGCCGACGAAGAACCCGCATTGGAAAGCGTCGCGAGCGGCAAATACGCGATGATTGATTTCTGGGGCCGCGTGACGCGCGCCGAAAAAATTCAAGCGCGGAAATTATTGCATCAGGTCGAGTGCGCGTGTCTGGCCGAGCGTCCTTGGCGTGTGCTGTCACAAGGCGAACGCCAGCGCGTGCTGATTGGCCGCGCCTTGATGGCGAAGCCGCGCGTGCTGATTCTTGACGAACCCTGCGCCGGCCTCGACCCGGCGGCGCGCGAACACTTTTTGCAATTTATCCAACGCCTCGGGACGCGTAAAAATTCACCGACGCTCCTGTTCGTCACGCATCACGTCGAGGAAATCATGCCAGTGTTTTCCCACGCGCTGCTGATAAAATCGGGCGGTGTGCTGGCCGCCGGAAAAATGGCGACCGTGCTGGACTCTAAAAATCTTTCCGGATTGTTAACTGTAAAGGCGAAGCTGGGAAAATCCGGTGGACGATTTACGCTGAAGATTTCTTAATTGTTTATTCCCGTTTCGCACCCAGCTTATCCGCCGCCACGGCTGCGAGAATCACAAAACCTTTCACGACTTGCTGCCAGAACGGCGAAACATCGAGGAGAAAAAGCCCGTTGTTCAGCACGCCGATGATGAGGCAGCCCAGCACCGTGCCGAGAATCGAACCGCGTCCGCCGCTCAACGACGTTCCGCCAATGACGACCGCCGCGATACAATCGAGTTCGTAACCAAGTCCCGCTTTCGGATCAGCAGCGTCAAGACGCGCAGTAACAATCAATCCCGCGACCGCCGCGAGCGCGCCGCCGAGCGCATAGACCCAAATTTTTACACGATCCACATTGATGCCGGAAAACCCGGTGGCTTTTTCATTTCCACCCACCGCGTAAATGTAGCGCCCCAGCAACGTGCGGCGCGCGATAAAATAAAACAGCCCCACCAACACCGCCGAAATCCATACCGGCATCGGCACGCCGAGAAAAATTCCCGCGCCAATAAATCCGAATGTCGCGCCCAAACTCGTGACGGGAAATCCGCCCGTCCACAGCATCGTCAACCCGCGCGCGATGCTTAACATTCCCAGCGTCGCGACGAATGGCGGCAGCTTGAAGCGCGTGATGGCAAAACCGTTGAACCAGCCGAGCGCAAAGCCCGTGAAGATGCCAGCGACGACTGCACCGAATGGAGTGAATTGCAGCACCACGCCAAAAACTTTCAGCGCGAGACCGTTCTTGAGCAAGCCCGCCGCGACTGCGCCGGCCAACGCGAGAATTGCGCCGACGGACAAATCAATTCCACCCGTAAGGATGATGAGCGTCATGCCGATGGAGAGGCAGAGGTTGACGGAGATTTGCAGCAGGATGTTCCGCTGGTTCGCGAACGTGAGGAACTTGTCCGAGAGCAGCGACAACACGACAACCATCACGACGAGCGCGATGAGCGGCTGGAGTTTTTTGAGAAGTTCTTTGGTATTCATTGAACCTCGTTTTGAATCGGAATCACTTTGAGCGGTTTCAAGTCCGTGGATTCATCCGCAATTTCCGCGCAGCCGACGAAAGAAATCTTCGCGCCGACCTTGGCCTGTTCGTGCAACTTCGGTTGCACGCGTATCTCAACGAGACGATTGAGCGCCTCGGAAATGCCATTGAAATCCTGCGAGTTCGCATAGTCATTCACATTCAACAGGCCAGAACCATCGCGGAGGGCGTTGCCGAAAATCAGGCCGACTTGCAAGGTCACCTCGGCATTCGTTCCGCCCGTGACATTGAGCGAAACTTCGTCTTCGGTCACCGCAAGCACCTGACCAAGGCCGCGCAAAAAGTAGAAGTAGCCCGCACCCGCGCCGGTTCCTTTGGCGAAGGATTTTTTTGCGGTCGTCGGATTTTCTGAGATGGCCGACAATAATCTTTCCGCTGGCGTCGCCAGTTCCGCCGCCGGGAGCAATTGCCCGCTCCAAAATGTTTCCGCAAACTGCGCCGGGCTGAAAATGGTCGCCGCTTTTTCCGCCACCGCCTTTTTCAAGGAGACGACGTGAAACGGCGGAAACAGCCAGCAGACACCGGCAGCAATGGCGATGGCGATGAACCAGCGAAGCGGGCGCATGAATCACTTCTTTCCGTAGTCGCCGTATTTGTCCACGTTTTCCTTCGTCACAAGTTCCACTGTAACGGGAATCTTTTGCGCGAAATCACGCTTGCCCTTGATGTATTCATCGGCGAACTCGGCAGACTGGCGTGCCATCTTCTTCGGGAACTGCATCCCGGTCGCGACAATTTTTCCTTCGGCGATAGATTTCACCACATCGTCCGCACCGTCAAAACCATAGACCTTCACGTCCTTGTCTTTGCCCGCCGCGACGAGCGCCTGATACGCGCCCATGGCCATCGAATCATTGCCGCAGAAAACACCTTTGATGTTCGGGTGCGCCTGCAAAATGGATTCCATCACCTCAAGACCTTTGGCGCGGTCGAACTCGCCGCTCTGCTGCGCGACCATTTTCAAACCGGGGTAACGATCCACGACGCTGTGGAAACCCATCGAACGGTTGCGCGTATTGTTGTCGCCAAGAATGCCGAGCAGCTCCGCGTATTCGCCTTCCTTGCCGACGGTCTTCACGAAATGCTGGCCGAGTTTCACGCAGCAGGAATAGCTGTCGGACAACATCTGCGCAGTCGCAGCGTTGGTGGAATTGATTTCGCGGTCAATGCAAAACACCGGCACGCCCGCCGCCTTGGCCTTCTCCACGTTGACGATGGAGCCTTGCGAGTCGGTGGGGTTGAACAGCACCGCCTTGTAACCGCCCGCAATTAAATTTTCAAAATGCGCCGCCTCTTTCGCGGTATCGTTCTGCGAATCAAAGATCGTCGCGTCGTAACCAAGTTCAATTGCGCGCGCCTTGGCCGTTTCGCCGAGCACGACGAACCATGGATTATTCAGCGTGGAAACGACCACGGCAATTTTGCCTTTCGGCGAATCGGCAGCGGAAGAAGTTTGCGTGAAGAGTATCGCCGCCGTTGTGAGAACAACCGCGAGCGCCAGTTTGAGCCAGTTTTTTTTCATAGTTTAATTTGGTTTTAGTTCATGCCTCACGCAAAGGTCGCGAAGGACGCAAAGTTTTAGAAGTTAAATTCCTTTGCGTCCTTCGCGGCCTTTGCGTGAAACAAAATCGGTTTCATAAGACTCGTTTCACCGCCTGCTGCCAGCCGGAATAATTTTTCTGCACCA
>JANOBC010000224.1:0-2276 GCA_031411455.1 Limisphaerales bacterium
GTGGTGGACGAGGGCGCCTTTGCCAAGGCCGCCCGCGCCCTGGACATGGCGCCGCCCGTGGTGACGCGCATGGTGGCTGAACTGGAAGCCCACCTGGGCGCCCGGCTGCTCAACCGCAACACACGCAGCCTGGCGTTGACGGAAACGGGCGAGCAGTACCTGGACAAGGTGCGGCAGATCCTGCTGGGGTGGTTGGGGCGGCCGCGGCGGTCCAGGTATTCGGGTGAGGCGCAGACCACGACTTCGGAACGTGCCAGCCGCCTGGCGATGAACTCGCCGTCGGGCGCGTCGCGGCTGGCGAAGATGGTGAGGTCGTGGCCGTCGCTGACCGACTCCACCGGCCCAGGAGACACCAGCTCCAGCGTCACTTGCGGGTAGGCAACGCATTGAGCGGTTGGTGGATTTCCGCGCGCCACGTCACGCGGGGCTGACGCTGGTTTCGCTGCTGGGAATTGTAGCCTTCACCGCCGTCGCCGTGCCGATGGGTGAAAAGCCAGCGACGGTGGAAAAGGAAACTGCGACTGCCGCCTTGAACACGAATGTCAGCACGAACGCAGTTAGTGAAATGCTGACTAACTCGAATTTCCGCACGGTGCTTCGTGCGCTGGAGCAGCGGGGCACGTTTGAGTCGTTGGGTGAACCAGAAGCGGTGACGACCACCGGACGACACGCGCAACTGCGCGCGGTTAACGTGGTTGAAAATCCGGTTGTCGGCATCGTTTCACCGATGCGTGCCCAAACGAACGCCAACCCGCCGCAAGTTTTGGTCACAACCCGCTTTTACCAAGCGGCTGCTGCTTTGAAATCTAGTGAGGGAAATGACACCAGTGTCGCTACGCGGTTTGTGCATCCAGCAGACTTGAAACAGCAGGAGTTAGATTTGCAAGCCTGGGGCTATCAGAAAATTTCCACACCACGCGTGTTAGCGATCAGCGGCGAACGCTGCGAAATCGAGGTTGGTAATGGAACCAACGTCACCAGTTTTTTCTGCCAGCCAACTGTTACCAACGGGCTAATTAAACTGTTGCTTGAAGGTCGGGTCGTCTATGCGTTCAACGGCAGGCAGGCCACCAACCTGTTCAAGAGTAGTCAAGCAACGGTGGAGAATCATGGAGCCGCCATGATCAGCGTGGTGCATCCGCGCAATTCTGGCCTGACCAATCTCATCGTGCTCGCAAGTGTTGAGATTATTACGAACGCTGACGGATGGCGTCCAAGTCAGCCGAAGAAAATCGGAACCGGAAAAAGCGCGAGCGACAGTTCGCGGGTGATGGCCTTCAAGCTGGACGGAACGGTGCGCGAGGACACGTTGCGGCGGGCGCTGCTCGACGCCGGGGTGAAAATACCGCCGACGGTTTTATATTACTCGGACGATGGCATTCTGCTGGTGCGCGGTTCGATTGGGCAACTGGCGTTGGTGAATCGTGTGCTGCTAAAGCTTAACGGGACTTCGCCCGCAGAAATTGAGGCGAGCATGACCGGCTTCAGCGAGCGGCTGGCGGAAACCAAGCCGGATCACGGCTACCCGACGAATCTGTTTTTCACGCGGACATTCAAAACGGACGAGTGGAAGTTTCGCGCCCGCCTGCGGAAAACCGGGGCAGACATCAGCGACCTGACCAATGCTCCCGGTGTCGTCACCGCTGCGGCGCAAAAATTATTTAGCAGTCTTGGCGTAGATTGGGAATCACCGGTGGGCAAGTCGGTCTTTTACAATGACCGGAACGGGATGCTGTTAGTGCGGGCGACGGCGGGGGATTTGGAGGTGATTGAGCAGGCCATGCAAGCCTTCAACTACACGCCGCCGCAAGTTCACATCAAGGCGCGGTTCATCGAAGTGCCGAAAGGGACGATGGCTGGTTTGCAAAGTTTTCCGCGCCTAACGAATTCCGTCAACGGCGGCTTCACAGGAATTCTTTCCGATACCAATGCCAGAGCGGTTTTGCGCGCGCTGGAATCTCAAAAAGGTGTTGAAGTTCTCGGGGAGCCGGAACTGGTTACTATTAGCGGGCGGCAAGCGCAGATGCGAGCGACGCAAGTGGTCAACATCTTCACCAACTTAACTTATCTATCTTTTCAGGAAAACGGAACCAATTGGTCAATCAGTTCGCAGACAGAAAAAGTCGAGACCGGGCCGATTTTAGATGTGGTTCCCTATGTGATGGCCGATGGCTACACCATCAATCTAGCGCTCATCCCGTCGTTGACGGAATTTTTGGGATACGAAAAATCCACGAACGACATGACGGCTCACATTCGCGCCGGAGAAAAATTAC
>JANOBC010000225.1:0-2231 GCA_031411455.1 Limisphaerales bacterium
TTGGATTCGGATAAATTTTGATATTAGCATTTGAAACACTTAAATCTTTTATGCTAGTGATTCCTGTTATCTGAACCGTATCACAAAGTGTTTGAGTACATGATCCACCACCATTCGTATCCGTAACTGTTAAGCAAACGGTATACGTTCCAATAGCAGAATACTTGTGCCAATCTGTTTGTTGTGTTGATGATCCTCCATCACCAAAATCCCATGTATAAGTTTGCGCAGTTGTTGTATTAGGATAGAAATAAATACTATCAATATTACTTCCAACAAAATGTGAAAAAGTTGCATCACAAATAGGTGCTAAAACGTATGCATTTACCGTGTCACAATAAGTTGCCGAACAGGTTCCTCCAGGTGTGGAATCTGTAATAGTTACACAAACATTGAAGGTAGTTGGAACTGAAATGATGTATTTATGAATCGGATCTGCAACAGTTGATGTTCCTCCATCACCAAAATCCCAAGAGTAAGTTAAGGCTGTTGAACCAGAATAAAAGTATTGGATACTATCTGAATTGTTGATATTAAAACTAGCAAATTGTGGATTACAAACTGGTACTGGATACGGCACTCTAATAGTGTCACACTGAGTATCTGTACATGTTCCGCCTGCAGTCGAATCCGTTACTGTTAAACAAACTAGATAATTTCCTGGCGAAGCATATTCATGCCATTCGTTTGCTTGAGAAGTTGCAATGGTTCCATCGCCAAAATCCCAAGTATAAGTTTTTGCTGAAGTTGAATTAGCAAAAACTCTTACACTATCTGGATAATTGAACTGAGAGAAGTATCCAAAGGTAGCATCACAAACCGGAGGAAGAATTACTATATTTATAGTATCACACTTTGTATCAGAACAAGTTCCTCCAAGAGTTGTATTTGTTACTGTTAAACAAGTTGTATAGGTTCCAGAAGCAGCGTAAATATGGGTAGGTGAAATTGCACTTGAAGTATCTCCGTCACCAAAATCCCAAGAGTAGGTTGATGATGTAATACTAACTGGTGAGAACGAAATGTTTTCAGGGGAAAGAATTGTTGAATAAGTAAATTGAGCATCGCAAATTGGTGCTGGATATGGAATGTTTACTGTATCACAAATTGTATTGGTACAAACTCCACCGCTTGTTGAATCTGTAATAGTTAAACAAACATTATATAATCCTCCACCTGCAAATTGATGCCAAGGAGTTACAGTTGTTGCAGTAGAGCCATCACCAAAATCCCAAGCATAAGTTAATGCACCTGTACTAATTGGAAAAAATTGAACACTATCAGGATCAACAGCTGAAATATGTTGAAAATGAGCATCACAAACTGGAATAGCTGCTAATACTTTTATTGAATCACAATATGTATTTGAACAGGTCCCACCATTGTTTGTATTTGTAATTGTAACACAAGCATAGTAAGTTCCAAAGGTTGAATAAACATGTGATGGATTTTGACTTGTTGCAGTTCCTCCATCACCAAAATCCCATGCATAAGTAGCTGCTGTACCTCCATTATACACAAAGGCAATACTATCTAAATTTGATGTTGAATAATGTCCGAAATGTGCTGTGCAAGTTGGAGGAGTAATTGGAATATTACTATTTCTACAACGAGTATCAGTACAAGTTCCAGCACTATTTGTTTTTGTAATAGTTACGCAAACACGATACAATCCTCCTTGTGCAAAAACATGTAAAGGACTCATTAAATTAGAAGTTGTTCCATCACCAAAATCCCAAGTATAGGTAGTTGCAGGTGATCCAGTGTAGGTAAATTGAATGCTGTCAGGATCATTAAATGAGAAACGACTAAAATTTGCATTACAAAAGGGTGGTCGAATTACTACATTGAATGTAGTACAAAATGTATCAGTACAAGTTCCGCCAGCATTAGTATTTGTAATAGTTACGCAAGCAGTATAAGAACCAGAAGCTGGATAAAGATGAACAGGGCTTTGTAAGGTTGATGTTGTACCATCTCCAAAATCCCAAGAATAAGTCAACGCGTTACTTCCATTATAGTTAAAACGAATACTATCAGTTCCATTAATTATATTTCGAGCATAACGAGCATTACATATTGGCGGAGGAACTACAATAACGATAGTGTCACAATAAGTGCCAGTACATGTACCACCTGAAGTAGAATCAGTGATAGTAACACATGCTATATAAGTTCCTGAACCTGGGTAGGAATGATTAGGGTTTTGCAATGTTGAAGATGCACCATCA
>JANOBC010000226.1:0-2600 GCA_031411455.1 Limisphaerales bacterium
CAGCACTTCACTCGTGTTGTGGACGTTCACGTCGGCGTCCACCACCACGATGTATTTCGTGAACATCATCTGCCCCATGCCCCAGAGGCCGTGCATGATTTTGTAGGCCTGCATCGGGTAGGTCTTCTTGATGCTGACGAACACGAGGTTGTGGAACACGCCTTCCGCCGGCAGCGCGATGTCCACGATCTCGGGGAAATTCATTTTTCAATGCCAGCTTATTCAAATGCGTCTTTTCGGGAAACTGAAATTGTAAAATTCTTGGCGCTGGTGGTTCAGGGAGAATCTCGTTAAAATCCGCGAATGAAAACTTTGCAATGGCTTCTTTTGGTTGCTGTGCTTGGGTTTGTCTTTGTCGCAAAAGCTGCTGAAAACGCGCGGCAAATTGCGAGTGCAACTTTTCCGTCCGTCGTGTTGCTGGTTATGGAAGACGAAAGAGGTCAGCCAGTGGCACTAGGCAGCGGGTTTTTTGTGAAGGAAAAAGTAATCGCATCCAACTTCCATGTTATCGAGGGTGCGTCGCGCGGCTATGCAAAACTTGTCGGCCAGAAGACGAAATACAATATTGCGGGCGTCGTAGGTCTGGACGCTAAGCATGATTTAGTTTTGCTCGCTGTGGAGGACGCAACCGCACCAGCTTTGAAACTCGGTGACGGGGCGAAAGTAGCCGTCGGTGACACCGTCTTCGCTGTTGGAAATCCACAAGGATTGGAAGGGACTTTTTCTCAAGGCATCGTTAGCGGCATTCGCGAATTCGATACGAATTCACTGCTTCAAATTACTGCCCCGATTTCTCCGGGCAGCAGCGGTGGCCCAGTCGTAGACTCCGAAGGCAAAGTGGTGGGCGTTGCGGTCGCTACTTTCAAAGGTGGCCAGAACCTAAACCTCGCAATTCCGGCTAAATATTTGGACGAGTTAATGCAAAATGCTGGAAAGCCAGAACCGTTGACTTCTAAAACCAAGAAGATGGCAAAATCTCTTTTGGACGAACTTGGTGGCAGCAAAAGCACCGATGGTGTCACTGTGACAGGCTTTTCTTATGACTCGACTTCTGTCCAATCGGGAGGGTTTTCCCTTTCTTTCGCCAATCAATTGCGAGATTCCGTGGAACGCATCTATTGCCTGCTGGTTTTCTATGACACAGATGGAGCGCCCATTGACACTTGTATTGTCCAATATTCAGGTGTCATTCCGTCTGGTAGTGCAAAAAGGGTTTCTGGTCGTGTCGATGTTAGCGTCGAGCGCCTCAATTCTCCGCAACCAGCTTTTCCTTATGTGCCACAGCCGCCCAGGAAACCTAAAGGCAAAATTGAATTTCGCATACTGAACTTTGGCCTAATTGAGTAACAGTCTTTATGTCAAATTCCCCTGACGCCGTTGGTGAAATGATTGAGCGGGTGGTTGAGTTCAGTCGAAGCTACGCGATTTGGTGGGAACTCCAAAAGAAGCCGAACGCGAAGCGCTACGCACCGGTATTACAAGGCCATCAAGACTTCTTTGGTGCGATAGTTCATTCGCTCCTGCAAGGGTTCTGCGTAATCGCATACCAGCTTTTTGAAAAGCGCAAGGATACGAAATCAATCAGAAGCTTGGTAGACGATCTTTCGCACTCGAATCCGGTTTTGGCTTCACAACTTCATGCACAAATTGATGTTCAGAAGCCCGTCCTGGGAAAAGTGTTTTCCATTCGAGGCAGTGTTTATGCCCACCGAAACAAGGCACAAACTCCGCACTCTACATTTGTTGCTGCCCGATTGACGCCGAAGGAAATGAAGGCGGTTGTTCACCTCGCACAAAACACGGTTGCGACTTTGGCTGAAGCAGCCGATCTCGGTAGCAAAGCCGACGTGAAACGCAACATTCGCAGACGCCAAGCATTTGCAATTCTCGACACACGCGAGGTCATGCTTGCGGTCTCGTCAGCGACTAAATCTTAAAAAGTTTTTCCACCTTCGCCTTCACCGCGGCATCCATCTTGATGAGCGGCGGCCACGCGCGTTTGAAACCTTCGCCGGGAATTTTCTTCGTCGCGTCAATGCCCAGCTTGCTGCCGCTGGCGATCTCGCTCGTCGCGTGGTCGAGCACGTCGGACGGGCCTTTGGTGAAGAGGCTGTCGCGCTGCGGATCGGTGTTGGCCGTGAGATGGAACAGCACTTCGCTCGTGTTGTGGACGTTCACATCGGCGTCCACGACGACGATGTATTTCGTGAACATCATCTGCCCCATGCCCCAGAGGCCGTGCATGATTTTGTAGGCCTGCATCGGGTAGGTCTTCTTGATGCTGACGAACACGAGATTGTGAAACACGCCTTCCGCCGGCAGCGCGATGTCCACGATCTCCGGGAAATTCATTTTGAAGATGGGCAAAAATAATTTCAGGCTCGCGCCGCCGATGTAAAAATCTTCCATCGGCGGAATGCCGACAATCGTCGCTGGATAAACCGCGTCCTTGCGATGCGAGCCTACAAAATCATGCACGGCCTCTGGGGCATGGGGCAGATGATGTTCACCAAATACATCATCGTTGTGGACGACGACGTGGACGTGCACAACACCAGCGAAGTCCTCTTCCGCCTCTGCGCCAACACCGACCCGCAACG
>JANOBC010000227.1:0-5112 GCA_031411455.1 Limisphaerales bacterium
GGAGTTTGCACTGGCGGCAGTCAAATTCGCGGTGCCATTCTTAATGATCACCGTTCCACTGCCGCCATTACGTGAGATCTGCATCTGTGCAGACAAATTTAAGGTGGCACTGGAACCGTCCAAAGTGAATACGCCCGGAAAGGCCACCTTGCCGGCATCGGGTTGAATGCTTGCACCCGGACGGCCGACTTGCCACGTGGCAGTATTAGCCCATGTGCCATTAGTCTGGGTTACATTTGCGTTAATGGTGAATACCCCTCCGCTCGAAGCCCCACCACCACCCAGCATCAAGGTGCTGCCATTGGTGCTACCAGCGGCAAACTGCCCGGAGGTGAAATTACCCAAGAGGGTCATGGAGCTTGCAGCACCCCCCGCACCCAGTCGCCAATTGATTGTGCTGTTAGGTCCGGTCACGAGATTGTTGAAAGTCACGCTCTTGCCATCGGCGACGGATAGAATTGTGTTGGCGATCAAATATAGGGTGGAACCACTGAACGCATACCCATTGGCGTTGATGGCCAGGTTGGTAACGGCGATTTGGGAACCATCCAGCGAAACTTGATAGGTGCCAGCGGCGGCATTCGCGCCGGCAAAGATGGCGCCGTTCAGTCCCACAGTTGTGCTGGTTTGCGTCCAATTGGTGTTGCCGCTGCCGGTATTCCAATTCCGGTTGGTGGTGGTGTCGGTGTTCCAACTGCCACTGGCCGCATCAATGGTAGCGCCGTTGTTGGTGTTGCCAGCGTCCCACGTCAATTGCGCCGCCGGGGAATTGGCAGCCGTTAACAGAGCGGTTGCAGCCAGAGCAAGCGAAGCCATTTGTTTGAACCAAGGCCGTAGGCGTCGGGCAGGTTGCAGGTCAGACATGAGGTTTGGGTTTTGGGTAGTTGTTCTTTTCATGATGTTATTTTTTGTCTGGCCCAGAACTCGAACTTTGAACTCTGAACCATCAGGCACTTTGCACCGTGCGCTCGGCAATCCATCAACCCTGTGTCGGAAAAGCCCAACACGGATTGACGGTTGATTCATTCATGGGTGCATGGAGAAATACTAACCCACTTGTAAAAATTTGATATTCCCCGAAAGCGGGGATACGGACGGAGGGAGCAAAGCGGAAGCGGCGAGGGAAGGCGCCGCCTATTTATGACTGTAGCGCGCCACCGCTTCCAACCGGTTGCGCACTTGCAGTTTCTTGCAAATATTTTTCACGTAGGTTCTCACGGTTTCCGAGCCAATGCCCAGCTTGTCGGCAATCTCCTTATAGACATAGCCGGACGCCAGCAGTTCCAAGACCTGTTTTTCTCGCGGCGCGAGGTTATCGGTTTCGTCGGGAGAAGGTTCGGACTGACGAAATTGTCGCACTACTTTCCGGGCGATGTGACTGGACATCGGAGATCCGCCTTTGTGGACATCCTCAATGGCCAGCAGCAGGGTTTCTGCGGGACTGGACTTGAGCAGATAGCCATCTGCCCCCGCTTGCAACGCTTGAAAAATTCGTTCGCTGTCCTCGTAAACCGTGAGCATGATAACATGCGCCGACGGCAGTTGTTTTCGGAGCAGCGCCACACACTCGATGCCGGAAAGCCCGGGCAATTTAATGTCCATGAGAATGACATCCGGGTTGACCGCCACGATTTTCATCAACGCTTCCTCGGCCGAACAATAGGAGCCTACACAGCAAACGCCGGGAGCCGATGCGAGAATGCCTTCAAGTTGATTGCGCAACCCGCCGTTGTCCTCGACGAGCGCAACCCGTCGGATGGATTTGTTCACTTGAAATTTATCTTTAGTCACAAAAAATGAAACGCTACGCAGTGGCCGCTAAATTAATTACCTTCATAGATTCACGATTTACGCTCCAGAGGCAACTCCAGGTGAACCTTGGTGCCTTGCCCCGCCGAGGATTCAATAGCGAACTCTCCCCCGGCAGCGTGCATGCGGCGCTCCATATTGGCCAGACCATTGCCGCGAAGTTTGGACGAGGCATCGAACCCCTTCCCATTATCGCTTACCTCAATACTCAACTTTAGCCCATCCAGTTGGATTTGAATCCGAAGCTCGGTGGCGTTGGCGTGCTTGATGGCGTTGTGAATGGATTCTTTCACCGCCATGATGACATTGTGCCGGACATGGCTGTTCACCGGCACGTCGGCGGGCAATTCCGGAATTTCCAACCGGCATTTCAAGTGCGGCTGGGCACACATCTCGTTGGCCATCTGACACACATAGTTGGCCAGGGAATCGAGATGATCATTCTCCGGACTCACCGCCCAAACGGTTTCATACAACGCCTGCACCAAATCACGGCTCATCCGGCAAACCGAACCGAATTCAGCGCGCGCCTCTTCGGAAAAACCTGCCTTTAACTGGGCCGCCGAACTGAGTAGGGAAATTTCCGTGACCCGCGCCCCCAAGTCATCATGAATGTCCTGCGCGATGCGCAATCGTTCCTGATCCAGCGCCCGTTGCCGTTCCACGATTTGAATTCGACGATTCATCTTTCGTGACTCGGTCAACCGCAAGGCTCCGGCGACGAGTCCAACCAGAGCCAGAAACGCCGCCATCCAAAACCAACCCGTTTGCCAATAAGCGACCGGAACCTGCACCGGCACCGAGAGCTCGCGACCATTAGGAAGGCCCATAACATCCAGACCGACGATGCGAAATCGATACAACCCCGCCGGAATATTGCGGTAATCAACCGAGCCGTAATCCGTCATGCCAATGCTGTAAGCCTCCTCCCATTCAAACGTCAGTGGATCCCCCGGTATGATCTTTCGATCCGGCAACTTAATCCGCGGGCTGTTCCAGTCTGCGTGCCCTACCGGATCAACATCCACAATGGCCAACGTGGTTTCCTTGAGCGGGCCGGAGAGCACCACCCAAGCATCTCGCAACCGCATCCCGGCGCGAGACCAGCCCACAGGGGCAATGCCGCGCCCGCCCAACCCCGGATTCGCATCGGCTTCAGCCGCGGGAATCAACCGCTGAACGTTGGTGCTGGACTGGGAAACGACGAGGTTCTTCAAGGCATAAACGCCGACGGCCACGGGCGGACCAGCCGAAGTGATCACCACCCAGTAATAAACTGCACCCGTGGGAACAGTCAGCGTTTCCTTTCGCTGAATGAAGCTTGATTTGCCAATACTCCCGGTCCAGCCAGCACTCTGCCCGACAACCGGGAAAGCGGTCTCTGAAATCTGCTCCATTTTCGCGTCCGTGAAGCGGATCAATAAACGCATCTGTTCCGTCCGTTCATGCCAGTCGGTTTCGTAGCCATCCAATTGGCACCGAAACCGAATCGGGGCGTTCGACACCGCCGGATCCGAACGATAATGAAAACTCACGCCACTGTTATGTGCCGGCAATGCCATGATGCCATTGGCCGACACAGTATGGCGCTTGCCATCAATCGAAACGTAGTCAAACAACAGGCCCAATTGGCTACCAGGCTGGTCATGGATGGTCTCCGATGATTGGATTATACTTTGACCTTTGACGAGCCGGTTCGACCCTTCCGCATTCACCGCCGACTCGGATGTGTCCACGGCCGCACCTTGAACCGAGAGCCCCAGTGCAATAATTATTAGACCAACCGCCAAAGACGACGAATAAGCTAATCGCTGAAGTCTGGACATGATTGAGATTCTAGCGCCAACCCGCCCGCCAGAAAGGAAAAAACCAGAATTTTCCGCGCGCCGATGAGCCATTTGCGCAAGCACCCATGCCCTCATGCACTCACACTCTGTCTACACAATCGGGGCAAGGCCAAATTGCGGTAACCGAACATTCCCCTTGAAACAAGGCCACCATGAAGGTTCACAGAGGTCCACAGAAACGAAACACTCATTCTCACTTTTATTCTCGTTTTGACTTTTTGTGAAAATCAAAAAAATGAAACCATTGATTTCATTATTTGTTTTTAAGATTGGAGCGGGTAGAGGGAATCGAACCCTCGTATGCAGTTTGGAAAACTGCCGTTCTACCATTGAACTACACCCGCCTCCGTCGCCACCCGGCAAGATTTCTGCGCGACGACGCCAGCATCATAACGACCGAGTTTTGCGTGTCAATACCAGTCACCGTTCGGTAGTGGTATAGTTTAAAAAATGTCGCGCGAAGGACGCGCAGTCGGCGAAGGAAAAACCAACGGTCAATCCTTCGCAATCTTCGTGTCCTTCGCGCGCCCCACCGTTTCGCAGGCATCTGGTCTGCAACCAGAAAATATTCTCACTGCCAGCCAAATAGGTTTGGCTTCATCCTCGTCCGCGAATCCTCTTAAATTCAAATGCAGACAACGCGGATGGGAAAACGATCGTATTCAATCCGCACCCAAAAAATATTTCCATTTAATTGCTGAATTGATTTCAGCCAGAAAATTTGTTGTCTTGTGCGCTCGTAAAAATGAATTCAAACGCCGCTCCGCAACGCCAACGCAAACTGCTCGTAGCCAACCGCAGCGAAATCGCCATCCGCGTTTTCCGCGCCGCGACCGAACTCGGCTTCCGCACCGTCGCGATTTACGCGCAGGAAGACCGCCTCGCCATTCATCGCTTCAAGGCGGATGAGGCCTATCTCATCGGCGAGGGCAAAGGCCCCGTTGGCGCGTATCTCGACATCCCCAGCATCGTTGCGCTCGCCAAGGAAAAGGGCGTGGACATGATTCATCCGGGCTACGGATTTCTTTCCGAGAACGCGGCGTTCGCGCAGGCGTGCGAAGACGCAGGAATTATTTTCGTCGGCCCGCGCGTCGAGCTTTTGAAAAACATGGGCGATAAAACTGCCGCCCGCGCGCTCGCGCAAAAAGTCGGTGTGCCCGTTTTGCCGGGAACGGAAGACGCCATCGAAGATCGCGGCGAAGCGTTGAAGGCGGCGAAGGAAATTGGTTTTCCGCTCATCATCAAGGCCGCGTTCGGCGGCGGCGGACGCGGGATGCGCGTCGTCACCAAGCCCGGCGACCTCGCGGACTTGCTCGACGAAGCGCAAGGCGAAGCGGGTCGCGCCTTTGGAAATCCGGCGGTGTTTCTCGAACGCTACATCCCGCGCGCGAAACATATTGAGGTGCAAATTCTCGGCGACAAACACGGCAACGTCGTTCACTTGCACGAGCGCGAT
>JANOBC010000228.1:0-3020 GCA_031411455.1 Limisphaerales bacterium
CGACGCGAAAAAGTTATCCGAGTGATGTCAGTGATGAAGAGTGGGGTTTTTGTGTCACCTGCCTCACGCTGATAAGGGAAGCAGTCCCGCAGCGTAATTATCCCTTGCGATAACACTTCAACGTAAGTGTCACCAATAGCACCACTGGTTGAGCGGATCATTAGTGCCGTAGCGTTCTGCTGTGACGCATCCGACGCCCTTCCACTTGCTCTGTCAAGCCGGCGCTCGGCGTTACGCTTACGCAGAATCTTCTTTTCTCCCATGCTCAACTCGCGTCTATTCGCGGTCTGAATTTACTATGAAAATTGTTCTCGCATACTCGGGCGGTCTCGACACCTCGGTCCTCATGTCGTGGATCAAAGAAAAATACAACGCCGAGATGATCGGCTTCTGCGCCGACATCGGTCAGGAGGAGGAACTCGACGGCCTCGAAAAGAAGGCCATCAACACCGGCGCGTCGAAGGTTTACATTGATAACCTGCAGGAAGAATTCGCCAAGGACTTCATCTATCCGATGATCCGCGCCGGGGCGATTTATGAGGGCCAATACTTCCTCGGCACTTCCATCGCGCGTCCGCTCATCGCCAAGCGCATGGTCGAGATCGCCAAGAAGGAAAAGGCCGACGCCATCGCGCACGGTGCGACGGGCAAGGGCAACGACCAAGTCCGCTTCGAACTCACCGCCGCCGCGCTCGCGCCGGACTTGCAAGTCATCGCTCCGTGGCGCGACGAACGCTATCGCAGCGAATTTCCTGGTCGCCAGCAGATGATTGATTACTGCGCCAAGCACAAGATTCCCGTGCAAGCCAGCGCCAAGAAACCGTATTCGATGGACCGCAACCTCCTGCATATCTCCTACGAAGCCGGCATCCTCGAAGACCCGTGGTATGACAGCTACGACCTCAAGAACCGCGGATACTTCTGCACGCTCTCCTGCCTGCCCGAAGACGCGCCGAACAAATCCGAGTTCGTCGAAATCGATTTCGTGAAGGGCGATTGCGTCGCGGTCAACGGCAAGAAGCTCAACCCGCTCGGCGTGATGAAGGCGTTGAACAAACTCGGCGGCAAACACGGCGTCGGCCGCGTGGACATGGTGGAGAATCGGTTCGTCGGCATGAAATCGCGCGGCGTGTATGAAACGCCCGGCGGAGCGATCCTGCATTTCGCGCATCGCCAGATGGAATCGCTCACGATGGATCGTGAAGTCATGCACCAGCGCGACGCGCTCATCCCGAAGTATGCCGAACTCGTCTATAACGGCTTCTGGTATGCACCCGAACGTTACGCGCTCCAAGCCTACGTCGAGGAATCGCAGAAGAACGTCACCGGCACGGTGCGCGTGAAACTCTACAAGGGCAACATCATGGTCAGCGGCCGCAAATCCCCGGTGAGCCTCTACAACCCGCACATCGCCACGATGGAAGCCGACCCGACCAAGGCTTACAACCAGGACGACGCCACCGGCTTCATCCGCTTGAACGGCCTGCGCCTGAAAGTCGCGGCCAAGGTGCATGGGAAGAAGAAGTGAAATTCAACAAAACGATTTGATGGAATATGTTGATCGGTAATTCCTCCAACTTTGCCATCGAGTCTTGCATCAGTATTGCCTACGAGGAGCTTGGTGCTCGCGCACTCGGCTTCTTCGTGATTTACGTTGGCGGGCATTGCTACGGTGTTCGCGAACCTGATGCCACTTGGATGGCTTGCTCTTTGGGGGCGGTTGAAGAACGAATTGCGCGACGTGGAAAGCACACTGCACCTTTCGCAATCGAGCCCAATGCGGGCAAAATTATTGACGCCGCCCGCGATGCGGACTACGCACCTAACCAAGAGGGCAAACTGTTTCTCGGCATTCCTCAACAGGAGTTCTCCAGTTACTTCTCTTCGGATAGGTTGACGTGGACTCCTGACGGCGACGAAGCTTTCGACGACGGTAGCAGTGTGCTGCATTTCGATGTAGAGAATCGCGTCCGGTTGATTGGTTTTAGGTTGAAGCGCAGTGCGGAAGATTACCCACATGATCCCGCCATCCCAAGCGTGCATGAATGGGAATTCCATCGCTACCAGCACGATCCCGCTTCCTTAAGTGACATTTGGCTTCAAGCGGACGAGTTCTACCACATTCTTCAAACTTGGCGTGATGCGTTTGAGGCTGAATGGAAGGCCGCGCCTAAATTGTTCAAAGCGCACGGACTGGATGAACATCATGAGCAGCATCTGGCAGAAATCATTCGGCTCGCTGAATTGTCTGAATCGCTTCGACAATCGCGCGGCGGTGCGAGGAATTAGCGCCGTAGGCGCGGCATATTTGTAGAAATCCATCGCCAAGAATTTCCAGCTCCGTCAGGAGCGACATCTTCCGCCTATGCCGCCCCTGACGGGGCTTTTTCATTTTGTGAATTGGTGTCCTACAACTATGCCGCGCCTCTGGGGCTTTCCCGGAGCGCGGCTGTGTCGAAGACCAGCCGCAGCACATCCGCACACACGAGCCGCAAAATATTTTCAACCACCTCCACCTATTCACGCGCTGCGACTGGTCCTGCGGACACAGTCGCGCTCCGTCGGATACTGCCCGCAGTCGCTTCGCGCCTTTGCGTCTTTGCGTTAAATCCGCCCTTTTCCGAACCGGTTTGTTCGTGTAACTTCACCGCATGACTTGGCAGGAAAAAGTTTCGCAATGGCGGAAGCTGAAGCCAGCGGAGCGCAAAGCTCGACGCTGGGCGGACGTGCCACGCCAAGTCGCGGCCAGCATGGCGTTTGAAGGCGAACCGGTGGACTTTGAATGGCTGAAGACTCTACACAACCGCCGCACGCCACGCGTCTCGTAGAAACGACGCGGGGTGTTCTGTCCTACGCGCAACTTGCACCGCTGTTGGCCGAGCGCGTGTTGCGGATGCTGCAAGACATTGAAGACGGATTTTTTGCCCCGCGCCCGCTGGACGAATCGCTTCTGCTCGACCTTCATCGCAACATCTGTGGTGACCTTACACCTGATTGGGCGGGAAAGTTTCGCACGACTG
>JANOBC010000229.1:0-33323 GCA_031411455.1 Limisphaerales bacterium
CGCTTTTTTATTGCGGCAGAGGGCTGCCGCACTCCAAGACGCTGCCGCGCTTATCGTCAGCACCAGAACCGTTCGGTGGCAACCGGATTTTTAATCCGCTTTAGTCGCTGGCGTGACGCCTGTGCTGCTAAAAAATTTCACGGCTTCACAAAACCCAGCGGGGCAGTGCCAGAATTGACATTCCAGAAATTTGCAATGTTCGGCAGGACGTAATTCATGTTGGCGGGCGTGACGCCGAACCAGCGAAGCAGTTCCGCGAAATACAAATCCACGGCGGTGCTGGGCAGCAAACGTCCGCCGCGACCAACATCGTCCGGGCCGTCGAGCGTGAGGTCGGGGTAAGTGCCGAAAATTTTCCCGCCGTCCACTGGGCCGCCGAAGACCATCGCGTTGCCGCCCCATGCGTGGTCGGTGCCGCGACCGTTCGAGCGCAACGTGCGCCCAAAATCAGAAGCGGTGAAGGTGATGGCGTCGTTCGCGAGGCCGAGCATTTCGAGCGCCTGCTGATACGCGCCGATGGCAGCATCCACGCCCGCGAGCATCCCGGCCTCGGTGTTGAGCAGTTCGCCATGATGATCCCAGCCGCCCCAGTTGATGAAAAATGTCTGCCGCTTCAGGCCAAGTTGTGAACGAATTTTAATTGTCTTCACCACGGCCTTGAGCGTGGTGGCCAAATAATTGTTTGCCGGAAACAGCGCGTCCACTGCCGCACCGAGGCTGGCACCGGCGGAATCGAATTGCGTCTGAAACAAAAGCTGCGCGCCATCGCTCGTCTTGGTGATCTGCGAAAAACTTTCCGTGAGCAGGTTGGTATAGTGCTGGTCGAGCGTGCTGCGGAGGCCGGAATTTTTTAATTGGAGCGGATTGCCATTCGCGCCGCCGGTGTCGCCCTCGAACGACAGCGCGCCGCTAGGCGTGACGACAAATTGTTGCGTGGTGTTGCCGACTTGAAAAACGTTGTTGCCGCCGAGCGAAATGCTCATCGAGGTTGCGCCGGTGTTGTAGTAGCTGTGGATGACATCGGCGCAGCGGCCAGCCCAGCCGCTCAACTGCGCCTGACCCTGCGGCACGGCCGTCTGCCATTGCTCAATCTGATCGCTGTGCGAGAACAATGCCTTCGGCACGGGCAGGGCGAAATCATTTCCGTTTTCCCAGTTGTTAAACTGCGCCTTGGAAATCGGCTGGACGAGCGTGCCGACGTTGGCGACGAACGCGAGACGCTTCTTGCCGGCGAACGCGCCGGTTCCGTTCGCCATCGCCTGTAAATTGCTGCACGACGGATGCAGCGCAAAATCATTCGCGGGTGCGGCAAGTGGCAGAAGTGAATTGCGGTTCAACGCGAGACCGCCATCGCTGCCGGTCGCGCCGCGTGTGATGGAATAAGTGTTGTAGCGTGTCTGTTCGTAAGGCACGAGCAGGTTGAACGAGTCGCAACCGCCGCTGAAAAAAATGCAGACGAGCGCCTTGTTATCGAGCGGGAGCGACTGCGCGGCAACGGTGTTGGCGAGGCGCAGGTTGAGCAGCGTGTTGAGAATCGCCGACGAGCCGATGGCGGCGCAGTTAAGCTGGCGGAGAAAGGTGCGGCGGGAAAGTGGTTTCATGGCGCGGGTATAAATTTAGATTTGGAAAGTTAGTGAATTGCTCGCTCTCACCCCTGTCCATAGCTGCTGTCGCTGCTCCCCCGGGGAGAGGGAATTAAGAATCGCGTCGCTGGAAAAAATGTATATCACGCTTGCCGTCGTTGCGTGTTTGTCGTTCGTAAAAGAAACCTCACGGTTACCTGCCGCAACCATTTTGCCAAGACGCAGCGAACGGTTCTCCCTCTCCCCGGGGGAGAGGGCCGGGGAGAGGGCGGTCGTTACCACTAATTTTTTCGGTAAGCCCGTTGTCACCGCCGGAGAAATCCGATCCGAGAAATTTAGTTCAACGCTCACCCTCACCCTAACCCTCTCCCCCGGGGAGAGGGAACAACGGTGGTTACTTCGATATAATTGAAGGCCATCCTCACCAATCCAGCCGCAGGTTTGCGCTGAAACAGACTGAACTGTTTCCTTTTTTTCCAAAGAGGCAGGGGATAATGGCGCCATTTTTTCGTGACCGCGCGGAAAAAGTTTTTTCAACGCTGCACCGCTCCTTCTGGACACGTCGCGGCGAGATATACGGCGAGGCGTGTGCGCATGAGCGTGTCGTAGCTGGGGATTTGTTGCACCGTGTTCAAAATATTATCACGCGTCGTCGCGGTCATCGTGCCGCCGCAGAATAAATAATTCACTTGGTCGAGCAGCACCGGCGCATTGGTGGCGAGCGGGACGAGGTCGGAATAGTCCGCCGGAAAATTGTAGAGGCCCGCATACGCGAAACCTTGCTCCGTGATTTCCCAGAGCTTGTTCGGAAACGAAATGCACGAGTAGCTGTCCGTGATCTGGAACGCCGGGCCGACGAGGCCATTCGCCGTGAGCAAACCGGGCGGCTGATAGCTGGGCCGGAAAAAATTAAACACGCTTGGCGAATAACCCGGCTCTTGGAACGCTGTCGCATTGAAGTCGCCCCACGTCCACCAAAGTAAATTTGTCTGGCGCTCAAGATGTCCGACGCGACCGATGGTCATCGCGCGCTGCACTGGTTCCTTCAAGCGCCCGAAGCTCGGCGAACCGGCTGACCAGCGCACATCACGCGCCTCGGAATCGAGCAGGATGGCCTTGACCACCGCGCCGAGGTCGCCGCGTTTGCCCGCGCCATTGTTGGTGAAAATGGCGGAGACGCGGGCGACGTAGTTGCTGGAAGGATTGCTCGTGACGAGAAATTGAATCAGTTGTCGGCTGATGAACGGCGCGCAATTCGGATGTTCAAAAAGATTTCGCAGCGCGTCCTCGATGTCGCGCACGCCGTTGTCCACGGTCGCGGCGCGGGCGGGGACGATGAATCCTTTCAACAAATTCTTCGTGCCGAAATCATGCTTCTCCGCCCACATCTGCATGGGTAGCGCGTAGTCGCTGTCCAGTCCGCCACCGTTGCCCCACGACTGTCCTCCGAGCCAGAGGCCGGTAAAGATGCGGGCGAACTCCGTGATCTGCGCGTTGCTGTAAGTCGGGATGGGCTGGCCGTTCGCGTCCTGTTTGCGTGTGCCGTCGGGGTTCAATTCCCACAGGCCGATGCTGAAAAGCTGTTGCACTTCGCGCGCAAAGTTTTCATCGGGATACTGGTTGATTTCCGGGCGGGATTTTTGATTGCCTAGGTGGCTCAAGTAACGTCCCATCACCGGATGGAACGCGACTTCGCGCAGCACGTCGCGATAATTTCCAAACGCGTTCCGCACGAAGATGTCGTAAAAATCCGTCATCGCAATCGGCCGGTCGGTAAGTTGCGGCTCACGGCGCGACGCCACGCAAATCTGGCTCAACGCAAACGCCACGCGCTGTCGCAACTGGTCGCCGCCGCCGACCGCCGCGCGGGCGAACGACGTGGTGACGTTGTTGCCGAAGATGTAGCCGTCTTGCTCATTGTAACTGTAGCCGTGATCGGTGTGACCGTTGCTGAAATCCGTTTCAATCTGATCAATGTATTTCCGGTGCAGCGACGCGGGCTGGTTCGTGATCTGGTCATCAATCCAGGCGGCGAAGCCGAGCGACTGCACGCGATCCAGTTCGCGCAGCGTCGGGCCGAACGTGGCCTGCTGCAAAAATCTGGCGGCCTGCGCGCGGCTCACGCCGTTCGTTCCCGCCGGACCGCCGCGAAGTTGTTCGACGAACGATGCGTAATCGCCAGCCACGCTGCCGGTCACGACGCCGTTGCTGCTGATGACGGGCATCGCGGCGCGTGTGCTGTTCGTGCGGAACGGGTCGCTGCCGAGAAAATATTCCGCCCAATCAGGAACGCCGTCGCCGTCACTGTCTTTGTCATCGGTGCTGATGCGGTAAAATTCTTTCGGCGTGAGGCGCACGCGATTCGTGAAACGTAAGCTCGACGTGTTGCCATTCAGCAATGGCACGAGCGCGGATTGCGTCCAGTTGACGAGATTGGTGCTAGTGAAAACGCGCTGATCTTTACCGAGGATGAACGGCCAGTTCACAACCGCGTCATTCGTCTGGCGCGCGAAGATGGCGACAATTTTTGAATTGGGATCAAACGGATCGGTTCCCGCTTTCGCTTCTTGCGCGTTGGAAACGCCGTCGCCGTCCGCGTCGCCGTTCGGCGGCAGATTGAAAGCGCGGTATTTCACTTCCCACGCGTCGGGCAGACCGTTTCCGTCCAAGTCCACGCCGCTCGGCCACGCGACGCCAGTGAACTCCGGCTTGCTGGAAGCGAGCAGGGGATTGGAGGAGTTCGCGCGCTCAATGCCGTCGCTGATGCCGTCGCCGTCCGTGTCGGCGTTGCGCGGATTGGTGCCGAGCAAGTATTCATCACGATTGTTCACGCCGTCATTGTCCGCATCCAGCACGGCATCGGCGGCGGAATTGGTGTTGAAAAGATTGGCGATTTCCCAAACGTCCGACATTCCGTCCTTGTCCGAATCTTTGTAGGCGGCGAACGCGGGCAGCGATGCGAGTGGGTTCGTGGTGAGAAACATTTGCACGCCCTGATGCACGTTCATGCTGGCGACGTTGGGGTTGCCTTCGTAATCCGTCCACGCCGCGCTGCCGTTGTCGAGCGACGCGGCGGCGGAGCAGTTCGTGTAGCTGCGCGTGACGACGACAGTGTTGCTGGTGAGGTTACGGATTTCAAACGTGAGCGTCCACGAGTTGCTCGTCGCGGCGCGTTGGGCGAAGAGCCGAAATTTTAAGCGGTCGGAAATGTCCGCCGCGCCGTAGCCGCTGAAGCCGAGCGCGGATTTGAAATCGAAAGGCGGATTGCCGTAGTCGGTTTCCCAGATGCCGTTGGCCGGATCGGCGGGCGCACTAAAGCCACCAGCAGCATCCGAGTGAAAGAGCTGCGTCAACCCGCCGTTGGAGTAACGCAGCGCCATGCCCAATGCACGCCAACCGGTGTCGGCCGGATTTTTCACGGCGAAATCAATCAGGTAATCCTCGTTCCAAATTGTCGGCGCAAACGCGCCGGTGAAATGGTTCCAAACGAACTGGACGTTTTCCAAATTCCATTCCCAGCGCGCGGGCGACGAACGATAAAACGGAACGTAGCCGATGAAGGTCGCGCTGTTCGTTGGTTGGTATTTTGGATCGCGATGCGAGTTGAGTTCGTCGCGGTCATTCACGCCGTTGCCGTTGGAATCAGCGAGCAGGGGATTGGAGGGAACGCTTCCGTTCACTTCGGCAAAATCACTCAAGCCATCGCCGTCCGTGTCCGCGTTCAACGGATTCGTGCCGAGCGAAACTTCTGCGCCGTCGCTCAAGCCGTCGCCGTCGGAATCAAATTTTCGCGGGTCAGTGCCGCGCTGAAATTCCTGCAAGTTCGTGAGGCCATCGCCGTCGGTGTCCGTTGCCGCAAGCGCCGCCGAGCCGGGTTCGAGTGCGTAACGATTTTCATACCAGTCGGGAATGCCCGAAGCGTCGGCGTCCAGCGAGCGGTCAATGATTTGCACCGCGCAGATGCCCACCGACCAAGTGTTGACGTTCGTGACCGTCACCGTGGCGACGGAGGAAGTGAGGTTGGTGTAGCGCGCGAAATTTCCGCGCTGGAAATTAGTGGAGCCGGGCAGGAGTTCGAGGAAGTTCGTCTGCGAAACGGAATTGGCCGTGGCGAAATAACGGTCGGTGCTGGGTGCGTTGTTCAGGCGTAGGCGTCCGCGCTCCCAGTAGTCCGCGCCGCCGACCATGACGTAAAGATCATAGCTGGCGAACGGAATGTTGCTGATGGTCAGAATAGCTTCGGTGTTGTTGGCCGCGCGGAGGTAACCGTCGAGCAGCCGCCGGTCGGGCGAAAGATTATTGTGCGCCGCGTCGCTCGCATCGCTCGTCCAGCTCGCCGTCAGGTTCGTCAACACGAGGCCGTCGCAGCGGACGGTTTTATTCGTGAGCGGCGTGACAAAATCGGCCATGCCGCCGGAGTAACGATTCCAATTACGCATCGCCAACGTGTCGTTCCAGCGCGTTTGCGGAACAACGCCGGCAATTTCATTCGTGCCGAGCGTGCCGTCCACATCCGTCGTGGAAACAAAATGAATTCCAATGCCGCCGCGAAAAACCGTCGGCACACTCGCCGCGCTCAACGGATTGGAACCGACGCGCACTTCGAGCGCGTCGCTCGCGCCGTCGCCATCGGAGTCTGCGAGCAGGGGATTCGTGCCGAGGCGAACTTCCTCGGCGTCGCTCAAGCCATCGCCGTCGGTGTCGGGCAGATTGGGATTCGTGCCGGCGGCAAATTCCGCGCCGTCGTTCAGGCCGTCGCCATCAGAGTCCGCGCGGTTGGGGTCGGAGGAATTATTTCCGCCGTTATATTCCTGCAACACCGTGAGGCCATCGCCATCCGCATCGGTCGCGGCGTCAGCCGAATTGGTGTCGCTCAAATGATTTTCCTCCTCCCACCAGCGCGGCAAGCCGTCGCCATCGGCATCGAGGAAGGCGTTCGTGTTCGCTTCGAGCTTGAGAAAATCAAATTGAATCCAGTAATAGGTGTTCGCCGCGAACGGGTCGGTGCGGACGATTTCAATCGTGTTCGGCCCGGCACTGGCGAAAACATTCGTCGCGGGAAAATCGAGGGTGACGCGCGTGTCGCGATCCACGCGCTTCGAGAAAAGTATCGTGTTAGTGCCGGCGGAATTTTTGAAGCGCACCACGATGTCGTGCGAGCCGGAGCCGTCGCCGCTGCTGTTCACCGGATAGCCCATCCACACGCCGCCCCAGGTGAGGTCGCAGGTGAAACGCAGGCGGCAGAGTTTGTTCGTCTGCGCGCTGTTCAGGAAAAAATGGACGTGATTGGTGAAGTCACTGTCGGTCAGCGCGCGTTCCCAGGCGATGTCCGGTTCCTGATTCGGCACGACGAGCGGGCTGGTGAGGCCGTTGAAACCGAATGGGAAATTCCCCGCGCAATAAAAATCATCGTCCGCCACCGGGTTGTTCGTCACGACGTAAAGCGGGTCACCGGGCAGCCGCGTGACTTTGCCGGGGCGGGAATCGTTGATGCCGTTCTCTTGGGAAAATTCCCCCGTGGGATTGTAGCCGGAGGCGAACGGATCGGAATCCACGCCGATCTGCCAGACGGTCTGAAGTTCTGCACGCGCGCTGGCGACGGCGAAGCCGAGCATGATGCCGGTCAAAACAAGCTGTCGGGCGGCGGCCAAAAACATAAGGTTAATCTGATTTCATCCGCGGGTGCCGAATTTTTTTTTGGCGGACGGCGCGGCGGATTTGTTGCGCCAGTCTAGCACATCCGGGGTGAAATCAAATTTGAAACGCTTCGCGTGCAAAATATGCGCAGCTTCACATTAACTTAAGGTTGATCCGCGTAAAGTGACTGTATGATTATGAAAAACCCAACGCTGTTAAAACTTGTGGTCGGCCTCGCTGGAATTCTTTTCGCCGCCGCCGCCCACGCTGGCGATCCATTGACGAACGTCTGGTTCACCAGCTACGCCGGGAAATACGCGCGCATCACGACGAACGATGCCACCCGCACGGTTGGAAGTTACGTCACCACTTGGAACAACGGCGTCGCCGCCGAGGCGCAGACCTTGCCCGCCTACTGCGGCGTGCAGGAAATTTATTTCTCCACCAACTGGCTTTACATCCGCAGCACCGGCCTCGGCAGCCACACGATGGGGCCGTGGTATAACGACGCCACACGCACGACGCTGTTCATTAACTGGCCGGTGAATCAAAAAGTTCTCTACCGTTTTCCACGCGCCACCACGCTCACGAATCCGCCAGCCACCAAAACCACGACCGCTGGCGTTGACGCCGCCGTGGGCTATTTCGTGGACGGTGTGCCGATGTTCGATCCGACGGACGGCTGGTCTTACAGTGGCGGCAGCGAGGCGAGTCCGGGAACCGGCCAATGGAAGCGCGACGCATTTGTGAATGAAGCCATCACCTTCGACGCGGGAAATTCCCACCAACAAAACACCGGGACGTATCACAACCACGCCAACCCGATTGCGCTGCGTTATCTGCTCGGCGACAACATCGTCATTAACGCCACCAACGGCTACAACGAGAACGTCACGAACGTGAACCTGAAACATTCGCCCCTGCTCGGCTGGATTCGCGATGGCTATCCCATCTACGGCCCTTACGGTTATTCCAACGCGACGAACGCCAACAGCAGCATTCGCCGCCTGATTTCCGGTTTTGTTCTCCGCAACGGTTTCAACGGCACGGATAATTTGACCAACACCGCCCGCGCCACGTTGCCCGCGTGGATGCTCCGCAACAACGGCAACACCGCCGCCGCCGGCCCTGCCGTTTCTTCGACGTATCCGCTCGGACGCTACATCCAAGACAACGCTTATCTCGGCGACCTCACGAACGCGGCGACCGGACAAAAATATATTCTCGGCACAGACTTTGACCTGAACGAATACAACGTTCGCTGGTGCGTGACGCCGGAATATCCCGCCGGAACCTACGCCTACTTCATCTGCATCACGTCGAACGGCACACCAACATTTCCCTACAACATGAGCTATTATTTTTACGGCAACCCCACCGGCGGCACGGTGACGAATATCACGGAAACGGTCACGACGAATTTCCTCGGCAACACCAACCTCGCGAGCAAAGTGAATACACCGATCGCCAGCGGTGGCACGGTCAAGCTGACGTGGAGCGCGGTCGAAGGCGGCAGTTATCAAGTCGAAGGCTCGACGAATCTCACGGCGTGGTCAGTCATCGCGAGTAACATATCTCCAAACCAAATTCTCGGCGGCTACACGAACGTGACTGCGCTGGACAAAAATTTTTACCGCGTGGGCCGCACGGCGGTGGCGACGTTTGACCCGGTCAGCGGCACCAGCGGCGGCACGGTCGCGCAAGGCATCTCAACCGTTGCACCGACGAGCGCGAATCGCGGCACAAGTCCGTCGCTCACCATCACGCTGAACACCAGCTACACGCCCCCGCCGCCGCCCGCCGCGAATCCGCCCACGAGCGTGACCCTCACGCGCACCGGCGCGACGACGATCACGGCGACCAGTTCTAGCCGCAACAGCACGACCGGAATCGTCACGGCAGGCTTCACGATTCCGGCGGGCGCAACCAACGGCACATACACGGTGAACTGCATCTTCGGTCCCAACACCTGGTCGTTGACGAACGGCTTCACGGTGAATTGAATCTCCAGAAAATAAAACGGCCGTCCGCATTTTGCAGACGGCCGTTTTTCCTTGGTCAAAACTTTTACTTCGCGCTTAATTCCAGAATCGTGATGGAGCAGGGCGGGTAGCTGCGCGTGAAGGTCGCACCTAGGCCGGTGACGCCTTCAGTGACGGGCAAGACGTTCGTCGGGTTGTCAATCGAGTTGGTCGCGGTGCGTGTATCCGCTTTCAAAACGGTGGCCGTGCCAACGTCAGCGATGGAACTTGCGCCGCTGATTTCTACTTTCACTTCCTGCGCGGTGTCCGCGCGGTTCACGATCTTCACAATGATTTTATTTTTTGCGGTATCGCGCGTGGCGGAATAGAAAATGGATTTCACTTCGTTCGTGCGCGGCGGTTCAGCCTGACCATTGCGGGTGCGTTTTTGAATCCAAGTGTAAGTCGGCAAGTTCTGCGCACTGACCGTCAGCACTTCGTCGCCTTGATGTTCGCTGAAGATTTTCTGGGTGTAATACGACGGCGAACCGTAGCTGGTCAGCGCGTCGTAGCCGATAAGGTCGCTCGGCCATTGCATGGATTTACCCGAGCCGTTGAGCTGGCTGACGTTCACGAACAACGGCGCATAGCAGTGCATGTGAACGATGTCGGCGTTGCGTTCCATGCAGCACATCCACGCGGCATCGCCGAGCGCACCCGCCATGTTCGGCGTAGGCGCACCAACGCGCGTGGCCCATTCGCCGACAAAAATTTTCGTCGGGTTGCGGCGATCGCGGGAATCATAGACGAAGGACTGCGCTTCCATTTCTTCCTCGGAGCGGTAGTAATGTTCATCCACCAAATCCGGCGTGCGGCTGTGAACGCGATTCGATTCGGGATGCTCGTAGCCAACCGTGGAAATGATTTTCATCTGCGGATACTTCGCCTTGATAGCGTCGTAAAACTGCGCGAAACGTCCGTCGTAACTGCCGGAACGGTCGAACCAGTCTTCGTTGCCAATCTCGATGTAACGCAGCTTGAACGGTTCAGGGTAGCCATCCTTGACGCGTTGCGCGCCCCACTTCGTCGTCGCGTCGCCGGTGACGTATTCGATTTCTTCCAACGCTTCCTGAACATAGGGCGCAAGTTTTTCTCCGGCGGGAATAAAATCCTTTTTCAAAGTGTAGCCAGCAAAGACCGCGAGCACCGGCTCCATCTTTAAGTCCTGACACCAGCCGAGAAATTCTGGCAGGCCGAAACCATCCGTGGACCAGTAGCCCCAGCAACTGCGATGACCGGGCCGTTGTTCGACGGGGCCGATGGTTTCCTTCCAGTTGAAACGTTCGTTGAAGTAATCGCCCTCGACGTAGTTGCCACCGGGGAAGCGGAGAAATTTCGGATGCGCATCATCGAGCAACTGGGAAATGTCTGTGCGATTACCGTTCGGACGATTCTTGAAGGTCGGCGGCATCAAAGAAACCTGTTGGAGCCAGATGGTTCCGTGATGATTGAAGAACGTGCCGGGCTTCGTCGTGGAAATGACGAGGCGATTTTCTTTCGACGGCGTGATGTCGCCGCCGGTGGTCAGGGTTGTTTCAAATTTTTCCCAGCCGCTGCCGACGCCAGAGATTTCGGATTTCGCGAAAACGGTTTTACCGTCGGCACTCTCAAGTGAAACCGTCAGTGCGCCGTTGAAACTTTTCGCCTTCGCGTAGAATGAGGCGCGATACGTCGTGTTCGGCTTCACGGGAATTCCCCAATAGCCGCCGTTCGCTACGCCTGTCGGAGAATTCTTTGACGCACCGCTCACATCCAGTTTGAGGCTGACGTTAAGCGCAGCGTTAAGAACCGTATTTGTGTCGAGCGAAATTTTGGTGCTGCCGACCGCGCTCCAGAATTTTGGCGCGTTCGTCACCGCGATCTTCACTGGATAGCTTTTCGCCGAGTCATAATCTTGCGGCTTGATAGGTTGCTGGATGGCGTCCGCCTTGAACGTTCGGTTGCGGATGAGTTCGCTGTAAAGCCCACCTTCGTAGGAATAATTAATCTCTTCCGTCATCAACCCGTAAAACGTCGGCGGCATTTTGGCGACGACTTTGTCCGCCTGAATTTGGAGGAGGGGCAGGGGAGTTTGAGCGTGGCTACTCACGGCGAGCGCGAGAAGGCAGCAAGATTGCGCAATGAATTTTGTCGGGTGCATGGAGAAATTATGGAATCTGGCGGGAAGAAAAGTCCAATTCAATCTGCCGCCCAAAAGCAGCTGAATGATTTTCAAATAGCCAGCGCCAACGCCCGTCCGCGCGGGAGTTTGCCGAGATGGAAAATCAGAAAGCCATGCAGCCATTGCCGCAGTTCCTCGTCTTGGGCAGTGGAGAGTTTCAGCCGCGCCCCGTTCGCCCAATCATTTTCCAAAAGCGTTTGCGCAATTTTTTTCGCGCCAGGCGTGAGGCGGGTTTCTGCCAGCTCCGGCTCCAGTCCGAGTTCGCGCAGAAGTTTTAGTTCCAGCGCGAAAACATTTTGCGGCAGTGTCGGCTGCTGGCAGAGCAGGGTGAGGAAGCCGCGCACCAGCTCGTAAATTTCCGGCATCGGCGATTCAGTTTCGGTCGCCAGTTCGAGCACGGCGGCGGCGTAGGCGGCTTGCTGCAATTTGGAAATGTCCTCACGAATCGCACTGTGCGTTCCGTGCAATTTCACTTCGCGCAAATTATGCAGTTCGGAAGTGCGGCTGCGGGTGAAGGAAAAATCGGCGGCGTAAAATAAATCTAGTTTCCCGCTAAACGGTGATTTCGGTCGGCGCGCGCCTTTCGCCACGGTGGCGATTCTTCCCAAATCCGGCGTGAGCCAATTGACGATGAGGCTCGTCTCGGTGAGCAGACGTGTGCGCAGAATGATGCCGTGGGCGGACTCGATCATTTGAAAATCATTCTCCTCCTCATCGTCGTCCTCATGCTCGCTTTTGAATTATGACGATGAGGACGATTTTAATTCCGGCGCAATTGCCCCGAGGCTGACGATGTATTTCACGCCTTCGGCCACAGTCATGTCGAGCTTGGTGACTTTATCCGCCGGCACGAGAATTAAAAACCCGGAGGTTGGATTCGGTGTGGTGGGGATGAAAACGCCGAGGAGCTTTTCGCCAATCTTGCGGCTGGCCTCGGCGTGGTCGTCGCTCGTGAGAAAGCCGACGGAGTAAGAGCCTTCGCGCGGGAATTCCACGAGCACGACGGTCTTGAAGGAAGTTTTATTGCCGGAGAAGGCGTCGTTGACCTGTTTGATGGCTCCGTAAAATTTGTTCAGCAGCGGCACATGCATCATCGCCGTGTCGAGCCATTCGATGATACGTTTGCCAATGTAGTAGCGTGCCAGCAAGCCGACGCCGGAAATCAACGTGACCGCAAGCACCAACGCGAGCAAACTCCAATACCAGAACATCTCGCCATCGCGACCGTTTTTGAAAACTTGCTCGGCTTTCAGGAAGTGCGGGAGGAAAAATAGCAGCGTGTCGGTAAAGCTAGAGATGGTTCCGAAAATCCATTTGACCGCCGCGAGCGTCAGCAACGCCGGGAGTGTGACCGCGAGACCGGTAAAAAAACTGGCGCGCCAACTGGCAAAAAGTGTTTTCCTCACGCAGAGATTTTAGCGGGGCGCGAGAGTTGTGCGAGAGAAAACCTTTTGGCAAGCAGGCGCACCAACCGATTTTCCTCGCGCTTCATCGTGCGGCGAAGGTTTGGTTTCAAGTCATCGTAGCCGAGCAAGTGCAGGACGCCGTGGACGATGTAGCGCACGACTTCCGACTGCCAGCTTGTCTGGAATTCTTTTGACTGGGCGATGGCGTCATCCACGCAGATAAAAAGTTCACCGTGGATTTTTGGTGGGGACGCTCGCCCCACCAGCGAAGAGTGATCGAACGTGATGACATCGGTTGAACCTTCATGTTGAAGGAAAGTTTCGTTCACCAACGCCATTTCTCGCGCACTGACAAGACTGATTCCAAGTTCCGCCTCGGAAATTTTTAATTCGGCAAACAGCTCGCCAATGATTTTCTTTAACAGGCGTGAATCAATCCGTGTCTTTCGCTGGCGGTTGACGATGACGACGTTCATGGCTCACTCTTTGCGCGGCCCGCGATGTTCCTCGTAGGCGGCGATGATGCGTTGCACCAGCGGATGACGGACGACATCGCGCTTGGAAAATTCCACGATGGCGATGCCTTCCGTGTTTTTCAGTGCCCGATGCGCTTCGGCTAGGCCGGATTTTTTGTGCGACGGTAAATCAATCTGCGTCTCATCGCCGGTAATGACAGCCTTCGAGCCGTGACCGAGACGCGTGAGAAACATCAGCATCTGCTCGGTCGTGGAATTTTGCGCTTCGTCGAGAATGATGAAGGCGTTGTTCAACGTGCGGCCCCTCATGTAGGCGAGGGGAGCGATCTCAATCGTGGCGCGCTCGATGTGCTTGGCGATTTCCTCCGCAGGCATCATGTCGTGCATGGCGTCATGCAGCGGACGCAGATAAGGCGTAATTTTTTCGTAAAGGTCACCGGGTAAAAACCCTAGCGCTTCGCCTGCCTCGACTGCCGGGCGCGTCAAAATGATCCGGGAAATTCTGCCTTCACGCATCGCAGACAATGCGGTGGCGACCGCCAGATATGTTTTACCCGTGCCAGCCGGGCCGATGCCAAACGTGATATCGTGCTTGCGAATCGCGTCGAGATATTTTTTTTGGCCGACGGTTTTGGCGGTGACGCCGGGCTTACGTTCGTGCGTGTGGACGCGGTCGCTCACCATTTCCTTCAACGTCGCTGCGCCATCATTTTTCACAACGCCGATGGCGTGGGTGAACTCGCGGTTCTTCACAGGCGAACCGGCTTTCAGCATGGATTCGAGCGAAGTGAACAGATGCTTCGCGCGCTCAATATCCTCCGCCGTGCCCTCCAGCTTGATCCAGCCTTCGCGCGAAGTTGCCTTCACGCCGAGTTCGGTTTCCAGCGCGGCGAGGTTGCGCGGTTCGTGATTGTAAAGCTGCTGCGCGACCCGCGCGTTTTCGTAATGGAGGGTTTCAGTTGCCACGATTAAATTTATTTAGCCACAGATTTTCACAGATGAAACACAGATGCAATGCTTGTCGGCGCAGGCAATTTTGCAAAACAAAAAGGCGAGGCTTGCGCCTCGCCTTTGAAATATTTTGAGAATTACTTGGCCGCAGCGACGGCTTTTTCTTTCTTCTCGTTGACGAGGGTCGCGCCTTTGCCGAGGCGTTTGCGGAGGTAGGTGAGCTTGGCGCGGCGAACCTGACCTTCGCGCTCAACTTCGATCTTGTCCACACGCGGCGAGTGCAGCGGGAAAATGCGTTCCACGCCTTCACCGTAGCTGATGCGGCGGACGGAGAAGGTCTCGTTGAGACCGGTGCCGCGCTTGCCGATGACGACGCCCGCAAAAATCTGGATGCGTTCCTTGTCGCCTTCGACGACTTTAGTGTGGACTTTCACAGAGTCGCCGACGTTGAATTTTGCGTCGTCTTTACGAAACTGTTCCGATTCAATTTTCTTTTGTAATGCCTGGTTCATAACTTTGTAAATTTATTTCAACAAATCCGGTCTCTGTTCTTTCGTCCGTAACTTGGCCTGTTCCCGCCGCCACTTTTCAATCTCGGCGTGGTTGCCATTCATTAATACTTCCGGGACTCTCATCCCGCGAAAATCTGCCGGGCGCGTGTATTGCGGATACTCCAGCAGCGCGTGGCTGAAGGACTCGTCCGACGAACTCGCATCGTCGCCCAAAACTCCGGGCAGCAATCTCGCGACCGCATCAATTACCACCATCGCGGGCAGCGCACCGTTCGTGAGAACGTAATCGCCGATGGATAACACATCGTCCGCCAAACCGAGTCGCACCCGCTCGTCAAACCCTTCGTAATGTCCCGTGACGAGCAGCAAATCTTTTTCTTTGGCCAGTTCGCGCGCAATGCTCTGGTCGAACTTTCTTCCTGACGGCGAAAGCAAAATCACTTTCGTCTCGGCACGCTGCAAACTTTCCACCGCTTCAAAGAGCGGCTCGACTTTCATCAACATGCCCGGCCCGCCGCCAAACGGTTTGTCGTCCACCGTCTTGTGCCGGTCGTGCGTCCAGTCGCGCAATTGGTGGATGGTTAAATCCAGCAAACCTTTTTTGCGCGCCCGCATGATGATGCTTTCATCGAGCGGTCCGGCAAACATCGCCGGAAACAAAGTGAGCACGTCAATTTTCATGCGCGCTCCGTAATTAAATTAATTCGTCTTCCCGTCTTCCACAATTTCAACCGAGCAACGCAGACCCTTCTTGGCACTGCCAGCGAGGAGCAGGGAACGAATTGCGTTAATCGTCACGCCCTGACGACCAATGATCTGGCCGACATCCGACGGAGCGAGGCGCAGTTCATAAACCGTCGCGCCCGCGCGTTCCACCGGCGTGACCGTCACCGCGCCGGGGTTCTGCACGAGTCCTTTGACGACGTATTCGAGGAACTCCTGCATGGCGAAAAACTTTAGGCTACAGCCGGAGCCGCTTTGCCGAGCTTCTTGATGAAGCTGGCGACGGTATCGCTGGGCTGGGCGCCCTTGCTGATCCAGTATTGAGCACGGTCGAGCTTGAGGGTGTAATTTTCACCCTGCTTGAGCGGCTGGTAGGAACCAATCTCCTCGATGAATTTACCATCACGAGGGCTGCGGCTATCGGCGACGACAATACGGAACACGGGAGTGTTCTTGGTGCCGACACGTTTCATGCGAATTTTTACTGACATAATTTAATAAAAGGACGCGAAGACTATCATTCAGTCATTCATTTGCAAGTGTTGTTTTGTAAAAAAGCGGATTCAACCCCGATGTTTTCTTGTTTGAATAAAATTTTAGCGGATGAATTAATTCTTCCGTTATCAAAACGAAAATAAGGCGGGGATTGCTCCCCGCCTTTTTGATTTTTCAGGTTAAAATTTCAAAATGCTTAACACCGCCACCAAAAAAATTGCTGAGGACTTCAGCGCCGGCGATGGCCACCAATCCGTTTACTCCGCGGCGTAATATTTCTCCGTGTATTCCTTCACCATGCGGTCGGTGGTGAACTGCGGCACGAGCGTAGCCATGCTGCGGCGGATGCGTTGGATCCATTCGCGCGGAATGCCTTGCGCGTCGCGGTTGAAGAACATCGGCACAATCTGCTCGGTGAGGCCGGCGTAAAGATTCGCACTGTCCACGCGATCCTGTTCGTCCACGTCCGGCGAATGCGAATCTTCACCAATCGAAAATCCGTTTGTGCCGTCGTAGCCTTCGCGCCACCAGCCGTCCATGATGCTGAAACCCATGCAGCCGTGGCAGCTCGCCTTCATGCCGCTCGTGCCGGAGGCTTCGAGCGGACGGCGCGGGTTGTTCAACCAGATGTCGCAGCCCGCGACCATCTGACGCGCGACGTGGATGTCGTAATTTTCCAAGAACACGACGGTGCCGGCGAGTTCGCTATGCTTGGTTAGGTGAATGATTTTCTGGATGAAACGCTTGCCCTCGTCGTCACGCGGATGCGCTTTGCCGGCGAAAACAAATTGCACGGGGCGCTGCTTGTCGTGGCATAATTTCACGACGTCGTCGAAGCGTTCAAAGATCAGGGGCGCGCGCTTGTAAGTCGCGAAGCGGCGGGCGAAACCGATGGTGAGTGCGTCGGGATTCAGCAGGTGATCGAAGCGGATGTAATCGCCCTGCGTGAGCCGCTGATTTTGCAGCAGCAATTTGCGGCGGGCGAATTCGATTAGCTCGCGGCGCAATTTGTAACGCAGCGCCCAAAGCTCTTCGTCCGAAACAAAATTCGGGTTGGTCATCTTTTCCCAGAAATCCGCGTGGTTGATGGCGGACGCCCAGTCGCCGCCAAATTTGTCGCGGAACAATTGCGCCTCGCCATTCGCGCTGTCCGTGAGTTTCTTGCGCCAGAACTGGCGGACGGAACCTTTCATCCAGCCCATGAGATGAATGCCGTTCGTGATGTGGCCGATGGGAACTTTGTCCACCGGCACGTTGAACAGATGCTGCCACATTTCGCGGCTGACCTGGCCGTGCAATTCGCTCACGCCGTTTGCGGCACGGGAAAGTTTCAGCGCGAGCACGGTCATGCAGAATGGCTCGTGCGCATCGTCGGCCTTCACCCGACCCAGATTGACGATGCCGTTGAACGTCACCGGTAGCGTCGCGAGATAACGCTGCATCGCGTAGCTCATCAGCTCGGGGCGGAAACGGTCGTGGCCGGCCTCCACCGGCGTGTGCGTGGTGAAGAGACATTCCGGCTTCGTGAGCGCCTGCGCCTCGGCGAACGTTTTTCCGTCGGCCATCTTTTCGCGCATGAGTTCCAGCGTGAGGAACGCCGCGTGGCCTTCGTTCATGTGGAACGTGGATGGCGCGATGCCCAGCGCGCGGAGCAAACGCACGCCGCCGACGCCCAGCAAAATTTCCTGCATGATGCGCGTGGTGCTGTCGCCGCCATAAACGCGCGTCGTTAAATCGCGGAAGTGTTGTTCATTCTGCGGCAGATTGGTATCGAGCAGATAGACGGGGATGCGGCCGACGTTCACGCGCCAGACTTGGAAGTCCACGGTGTTCATGCCGATTTCCACCGTGCCGATGAGGCGCTTGCCGTCCGCCTTCAGCAACGGTTCGAGCGGGACGTTTTCGGGATGGACGGGATTGTAAAATTCCGTCTGCCAATTATTTGAGTCAATCGCCTGCTGAAAATAACCTTCGCGATAAAACAAACCGACGCCGACAAAACCGAGGCCGAGGTCGCTCGCGGATTTGCAATGGTCGCCGGCCAGGATTCCCAAACCACCCGCCGCGATGGGCAGCGATTCGTGAAAACCAAACTCGGCGGAAAAATACGCCACCGGATTTTTGTGCAGCGCGGGCGCGTGCTTGTGGCCCCAGGTGCTCGGCTCTTTTAAGTAGGCGTTGAAGTCCCTCAACACCGCGCGAACTTGATCTGCGAAACCAGGTTCCTGCAAGTGGACGCGCAGTTCGTATTCCGAAACTTCGCGCAGCACGGCTACGGCGTTGTGGAAAAGATTCTGCCAGCCGCGCGGCGACAGTTTGGAGAAGAGATCCTGCGCCTCTTGATTCCAGCACCACCAGAGGTTGCGGGAAAGCTGGTTCAAGCCAGCGACCAATTCATTTAATTCTGCGTTCGTTAATGGTTTTTTATTCATGTCGAAAGTTTTTACCAACGGCTCCTTGCCGAAAGATGCGGGAGGCTAATTTTTCACCGGCAGCATCGCAATAAAATTTTCCGCGAGGCGGATGGCATTCATTTGGCCGTGAACTGCGGTTGGCAGAAAATTGCGGCACCGTAAATTTCACCGCAAAGATTTGCCCGCTGCAAAATAATCCAGAAAGCGGATGATCTGATCCTTCGCCGTTTTGCGCGGCACGATGGCGTCAATCAAGCCATGATCCAGTAAAAACTCCGCCGTCTGAAATCCCGGCGGCAAATCCGCGTGCGTGGTGTCCTTGATGACGCGCGGGCCGGCGAAGCCGATCATCGCGCCCGGTTCGGCGATGTTCAGATCGCCCAACGCCGCGTAGCTTGCCATCACGCCGCCGTAGCTGTTGTTCGTGAGGTAGCTGATGTAAGGCAGCCGCTGCTGCGCGTGGTAAGCGAGCGCCGCCGAGGTTTTCGCCATCTGCATCAGACTAAAAACGCCTTCCTGCATCCGCGCGCCGCCGCTGGTGGAAACGATGATGACCGGCCAATGCCCCTCCGTGCCGCGTTCAATCAACCGCGTGAGTTTCTCGCCCACGACTGCCCCCATTGAGCCGCCCATGAAACGAAAATCCATCACGCCGAGCGCCACTTGGTGCGCGCCAATCTTACCGATGCCGGTGACGACGGCGTCCTTGAGCATCGTATTTTTCTTGTCGCGGTCGAGCTTGCCCTTGTAGCCGGAAAATTTTAGCACGTCCACGCTGACCATCTCCGCGTCCAACTCCTCAAACGTGCAAGTCTCAACGAGCGAGTGGATGCGTTCGCGGGAGGCGATGGGAAAGTGAAAGGCGCACTTGGAGCAGACCTGAAGATTCTCGCCGAGTTCCTTGTCGAAAATCATTGATTCGCACGAAGGGCATTTGACCCACAGACCTTCGGGAATATCGCGTTTCTTCGTGCGAGATTTGTCACCGCCGAGCTTGAGCTTGCGGATGAAAGTCGTCTGCGCCGACTTCGGCGGCGGCGTCAGTGCGGGTTCAACTTGAACGACGCCTTCAATCGTTTTCTTGAACGAAGTGGTATCCATGCCGCAGCTTAAACATTTTTCCGTCCCTGGAACAAGTCGGAAGCTGGAATTCAAAATGAAAACCCCCGCGCCGCCAGCCAGCCGCCCCGGCCGAGTGTGCGTCTCCGCCGTTTTTAATGTTGCATTTTTATTTCTTCACAGCCCACGTGCCACGGTCCACACGCACGGCTCCGCCGCCCCAGCCGCGCGCAACGCCTTCGCGCAGGCGTTCGTCGTCGCGCCCGTGGTAAAAACATCGTCGAGCAAAATAAATTTCCGTCCGTTCAGTCGCACCCCATCGCGCACGGCGAACGCACCGGCCATGTTCGTCGCGCGCTGGTCGCGGGTGAGTTTCGTTTGCGTCAGGGTAGGGGAGATGCGTTGGAGATTTTTTGTTTCAACCGGAACTTTCAACGCGTCGCCGAGATGCCGTGCCAGCACTTCGGCCTGATTGAATTCGCGTTCGCGTTCCTTCACTGGATGCAGCGGCACGGGGATGATGCTATCCCATTTCTCCGCGCGCAGAACGGGAATCGCCGCGCGCAGCAGGAGGTCGGCGAGAAAATTTTCAAACCACAGCGCTTGGGAATATTTGAAACGATGAATCGCCTCCAGCACCACCGTCTTCGCCACCACCGCCGAGCGCGCGGAAGTGAAATGCAAATCCAGCTCGTTGCAATTCGTGCAAACAAAGGCCGTCGTCAACTCGCCCGCAAACGGCAGCCCGCAGCGCTCGCAGAACGGTGGGCGGATGAAACGCACTTGCGCCCAGCAGCGCGGGCCGACGAAGCCGTCGTGCGGCGTAGCCCGCTCTTCATGGCAAAGCTGGCAGACTTCGGGGAAAAACAAACCCAGCCCCGCGCGCGGCCATCGCGTCCAAGCTTCCGGCGGGAATGATTTGGGCGTGGCAGACATGGCGTAAATTTATTTCAGCGCGTGCCCGTGGGAAACAATAATCTGGGATCGCTGGCTTCTAGCCGGCGGTTCTAGTGGTGGAGTAGTGGGGCAGGCGTCTCGCCTGTCGTGTTCCAAGCTCCAAACACAAACTGGACAGGCGAGACGCCTGTCCCACTTACTGCCACCAGCTTTCTGCTTGGAAATCTGCGTTCACGGTGTAGTGTTTCGTCAAACAAGGTTTCCATGATTAAGACATTTTTCGCAGTCGGGTTGTCGCTTTGCGCCGTCATCTCTGGTTTTACCCAGACACCGGTGTGGACGCAGTTTCCCAATTCGCCCGTCGGCGGCGGAAATTTCCGCAACGACGACATCTGTTTCGTTGACCTCACGAACGGCTGGAGCGCACGCGGCAAGGACGGGCTGTATCGCACGACGAATTACGGCCAGAGCTGGTTCTCCGTCACGCCGATCGTGGTGACGAATGTGGCGCATTTTCGTTCCATCGGCTTTGCCACGCCCACGCGCGGCTGGGCGGGAAATCTCGGCCCTGGTTCTTATGACAGCGGTGTCACGGACACCAACATGCTCTACGAAACTTCTGATGGCGGAAATAGCTGGAGCGTTGTTCAAGCCATCAATAATTCCGGCATGGCCGGTTTTTGTGCGATGCACATTCCCGACGCGCAACACATCTACGGCGTCGGTCGCGTTCGTGGCCCGGCTTATTTTGTGAAGTCCGAGGACGGTGGCAGCACTTGGTTCACCACCAACCTGACCGCCGCCGGCATCATGGGCGGACTCATGGATGTTTATTTTGTGAACACCAATCTTGGTTTCGCCGTGGGCATGAACACGAACTCGTTTTACTCGCCACCGTATTACGGCAGCATCGCGCGCACGACGAACGGCGGCTTGAACTGGCAGGTAATGGCGACGGTTGGCGTGGCTTCCAGCTATTTTTGGAAAATGTCCTGGCCGACGACGAACATCGGCTACGTCTCACTTCAGAAAAATGCCGGTTACTCGGCGTTCACTTTTTACAAGACTACCGACGGCGGCGAGACGTGGGTCTCGAATGGCATTCCGCTCTCCACCATCGGTTCGCCCGCGACGTTTGAACTGCAAGGCATCGGCTTCTCCACCACGAACGAGGGCTGGCTGGGCGGCGGCTCGGTGGCAGCGCCGTTCAATTTCATTCACACCGCCGACGGCGGCCTGACGTGGAACCTCATGGGCTATGTGAACGCCAATAATCTCAACCGCTTTCGTTTTGCGAGTCCCACGCTCGGCTATCTTTCCGGCATCAAGCTGCACGTCTTTCACATCCCGCCCGCCGCGACCGTTTTTCCGGCGGCCACGAATGGCGCGATTGGTTCCAACATCACCTTCACCGCGACCACTTACGGCACGCCGCCGCTGCAATTCCAGTGGCGGCTGAACGGAACAAATCTTTCCGGCGGCACGACGAATGGCTTTACCGTCACAAACATCTCGGCGGCGAGCGCCGGCAATTACGATCTCGTCATCACTGATTTCAGCGGCTCCAGCACCAGCGCCGTCGCCACGCTGAACTTCACCAACCCGCCGGTCATCACCGTGCCGCCGCCTAGTTTAGCGGCCAATCCCGGCTCCAACGCCACCTTCACCGTCAGCGCCAGCGGCGCCCCGCCGCTGAAGTATCAATGGTTTTTCAACACCGCCGCCGTCACCAGCGCGACCAACGCCAGCTTCACCCGCACCAACGTGCAATCAGCCGTCACGGGAAATTATTTCGTCGTCGTCAGCAACCCGGGCGGCAGCGTGACCAGTTCCGTCGTGACATTGACGCTCGGCTTCGCGGACGATTTTGATTCTTATGCCGTGCCAAGCATCCTCACGAACAACGCCACGACCAACGGCTACAAAATATTTTTCAGCGCCACCTCCGGCGGCTACGACTTCAAAACGGTTTTCGGCTTTGATTATTCCACCGTGACATTTCCCACGACCATTCCGCCCGCACCGCGTTCCCTCGGCGGCACGACGAAAGGACTTTATCTCACCGCGAACAAGGCCGACGCCACCGCTGCCGCCGCCGCCGTGAATCTTTATCCCGTCGTTCAAACGTGGTCGAACAACTTCGCACTCAAGTTCGACCTGTGGATGAATTGGGGAACGGTGTCCGCCACCGAACACGCGCTCTTCGGCATCAATTGCTCCGGCAACTGGACGAACCGCGTCGCGCAAAACAGCAGCGACGGCCTTTGGTTCGCGATGGACGGCGACGGCGGCGGCACCACCGGCATCCGCGATTTCTCTGTCTATCGTGGCGGCGGCGCGGGCAACCCGCCCGTGCTGATGACCAGCGGCTTCGGCCCCACCGCGCCGCTCGGCGTGAATTTCGACAATGCCGACGCGGGTTTTGCCAGCCTCTTCCCCTTTCTCATCTTGAGCAACAACTTCGCAACGCCAGCGGGTGCGGCGGCGATGCGCTGGGTCAACGTCGAGGTGCGGCAGGAAAACAATTTAATCACCTGGCTGCTGAACAACGTCGCCGTCGCGCAATACACCAACACTTTTGGCTACACCAACGGCGCGATTCTCCTCGGCTACAACGACACGTTCACTTCCATCGGCGACTCTAACAACTTCGCCATCATGGACAACATCAGCGTCGGCCCCGTCATCTACCAGCCCGTGCAGATTCTTTCTCCGCGCCTCACGGGAAATAATTTCACCTTCAACTTCGCCACCGACGCCTACCAGATTTACACCGTGCAGTGGACGACGAATCTTTCGTCCGGCAACTGGACGAGCTACACCAACTTCGTCAGTGGCGGCGGCACGAACACACTGACCATTCCCTTGCCGCCGAATAATTTCAGCGCGCAATATTTCCGCGTGAGCCGCCCGTAGTGGCACAGGCTTCTAGCCTGTGAATTTTCTTCACCTGCCCGCCATGAAACCACACCGACTAGAAGCCGGTGCCACTGACCCGGCTTCCGCCTTGCCGGAAACGATTTCATTTCTTAAATTCCCGCCGTGCTCGACATCAAATTAATCCGTGAAAAAACAGATTTCGTCCGCACCCGCCTCGCCACGCGCGGGGCAGGGGACGAGGCGAAGATTGATGATATTCTCAAACTCGATGAAGCCCGCCGCAAATCCCTGGCGGAAGTGGAGACGTTCAAATCCACCCGCAACCGCGTGAGCAAGGAAATCGGCGCGCTCATGGGCCAGAAGAAACTCGCCGAGGCCGAGGCGAAGAAAGCGGAGACGAAAGATTTGGGTGAGAAAATCGCCGCGCTCGACAAGGCGGCGGCGGAAAGCGAAACGGCGCGCGATACGTTGATGCTGCAACTTCCAAATCTCCCACATGAATCGGTCGTCGTCGGCAAGACGGCGGAGGAGAATCCCGAAGTCCGCGTCCACGGCGCGAAACAGAATTTTGATTTCAAACCCAAGTCGCACGTGGATTTGTGCGCGTCGCTGAAGCTGGTCGATTTTGAGCGCGCGGCAAAACTTTCCGGCAGTGGCTTTTTGCTCTACACGAATTGGGGCGCGCGGTTGGAGCGGGCGCTGATTTCTTTCCTCTTGGATTTGCACATCACGCAGCACGATTACACGGAAGTCTCGCCGCCGTTCATGGTGGGTGAACAGTGCATGGTCGGCGTCGGCCAGTTTCCGAAATTCAAAGACCAATACTACGGTGTGGCCGAGGGCGGGCGCGCGGAGGAGTTGGGAAAACTTTATTTGATTCCCACGGCGGAAACTCCGGTGGCGAACATTCATCGCGAAGAAATTCTCGCAGAGAAGCAGCTCCCGATTCGTTACTGTGCTTACACGCCGTGCTTTCGTGGTGAGGCGGGCGCGGCGGGCGTCGGCACGCGCGGCATGATTCGCGTGCATCAATTCGACAAAGTTGAATTGATTAAAATTGTTAAGCCGGAGACGGCTTACGATGAGTTGGAAAAGATGGTCAGCAACGCGGAAAAAGTTTTGCAACTGCTCGGCCTGCATTACCGCGTCATTATGCTCTGCACCGGCGACATGGGTTTCGGCAGCGCGAAGACTTACGACATCGAAGTCTGGGGGCCAGGGCAGGGGAGCTATCTGGAAGTTTCAAGCTGCTCGAACTGCGAGGATTTCCAATCGCGCCGGATGAACATGAGGTTCAAATCCGAGGCGGGCGAAAATAAATTTCCGCACATTCTCAACGGTAGCGGCACGGCGCTCGCGCGGTTGTTCGTCGCGCTCATCGAGACGCATCAGCAGGCCGATGGCAGCGTGAAAATTCCAGAAGCGCTCCAGCCGTATTTGAAAACGGACCGCATCACCGCCTGATTTTCACTCATGAAAATCCTCCTCGCCAGCAGCGAAGTTTTTCCCTTCTCCAAAACCGGCGGCCTAGCGGACATGGTCGGCGCACTCGCGCGGGCGCTGGCGCAAGCTGGTCACGAAGCGTGCGTGGTCACGCCGCTGTATCGCGGCATCCTGAACAAATTTCCGAAAATCAAACGTGAGAACTGGGAGTTCAATCTGCCGCTCGGTGATAAATGGATTCAAGGCGGGTTGTGGTCAGTCGAGCCGGAAAAGGGATTAAAAATTTATTTCATCGAACAGCCGGAATTTTTTGATCGCGCGGGAATTTATCTGGAGAAGAACATCAGCTACGCCGACAACGACGCGCGCTACATTTTTTTCAGCAAGTGCGTGGTGCATCTCGCGCGGTATCTGCCGTGGCGCGCGGACGTGGTTCACGTCCACGATTGGCAGGGCGCACTGGTGCCGGCCATGTTACAGCAGCAACAGCGCGAAGGGTGGGGGAACCCGCCCGTCAGTTGCCTCACGATTCATAACCTCGCGTATCAGGGAGTTTTTCCGCTGGAGACTTACGCGCTGACGGGATTGGCAGAAGATTTTTTCCACCCGGAGGGTGCGGAATTTTTCGGCTATTTGAATTGTCTGAAGGCGGGCATCGCGTTCGCGGACATCATCACGACCGTCAGCCCGCGTTACGCGCGGGAAATCACGACGCCGGAATTTGGCTGCGCGTTGGATGGGCTGTTGCGCAAGCGTTTCGAGCGGCTGGTGGGAATCTTGAACGGCGTGGATTATCAGGAATGGAATCCGGCGAAGGATCCGCACCTGTTCAAGAATTTTTCCGTGACGCGGCTCGCGGGCAAACGCGCGGGCAAGGCGGCGTTGCAAAAACTTCTGGGGCTGCCGGTCAAAGCCGACGCCCCGCTCTTTGGCACCGTTTCGCGGCTGGCGGAACAAAAAGGCGTCGACATCCAGCTCGGCGCGCTGGAGGAAATGCTGAATTCAGAAATGCAATTTGTCCTACTCGGCAGCGGTTCGGCGGAATACGAAAACGCCTATCGCGACCTCGCCGCGCGTTATCCCCGGAACGCCGCCATCCGCATCGGCTACGACGAGACGCTGGCGCACCGGATTGAGGCGGGCTGCGATTATTTCCTGATGCCGTCGCAGTTTGAACCGTGCGGATTGAACCAGATGTATTCGTTGCGCTACGGGACGATTCCTGTCGTGCGCGCCGTGGGTGGCCTCGACGACAGTGTGATTGACTTCAATCAAAACCCGGCGCGCGCGAACGGAATTAAATTCCACGAATACTCCGTGCGCGCGTTGTCCAAAGCCATTCGCAAAGCCATCGCCATTTACAGCGAACCAAAACTTTTAACGCTGTATCGGCGCAACGGAATGAAAGCCAACTTTTCTTGGGAACATACCGTCGAGCAGTATCTGACTGCCTACAATCAGATTCGCCCACAAATTAACTAAATATAACAAACATTGTGCATCTTAAATAATTGGCTCAAGTGGTTTGGCAATGCTTTGATGATTGGTCGTGCATTTTCGTGCCGCAGGCAATTTTTTTGATTACATGAGTTTGTTGTAGCGCCCAACCATGCGGCGCACGAATGCCTTGGGCAGCAATCGGGGCGCGAAGGACATCAATTTATTCGTCATTCCTGGAAGGCTGATGTGCTTGCCGCCGCGAAAATCCGCATGACCCATCCGTGCGACTTCGTTGGCGGACATTTTTTTTGCCTGTGCCTCGCGGACGTGATGGCTACGGGCGACCTTGGAGAAATTTGATTCCGTCGGCCCCGGACAAAGATTGGTGATGCAAACGCGCGTGCCGCGAAGCTCCTCGTGCAACGCCTCGGAGAATGACATCACGAACGCCTTGGTCGCGTAATAAACCGCCATCTGCGGGCCGGGAACAAAGCCCGCCACGGAACCGACATTGAAAATTCCGCCGCGATTGCGTTCGGCCATTCCTGGCAAAAAAAATCCCGTAAGTTCGACCAGAGCAGCGATGTTCACTTGAATCATTTCCATCTGGCGGCGCAGGGGCAGGTCAGCGAAGCCGCCGTGCAGGCCGAAGCCCGCGTTGTTGACCAGCACATCAACGGTGATTCCCCTGCCCTTCAATTCGGAAAAAATCTGCGCGGGCGATTCTGGTTTCGCGAGGTCGGCGCACATGACGTGGACGGTGATCTTATGTTCGCGCCGCAATTCTTCCGCGAGTTTTTCCAACGCATCGTGCGACCGCGCCACGAGGATGAGGTTGGATTTGTCTGCCGCGAAGCAGCGCGCCAGTTCCAGACCGATGCCCGACGACGCGCCTGTGATGAGGACGGTTTCAGTGGTCGCCGGATTCATGGCAGAATTCAGTTCGCCGCCGGGCCGCAGCCGAAGCGCGTAGTCAGCGGCCAATAGACGAAGAAATTTTTCCCGATGACATTTTTCGACGGCAAGCTTCCCCACGTCCGCGAGTCGGAGCTATTGCAGGTATTGTCGCCGAAAACCATGTAGGCATCAGGGCCGTTGGTGTAGACCGTTTGTTCGTCGGGAAACAGCGGCGCGATGCCGGCATAAACTCCATACTGTTGCGCCACCGTGCCGTTGACGTGGCCGGAGAACTGGCTTTCGCGCGGCGGTTGGTTGGGGTTGAATCCATAGACGTTTGCAAAATGCGGCGTGGCGGCATCAATCCGCTGGCCGTTGATTATCATGTGGCGGTCGTTGCCGATGGAGACGCGCTCGCCCGGCATTACCGTCATGCGCTTGATGTAAAATTGATCCTGCTTTTCAATCTGCGTTCCCACCGTCGCAAAAACAATCGTCTCGCCGCGTTCCGGTTTGCGGAAATTATACGTCAACCGATCCACAAACAAATGGTCGCCCGCGTTGGCTTTGAGCCTGATGACTTCATCGCCTTGGTAATATACGCGACGGCCGTCTAGTCCCGCGCGGCGAATCAAATCTGAATCACCGTAATCCGGCGGGAACCAGATCGTATGCCACTCGCCGGCGAATTTGATTTTTTGATAGAGGCTGAACATCAGCGACGGCCACGGCGGCGAAACTTCTTCCACCGAACCTTCCTTGGGCGCGACAAAGTTCACATACGTCACACCTTGAAAACCTTCTTTGAAACGCTGCCAGCCGTCGGGAATGATGATCGCCTTTTGCACCGCCAGCTGGTTTTGAAATTCTCGTTTCGCGAAATCCTCGTAGCCCGCCGCCCCCGCCGCCATAGCGCGCGCGTAATCCGGCGTCGAAGTCACGCCATACAACGTCGGCTGCATCGAGCCGGTGGGAATTTTGAACGGCTGGAGAAAAAATGTGCGGATCGCCATCGCCACCGCGAGCGCCACGAGCAGCACTTCCACATTCTCGCGCCACGCGGAGTTGGGATACGCCTTAATATTTTTCTCCGCCGCGAACTGCAATTCTTCCGCCTTGATATTGATGCGGCCCTTGTGACCTTCCTGAATCGCCGCCGTCAATTCATTCAACTTTACCTGCACTTCCGCAAGCGCGGTGGCCGGCAGGATGTCGCGCTGCGCCGCGAGCAGGCGGCGATAATGTTTATGCACCGCGCAAGCGTTGCGGACCGTGGGCGAAATGAACCAGCGTAAAGACGTCATAGATTGTCCCCTGCTCTGACCGTGATGGCACACATTTCGTTCATGGAATCACGCCTTCAACACTTCAATGAACGCCTCTTGTGGGATCTCCACGTTGCCGATGGATTTCATGCGCTTCTTGCCTTCCTTCTGCTTCTCCAACAGTTTCCGTTTGCGCGATACGTCGCCGCCGTAGCATTTCGCCGTCACGTCTTTGCGGAACGCGCTGATGACTTCCGACGCGACAATCTTCCCGCCGATGGCCGCTTGAATCTTCACCTGGAACTGCTGGCGCGGGATGACTTCCTTCAACTTCTCCGCGAGCGAACGTCCCCTGCCCTCCGCCTTCGTGCGATGCACGAGGCACGAGAACGCATCCATCGGTTCCGTGTTCACGAGAATGTCCAGCTTCACCATGTCGCTCTCCTGATAATCCGTCGGCTCGTAATCCATCGAGCCAAAGCCGCGCGTGATGCTTTTGATGCGGTCATGAAAATCAATCAGGATCTCATTCAGCGGAATCAGCGAGGTCAACATCACGCGGCGCGAATCCAGCGTCTCCGTGTGATCCATGCTGCCGCGTTTCTCGGAGATGAGCGCCATCATGTCGCCGATGTTTTCGTTCGGGCAAATCACGAACGCCTTCACCATCGGCTCCTCGATTTTCGCGATGTAAGTCAGGTCCGGCATGAACGCCGGATTATCCACTTCCTTCATCGTGCCGTCGTTGAGCAGAACTTTATACACCACGCTCGGATACGTCGCGATGATGTCCATGTCGTATTCCCGGCGCAGACGTTCCTGCACGATTTCCAAATGCAACAAGCCGAGGAAGCCGCAGCGAAAACCGAAGCCGAGCGCGATGGACGTTTCGGAGGAATAAACGAATGCGGAATCGTTCAGCTTCAATTTCCCCATGGACTGCTTCAACTGCTCATAGTCCGCCGTGTTGATCGGATAAATGCCGCTAAATACCATCGGATGAATTTCTTTGAACCCCGGCAGTTCGCCGGACGGATTCCGCGCGTCCGTGATCGTATCGCCCATCTTCACGTCCGCCGCGCTCTTGATGTTCGCCGTCATGTAACCGGTTTCGCCGGTTTCCAATTTCTCGCGGATGTAAGGCTTGGGATTGAAGCTGCCAACTTCCTTCACCTCGACGTTTTTGCCGGAGTGCAACAGTTTCACCATCATGCCCGGCTTCAACTCGCCGTTGAACACGCGCACATGAGTGACGACGCCTTTGTAGGTGTCGTAATAAGAATCGAACGCCAGCGCCTGCAAACTTTTTTCGCCCGTCGGCTTCGGCGGCGGCACGCGCTCGATGATCGCTTCGAGAATTTCCTGAATGCCGATGCCCTGCTTTGCGCTGCACGGAATCGCCCACTCGGCGGGAATTGCCAGCACGTCTTCCAACTGCCGCTTTGCCATCGGCACATCCGCGTGGCCGAGGTCAATTTTATTGATGACGGGAATAATTGTGAGATTCAATTTCGCCGCGAGATGATAGTTCGCCACCGTCTGCGCCTCGACCCCTTGCGCCGCATCAATCACCAGCAACGCACCTTCACACGCGCTCAAGCTGCGGGAAACTTCATACGCGAAGTCAACGTGTCCCGGCGTATCAATCAAGTTCAACTCGTAAGTCTCGCCGTTCTTCGCCTTGTAAAGCATCGTCACCGGATGCGCCTTGATGGTGATGCCGCGCTCCTTCTCCAGATCCATCGCGTCGAGCAACTGCTCCGACATATCGCGCGTGGCGATGGTTCCCGTCATGTGCAGGAGACGGTCGGAAAGCGTCGTCTTGCCGTGATCAATGTGGGCAATGATGCTGAAATTTCTGATGTGTGCGGCGTCCATTTATAAAATCTTAATCGTGAATCCAGCCGGGTTCCCCTGCTCCACCAACGAACCCGAATTGGAGCCGCCCAGAATAACGGAGAAGCTATTGAAGAAAAGTAAATTTGCCGGTCAATTCCGGTTCTCTGGCAAGGTGGGCAACTTTTCAATCGCCAGTTCAGCGAGGTGTAGCGTTGAGGCCGTGCCTCAACCCATCGAGCCACAGGCTCGACCCTACACTTTCACGAGCGGCTGGCTGACGTATTCCACACCGACCAGACAGACATCGTCCTCAAATTCCCCGTTCAGCGCGAACGCGCGCACGGCGGCGATGAGTTCGTCAAACAATTCTTCCGGGGCGCGGGCGATGAGGTTTTTCACGTCGTGCAGCAGCCGCTCTTGCGAATACAACTCTTCATGCTGCCCCTGCACTTCGTAAAGGCCGTCGGTGAAGAGCATCAGAAAGTCGCCGGGCTGGATGGCGATTTCCGTAGTCGAATAAACGGGGTCTTCAAATAGGCCGAGCGCGGGCTGGCTTTTGCCGCTGGCGTTGACGAGTGGCTTGATGGAATTCTCCGCGCGGCGCCGGAGCAGCGGCTTGGGATGCCCGGCATTGGCGAAGCGCAGGGTGCCGGTGGCGCAGTCGGCCACGCAATAAAAGGCCGTGGTGAGCATCGGCGAACCGGTGGTTTTCAGGATGCTGTAGAGGTCGAGATTTAATTTGCGGAGAAAGTTTGCCGGGTCGCGCGCGAGCGGTTTTAGTTCTTCAGCGATCGCACGAATCATCGCGGTGACGAGCGCGGCGCGGGTGCCGTGGCCGGTCACATCGCAGATGAGCACGCCGGCCTCGGTGTCGGAAATTTGGGTGACGGTAAAGAAATCGCCGCTGACGGTTTCCGCCGGCTGGTAGCGGTGGAGAAAGCGCAGCGCCGTCTGCTCCGGGCCGACGGACGGCGGAAACAGCGGATACTGCTGCGGCAGCATGGCGAGCTGGATTTCGCGCGCGGTGCGGAGGTTTTCCTCCATCACGGCATTTTTCTGGCGCAAGTCTTCGCGGCTGCGCGCCAGCTCGGCGGTGGTGCGGCGGACTTTTTCTTCGATGCGTATCTTTTCCGTGATGTCCCAGAACATTCCTTGCAGGCCGGTGACCTTGCCGGTCTCATCACGCAACGGCGTCTTGATGACGTGATGGTAAAGTTTTTCATCATGGCCGATGGGCTGGGTCTCCTCGGTGATCTCCATCGTCACGCCTTTTTCCATAATGACGAGGTCGTCGCGCCAGTATTTTTGCGCCATCTCGGCGGGGAAAAAATCGAAGTCCGATTTGCCGAGAATGTCTTCCAACTTGCGCCCGACGTGCTTGCAATACGGCTGGTTGGCGAAGGTAAATTTACCGGTGAGGTCGCGGCGGAACACGCCCTGCGGCATTGACTCAACGAGCGAATGATACAGCGACTCGGACAGTTTGAGCGCCTCCTCCGTCTGCCGCTGCTGCGTGATGTCTTCCACCGTGCCTTCGTAGTAGAGCAGCTTCCCCTGCCCGTCCCGCACCGCGCGGCAGTTTTCCTCAATCCAGATGATGCTGTGATCCTTGCGGTAGATGCGCGAGGCAAAGCCGCTCAACGTATCGCTCTCCTGCATCAGCCGCTGAAATTCCTCGCGCCGCCCCGGCTCCACATAGAGGCCGCCGGCAATGTCCTTGATGTTCGCCATCAGTTCCACCGGTGAGTCGTAGCCGTAAATTTTTGCGAGCGCCACGTTCGCCAGCAAAAAATGGCCGTCCACCGTGGTGCGGAAAACGCCTTCCACCAGATGATCGAAAATGCCGTGGTAATCATCCTTCTCCGCGATGAGCGCCAGCCGGTCCTGATGCCGGGCGATGGAAGATTGAATCGCGTGCCGCAACCCCACGGAATTCAGGGACCGCCAGTCGAGAAATTCCTGCGCGCCGCTGTAAATGGCCTCGGCAAAAAAACTTTCCTCCGCATCGTTTCCCACGACGAGCAACGGCAGCCGCGCCACCTTGGTCGTCAGCAGGGTGATCTGAAATAGCGCGGCGGCGTTCACCTGCGTGACCACAAAGATGATGGCGTGGAAGTTATTCGTCGCCAGCATCGCGAGGCCCGTGTTGGTCGAAGACTCGACCGTCACCTCGGCGAATGAATCCGGCAACAGCCCGACCACGCGGCGCGCGACCGTTTCGTCGCCGCTGATGAGCAGGATTTTTAGAGGTTCATTTTCCACAGCCGTCCGTGAAAATACAAGGTTCACGCCCCGCCGCAAGCGCGATGCGAGGCATAATTGTGTGGCCGTGAAAACGGAGCGCGGGCCTGCCACCCGCAGCCGCCTGAAAAAATCGCGAACGCGGCGGCTCACCGCGCCACGCTCCGTGAACTCAAATGTCTTTCCCACTTTTCATCGCCCCGGGAAATGCTACGCTCTCAATTCCAATTCATGCCCAGCGTCTTCATTAAAACTTACGGCTGCCAGATGAACGAGCGCGACAGCGAAGCCGTCGCCGCGCAACTCGTGGCCAAGGGCTATTCCCTCGCGTCGTCGGAAAGCATCGCCGACGTCGTGCTGCTCAACACTTGCAGCGTGCGCGATCTCGCCGAGCAAAAGGCCATCAACAAGATGAAAAACCTCATCGGCTCCGCGCGCAAGGACAAGCCGGGACAGATCGTCGGCTTCATGGGCTGCATGGCGCAGAGTCGCGGTAAGGAACTCATTGATAAATTGCCAGACGTGGACCTCGTCATCGGCACGCAGAAATTTCATCGCACAGCGGAATACTTGGACGACTTGATTGCCGGGCGCGCAAAAAAAATCGTGGACGTGGAAGTCGAGGCCAAGAGCGAAGCGACCATCCGCGAACATCTCCTCAACGGCAGCGCGAAGAAATCCATCAGCGCCTTCGTCAGCATCATGCAAGGCTGCAATCAATACTGCACCTTCTGCATCGTGCCCTACACGCGCGGCGAAGAACGCAGTCGCACCATTGATGACATCGTCGCCGAATGTCGCGAACTCGTGGCGGGTGGCGTGCGCGAAATCACCTTGCTTGGACAAATCGTGACGAGCTACGGCAAACGCGACTCATCGCTCATCACTCATCACTCGTCACTTTCCCCCTTCGTCCAACTCCTCGAAGCTGTTCACGCGATTGACGGACTCGAACGCATCCGCTTCACCTCACCGCATCCGAA
>JANOBC010000230.1:0-2444 GCA_031411455.1 Limisphaerales bacterium
GCAAAAATCTGGCGGGCATTCGTTTCCAAGTGCGAAGCGATTTCGCCGAGGAAGGCCGCGCCGAACTCGTGCAATTTCTTTTCACCCACGCCGCTGATGCGGGAGAAGTCGCGTTCGTTCGCCGGATAATTCCGCGCCATCTGCCGCAACGCCACGTCGGAGAAAACGATGTAAGCGGGAACATCGCGCTCGTCGGCAAGCCGTTTGCGGAGTTCGCGCAGGCGGGCAAATAAAACTTCGTCGCAAGAAATTTCGCCGACGTGGCCGACCGTTTTCTCTGGCGCGGTGACGGGTTTGGTGAGCGTGACTTTGGCGCGCGACTTGAGAATTGCCGCGCCAGCATTGGACAATTCCAGCGTGCTGAATTTCTCCGTGGTTTGCCGCAGGTAGCCGAGGCGGACGAGTTCGCGGCCGATGGTGGCCCATTCGGGACGGCTGTGTTCTTTGCCGATGCCGTAGGTGGAAAGCTGCGCGTGATCCCACTTGCGGATTTTTTCCGTGTCCGCACCAGTGAGGACTTCGACCACGTGATTCAGCCCCACGCCAAAGCCGGTTTTCTCGCGGATGCGAAAGACGCAGGACAAAAATTTTTGCGTGGCGAGCGTGCCATCGAAAGTCTGGCGCGGGGAAAGGCAGTTGTCGCAGCCATTGCAGTTTTTCAATTCGGTAGTAGCCGACGTAAGGAGGCTCTGACTTGTTTCGGCGTTTTCAGTTTGAGCCTCCTCACGTCGGCTACTACAAAAGTTTTCCCCAAAATACGCGAGCAATTCCACGCGGCGGCAATTCGCACATTCGGCGTAGTGAACCATCTGTTGCAACTGCGCGCGGGCGATTTGCTGTTCCTGCGGATTGGGTTTTTCATCAATGAAACCAGTTTGCTTCACCACGTCGCCCGCGCTGAAAAGCAAAATACATTCACTCGGCAAACCATCGCGCCCGGCGCGGCCGGTCTCCTGATAGTAGCCCTCGATGTTCTTGGGCAGGTCGTGGTGGATGACGAAGCGGACGTTTGGTTTGTTGATGCCCATGCCGAACGCAATGGTCGCGCAGATGACGCGCACATCATCGCGCAAAAATAATTCTTGATTACTGCTGCGTTCTGACGGCGTGAGGCCGGCGTGATACGGACGTGCTTTCACCCCGTCTTCGGAAAGATTTCTCGCGAGGCTCTCGGTGGCTTTGCGCGACTGGCAATAAACAATGCCGCTGTCTTGCGGATGCGCGCGGAGAAAATCCAGCACTTGGTCGTAAGGCTTATTTTTCGCAAGAACGCGGTAGGTAAGATTCGGGCGATTAAAACTGGCGACGTAAATTTGCGGCTCGCGCAGTTTCAAATGCGCGATGATGTCTTCGCGCACGCGCTCGGTGGCGGTAGCGGTGAGTGCCATGAAGGGAACGTTTGGAAAATGTTTTCGCAAGTCCGCGATCTGGCGGTATTCGGGGCGGAAGTCGTGGCCCCATTCGCTGATGCAATGTGCCTCGTCCACGGCGATGAGCCGGACATTCCAACGCTGCAAATCGGCGAGGAAGCCCGATAACATCAATCGCTCCGGCGCGGCGTAGAGGAGGCGGTATTCGCCGTTGTGCAGGCCGCGCAGACGTTTTCGCGACTCGTCGGCGGTGATCGAGGAATTGAGAAACGTCGCAGGCACACCGGCGGCTTGCAAGGCGTCCACTTGATCTTTCATCAACGCGATGAGCGGTGAAACGACGACGGTGAGGCCGTCCTGTGTGAGCGCGGGGAGCTGGAAGCAAAGCGATTTGCCGCCGCCGGTCGGGAGGAGCGCGAAGACGTCTTTGCCCGCGAGTGAATCGCGAATGATTTCTTCTTGCAACGGACGGAACGAAGTGAAGCCAAAGTATTGCTTCAACAGTGGGAGCAATGGGCCGGCTTCAGGTTTCATCGCGGACAAAGTAGAAAAAGCCGGTTGGAGTTCAAGCTTTAGCTGGTGCTGACCGGAGCGCGGCGTTCACGCCGCTCTGACTATCTTTACGAAGCCGGTTCACGCAATGATTGATGCCGTCAGCAATGCGCTCGGTGAAGCGGGCTAAAGCCCGCGCCCCGCCAACAGCGGCAACAGCGCGGCGGCCAGTTCCTCGGGCAGCCGCCGGGGTTTTTCGGCGCGCGTGGTGCAGGCGTGAAAGGTTTCGGCTTCGAGGATCAGCTTTCCATCCTGGTTCAAAACGCGGTGGCCGAAATTCAATCGCACCCGTTCCATCAGCGTGGGCCAGACTTCAATCGTCAGCATATCGTCGTAACGGGCTGGGAATTTGTAGCGCAACCGCGCCTCGATGACGGGGAAAATGCAGTCGCGTTCCTGCAGTTCCCGGACGGTTCCGCCGGAGCTGCGCATGAATTCGCCGCGCGCCGCCTCCAGCAGGTCGAGGTAGCGCGAGTGGTAGATGTGGTCGCCGACGGTGCATTCGGCGTAGGTGACGCGATG
>JANOBC010000231.1:0-1518 GCA_031411455.1 Limisphaerales bacterium
GGTCACTCACATTGCAGCAATTGTCCGTATGCTCATCTTCGAATGCCTTTACAGGAATCCTCTGTGTCCTCTGCGCCTCTGTGGTGAAAATTGCTTTAAACACGTTCCCAGTTGAATTTGGGTTTGCTGCCGGTTCCGAATACTTTCAGCGCGCCTTTTTCTCCGACTGCGTTCGGCCGATTGAAGATCCAGTTCTGCCAGGCGGAGAGCCTGGCGAAGATGCGCGTCTCCATGGTTTCCGCGCCGGTGAAGCGCAGGTTGGCTTCCATGCCGGTCAGTGCATCGGGGGACAGGCTGGTGCGCTCCTCGATGGCAATGCGCACTTCTTCGTCCCAGTCGATGTCGTCCGGCGCGAATGTCACCAATCCCAGTGCAAGCGCTGCGTCCGCTCCGATTCTGTGGCCGATCCGGGCTTTCGCATCTGCAACCGGCTGCGGCTCGTTACAGAAACGGTTGGCGATGCGGCTCACCCCATTAACCATCGGCAGCGTGCCGAAATTCATGTCCGTAAGCACGATGGTGGGCGCGTGTGCTTCGTCGTCCGGCATATGCAGCATGAAGCTGCGGTCTGCCGCGAGCAACAATTCGGCCAGCGTTCCCGCGAAGCAAGATTTTCTGTCGACCATGGCGAACAGGGTGCGCGACGATACATCCAGCCGCGCCAGCGTCCGCCGCAACATGCCCAGCGTTTCGCGCACGAACCAGTCGTCGTCGAATTCCTTCATCGTCGCATCGCAGGACAGCACTTCGTGCGCCGCCCCGCGCGTCTGCAAGATCCACATTCCTATCTCGAGGTCGTTGGTGCGCAGCATGAGGATGGCGTCGTCGAGTTCGCGTGCCATCATCAACGGCCACCATTGGGCGCCCGCGGCGTGGATGCCGGGCAGGTCCTTCGGCTGCGCGGATTTGGGTGCGGACACGGTGATCGTTGCAGTACGCGCATTGCGGTCGATGCCAACGTCGACATGGCTGTAGTGATACCCGGCGCCATCCATCTTGCGCGAAAGCGGCGCCAGCGCGATGCCCTTGCCCAAACCTGGGCGCCCGCACTGCGCGGCGAGCGCAGTGACGCGCGCTTTTATCGCATCGCCGAACTGCAGGGGTTTGGCGATCTGGTCGACCAGCTTCCATTGTTTCGCACGATCCGCGCGCACACCCTCGGACGTCGAGCAGAACACGTCAGCCAAGTCGCGGCGCACCTTGCGTTTGTCGGTCAGCCGAGTCAGTCCGCCCGTGCCGGGCAACACGCCGAGCAGCGACACCTCGGGAAGGCTCACGGTCGAGGATCGATCGTCGATCATCAGGATCTCGTCGCAGGCCAGCGCTAGCTCATAGCCGCCGCCGGCGACCGTGCCGTTCACGGCGGCAAGAAATTTCAGGCTGCCGTGACGACTCGAATCTTCCATACCATTGCGCGTCTCGTTGGTGAACTTGCAGAAATTCACCTTCCACGCATGCGTTGACAGGCCGAGCATGTAGATGTTCGCGCCGGAACAGAACATGCGCTCCTTCGCACTG
>JANOBC010000232.1:0-16267 GCA_031411455.1 Limisphaerales bacterium
TCCTCGCGAGCCGCTTAAACCAAAGGCTAGCGCGGCTTGCGAGGACGCTCGCCCCACCTAGCATTTTGAAAAAATGACCGCCTCCAAAATTTTTAGTAGGCTTTACTCGCCGCTGGTCGGCAGATAAGTTTTCGCCCATGAGAGGTCATCAACCGGCTCCAGTTTCTTCACCCATAGCGGATTATTTGCACCAGCTTCATAAACGTTTTCTGCGCGTCAAGGAGGGCAGCGTCGCCACCTACATTCCTGAACTCGCCAAGGCCGATCCCGACGGGTTCGGCATCTGCCTCGTGACGGCGGGCGGCGCGGTTTATGAAGTCGGCGATACGCGGAATGAATTCACTATCCAGTCCATCTCCAAGCCGTTCGTCTATGGCATGGCGCTCGAAGACAATGGCCGTGAAACGGTTCTGAAAAAAGTGGGCGTGGAGCCAACCGGCGATGTCTTCAACTCCATCAGCCTCGAACCCGGCACGGGCCGTCCGCGCAACCCGATGATCAACGCCGGAGCCATCGCCACCGCCGGACTCATCGCCGGCAAGTCGCCGCAGACGCGCTTTCGTCGGGTGTTGGAAACGTTTGGCAACTACGCCGGTCGCGAATTGAAAATGGACGAAGTCATTTACCGTTCTGAAAACGAGACTGGCCATCGCAACCGCGCCATCAGCCATATGCTGCGGAATTTTGAAATTCTCACGGAACATCCCGATCCGGTGACGGAACTTTATTTCAAGCAATGTTCCATCTCGGTGAACTGCCGTGACCTCGCGACGATGGCCGCCACGCTCGCGAGTCGCGGCGTGAATCCCGTCACCGGCAAGCAGGCCATTCGCGGCGAATACGTCGAGAGCGTCTTGAGCGTGATGGAGACTTGCGGGATGTATGACTACGCCGGCGAATGGGTTTATCACGTCGGGATGCCTGCGAAGAGCGGCGTGGCGGGCGGCGTCATCGCCGTGCTGCCGGGGCAGTTGGGCATCGGCGTTTATTCGCCGCGCCTCGACGCGCATGGCAACAGCGTGCGCGGCATTCAAGTCTGCAAAGAAATTTCGCACAATCTCGATTTACATCTGCTGAACCGTCCGCCCATTGGCAAGTTCATCATCCGCCGGAAATTTTCCGCCGCCGAGGTGAATTCTAACCGCGTGCGTTCCGCCACCGAGACGGCGATTTTGCATGAGCACGGCGGGCGCGTCTGCGCCTGGCAGGTGCAGGGCAACCTGATGTTTGCCACGGCGGAAGTGCTCGTGAGCGACCTGTTGGCCGGCATCGGGGCTGCGGATTATTTCATCGTGGACTTCAAACGCGCGCTGGGCATCAGCGAGAGCGCCTGCCATTTGATTTTCCACACGCTCGAAAAATTTCGGGCGCACGGCAAACAACTCGTCTTCGCGAATCCCGCCCGCGTGCCATTGCTTCGGCGGTTTCTGCGCATCAAGCTTGCCCAGCGTTTTGAAAAATATTTTATTGCGTTCGACGACACGGACGCTGCGCTGGAATGGTGCGAGGACTCGCTTATCAAAAAATTTTCACCGCGCCGAGTTACTGGGAAAACCTTGCGTCCACGCGACTATGAATTATTCGCCGCGCTCACGCCCGAGGAGACGGAGGCCGTGCAGATGCTGCTCAAGCGGCGCAAATTCAAGGCGGGTGAAACCATCATCCACGCTGGCGCCGAAGCGCGGGAAATGTATTTTCTCGCGGGTGGTTCGGTGAGCGTGCGTGTGTCGCTGGCGGATGGCGGGCATCGCCGCCTCGCGACATTTGCGCCGGGGATGTCATTCGGTGAGATGGCGATGATTGATAACGCGCCGCGCTCGGCGATGATTCTCGCGGACACCGCCGTGGAATGTGACGAACTGCTGCGAGAAGATTTTGAACTGTTGGGCCGGACGCATCCGCAGGCGAAGATAAAAATTTTCAACAACCTCTGCCTCGACCTTTCACGCAAGCTCCGCAAGGCGAATCGCGAGTTGGGGACGTTGGACTGAAGTCGGTTTTACTTCCGGGTAATTTATTAGAACGCCGTGAGCGAAAGTATTTCCAGCCAACCCCGCGTAAAATATCGCGGGCGTCTTGCGCCCTCGCCGACGGGGCATCTGCATCTGGGGCATGCGCGGACGTTCTGGCAGGCGCAGCAACGGGCGCAGCAAAACGGCGGTGAACTAATCCTGCGCAACGACGACTTGGATTCGACGCGCTACCGGATGGAATTTGTGGTGGCGATGCTGGAGGACTTGCGCTGGTTCGGGTTTAAGTGGAGCGAAGGGCCGGATGTGGGCGGGCCGTGCGCGCCTTACAACCAAAGCGAGCGGATGGATTTTTATCGGGCGGCGCTGGAAAAATTGCGCGTGGGAAATTTTATTTATCCCTGCACCTGTTCACGCAAAGACATCCAGCAAGCCGTGACCGCGCCGCACGCGGCGGATGACGAGGTGATTTATCCGGGGACGTGCCGGAACAATTCAAAATTAAAAATTGAAAATTCAAAGTTCGCCTGGCGGTTTCGCGTTCCTGACGGCGAGGCGGTTTCTTTTCACGACGAAAATCTCGGCTCGCAAACGTTCACCGCCGGAAAAGATTTTGGTGATTTCGTGGTCTGGCGCGGCGATGGCGTGCCAGCGTATCAGCTTTCCTGCGCGGTGGACGATGCGGCGATGCAGATCACCGAGGTGGTGCGCGGCGCGGATTTGCTGGTGAGCACGGCGCGGCAGATTTTAATTTTCCGGGCGCTGGGTTGGCCGGTGCCAAATTTTTTTCATTGCGAGCTGATGCGGGACGAAAGCGGGGAGCGGTTGGCGAAACGGCACGAAGCGTTGTCGCTGCGGACGCTGCGCGGGCAGGGGATGAGTCCGGCAGAACTTCGTGCCAGTTGGCAGATGGCTGCTGGATGAAGCGGCGCAAAAATTCTCAAAAATTTTAGTGGCGGATTGGCTTCGCTTTGATACATTCCCGCGCTCTAGTTAAACCGGCTTCATTGCCGAAATTAAATTTGAATTTTGTGACCGCGAAGAAAAAAGAAATTATTAAGAAAGCCGCACCGCGCGGCAAGTCGCAGGCCTCGGCCACGACGGCGGCCATTCTCGGTCGTCCGCTCGGCAAAAATGGCGTCGCGCTGGATGCCAAGAAAATCAAGCCGGAATGGCTCGGTTTTTACAACAACCTGCTCGAACTACGCGATCAGTTGCGTGCGCAAATGAGCGGCCTTGCCAAGGAATCAGCGCAGGAATTGCCCGGTTACAGCTTGCACATGGCGGATTCCGGCACAGATAATTTCGACCGCGATTTCGCATTGAGCCTCCTGTCGTCCGATCAGGACGCGGTGTTTGAAATTGAAGAAGCGCTCAAACGTATCGAACGAAAAACTTACGGCGTTTGTGAATTGACCAACAAGACCATTCCCCGGGTTCGCCTCGAAGCGATTCCGTGGACGCGCTTTACCGTTGAAGCGCAGGCGCAGTTGGAAAAAGACGGCGCGTTGAAATCGCGTCGCTTGGGTGCGCTGGGTTCGGTTGATTCTGTCGGCCCCGCAGAAACTGAGACGGACGACGACGAACATCCGCCGGAAGACGCAAAAGCAGTTAAAGAGAAAGACTAAAATTTTATGGCACGCGAAACCATCACCATTGAATGCACCGAGGCGCGCAAGGAAGGCAAGTCGCCTTCGCGCTACACCACCAGCCGCAACAAAAAGTTGCAGCTCGAAAAGCTGGAAGTGAAAAAATATAACCCGGCCCTCAAGCGCCATACCTTGCACAAGGAGATCAAATAATTATGCCACGCAAGACGAATACCGAGAAAGACAAGCGCGGCAACCGCCGCTCGACTGAAAAACGCGCCCCGCGTCCGAAACCGAAAATTGACTTTACCGAAGAGGCGATTGACTACAAGAACGTCACGCTCCTCCGCCAGTATGTCACCGACATGGGCCGCATCCTGCCGCGCAAATACACCGGCATGCCCGCGCATTACCAGCGCCGCCTCACCAAGGCGATCAAGCGCGCGCGCCAGATGCTCCTGATGAAGTAATTTCACCGCCGTCTGATTGCTGGTTGCAGTCAGACGGTTTTTTGTGAAGCGCAGTTGCAAACGATTTGCAATCAACCACCGCCAGTTTCGCGCTCAAATAAAAATGGATTATCTCGTCCTCCTTTCCAGCATCGCGCTTGGCGTGGTCACGGTCTTCGGCTTGCGCTTGAACGATCCGCGCCATGTCAAGGTGCTCAATGCCTTCACCGGCGCATATCTGATCGCGCTCGTGATGTTGCATCTGCTGCCGGATTTATATGAAGTCGAACCGGGCGTCGCCATCAAGCCGCTCGTTATCGGCGGATTTATTCTTTTCGGTTTTTTTCTCCAGATCGCGATGGACTCGTTTTCGATGGGCATCGAGCACGGACACGCGCATGAGATTCGCGGACGCATGGCGGTGGGCATCCTCGGCGGCTTGTGCGTCCACGCGTTCGTCGAGGCGATGGCGCTTGGCCAGTCGCCGGAACATCAGTCGGCGCACGACAAGGCCGCGCATCATTTTTTGCTCGTCAGCGTCGTTGTCCATAATTATCCGATCTCCATCGCGCTGCTGGGAATGTTGCTGCAAAGCGGCATGAAAAAATCTTCCGCGCTCGCGTGCCTCGGCTTGTTCGCCATCATGGCGCCCATCGGAATGTTTTTCAGTTCGCAGACTGGGCTGGCGATTTATTCGCGTTACTTGATGGCCATCGTCATCGGCATCTTTATGCACATCTCGACGATGATTTTGTTTGAGAGTGAAGACCAGCACCGGATTTCGCCGACAAAAATGTTTGCTGTCATCGTCGGTCTGGCCCTGGGAATCGTCAGCGTGATTTTTGAATCGTGATGAAACCGTGCGCGCACAAGCACACGCACCAACGTCAGGAATTGCCCGCGCTGACGGAACGCCTCCGCCGCCAGTCGCGCAAGATCACCGGCCCGCGCGCCGCGATTTTGGAGATTCTCCGCCACCACCCGCATCCGCTCACGACCAAGGAAATTTTTTCGGAAATGCCGAAGGGCGAATGTGACTTGGCGACGATTTACCGCTCCATGCACCTGCTGGAAAAGACCGGCATCGTGAAGCGGTTTCATTTTCATGACGGCGCGGCGCGGTTTGAACTCATGGAGGAGGGGAGCGATGGCCATCACCATCATCTCGTCTGCACGGAATGCGCCGAGGTGGTGAAGCTTGAGGAATGTTTTCCGGCGGAGATTGAGCAGAAGATTGCCAAGAAGAACGGTTTCAAAGCCGTCACCCACAAGCTGGAATTTTTCGGCCTCTGCCCGGAGTGCCAGCGGTGACTTCTCCTTGACCGCCAACTGCAGCAAAAAGCGGCTGGCTCAAACTGGACACTTTGGGAAAAGTTGTCCCGAAATGTTCTAAACGATTTCTACGCGGCTTCCTCGGACAACCAGTCACCGAGGTTCAGGAATTCTTTGATTTTGCGGCGCTCATAACGGTTCTTGAGCGCCTTCTTGGGCTGATGATCCGTTTTACGGAACGGATGCTTCGGATCGCGGACGGCTTCACTGATGACTTCCATTGATGTTTTCAGCATAGCTATTTTCCTTTCGTAACTGTCGCCAAAATTACAGCCAAAACGATGCCAACCAAAAACTGCACCATCCCGACTCCCGTGACAATCAGAAATTAAGACCCGCGCCGAGGAAGAACTGTTCAAAAATATTTTTTACGCGAAGCAAAATGAACCGGAACACCATTCGTTTTCAATTTTGCTGGCGACAAGCTTCAGCCCCAAGCCTTCAAACGCCCGTTGCACCAGCGAAAATTCCACCGCCAGAATTCCCGCCAGCACCAAAGTTCCATCCCGTTTCACCTGCGCTGCGATTTTCTTTTTCTCCGCGATGAGCAGGTTGGAAATCAGGTTCGCGCAGACCAGGTCGAACTTTTTTGCCGGGCGCAGCGGCAATTTTGTCACGTCACCGCGCCAGATTTTTAGTAGGCGTTCGGATTTATTCACGCGGGCATTGGCCTTGGCCACGCGGACGGATTCTGGGTCGAAATCAAACGCATGAGCGGGTTTGTATCCCAGCTTGGCCGCACCAATCGCCAGAATTCCTGACCCGGTGCCGATGTCTAAAAAAGATTTAGCTTCTTTGGTGGGGCGAGCGTCCGCGCGAGCCGGGGCAAGCCGGGCAATCTCACCCAAACAAAACGAAGTCGTCGGGTGCTGGCCCGTTCCAAAGCTCAAGCCAGGGTCGAGAATGATCATAGCTTGGCCTTTGCGCGGCTTCTGTTTAATCCAGCTCGGTTTGACGAGCAGCGAATGGCCGATTTTAATCGCCTTGAAATGTTTCTTCCAAGATTCCGCCCAGTCCTCGCGTTTCACCTTGGCGATTTCAATTTTGCCCGCGCCGAGGTTCAATCCGCAGCCTTGGATTTCCGCCAGCCCAGTGCTGACTGCCGCGTGAATTTTCTTGGAGAATGTTTTGTCGGCGAAAATGCTGACGAGGCTCGTGCCCGTTTCCAGATTGAAATACGCCGCCGCCGTTTTGCCGGTGAGCGTCGCGAGCAGTTCCGTCACGGCATCCTCCGCTTCAATTGAAGTGAGCACGGATAATTTCCAAAGCGGCTTAGTTGATTTCATAACTTTATTCTTAGCCCACCAAATCCCGCCACGGCGTGAAATTCAGCAGCTCAATTTCATTCATGTGCGGATGCAGCGCCACCTGCGTGATGCTGGCGTATTCGATGTCGAGCTGGTTCGTCACCGGCAATTTCAGTTTGAGCAGAATGGCAACCATCATGCGGATGACCCCGCCGTGACAGAAGATCGCCACGTTCTCGCCGGGGTGCTTCGCGGTGATCTCGCGCAAGCACGGCTCGATGCGCTGGCGGAACATCTTTCCGCTTTCGCCATTTGGCACACCGTGGTTTTCAATCTGGTGCAGCCACTGAAAAGAGCGGAAGCCGAACCGCTCCTCCACTTCCTTCCAGCCCAATCCCGTCCAGTCGCCAAAATTAATCTCGTAAAGATTCGGCACGATTGTCTGCTTCATGCCGCGCTGCTTCAACGTCGGCGCGAGCGTTTGCTGCACGCGCTTCATCGGACTGGCGTAGATGACGTCAATCGTCTTGCCGCGCAGATATTCCGCGAGCACCTTTGCCTGGCGCTTGCCGTTCGGCGAAAGATTCATGTCAATCGTGCCGCCGAACTTATTGTGATACGCCATCTCCACCTCGCCGTGACGGATAAGCAGCAAGCGGGTCGCGGTGAGCGGCGGCGTTTTCTTGCGCCGGTTAATCAAAGGAATAGCCATGAAAATCAACCTTGGGCAATCGCCGCCTGTTGCGCCGCGAGTAATTCGCGGATGCCAGCCTTGCCGAGCGCAAGTAAATCCGCCAGTTGCGCGTCAGTGAACGTTGCCTCCTCACCGCTGCCTTGCAGTTCGATGAATTCCCCGGCGGCATTCATTACCAGATTCATGTCCACCGTCGCGGCCACGTCCTCCGTGTAGCACAAGTCCAGCAACGCGCGGCCATCCACGATGCCTACGCTCGCCGCCGCCACGCCGGAGAGAATCGGGCTTTCAGAAAGTTTTTTCTCCGCAATGAGTTTCTTCACCGCCAGCGAGAGCGCCACGAAAGTTCCTGTGATCGCCGCCGTGCGCGTGCCGCCGTCCGCCTGCAACACATCGCAATCAATGCACAACGTCCGCGCGCCGAGCTTTTCCAGATCCACCGCCGCGCGGATGCTGCGGCCGATGAGCCGCTGGATCTCTGACGAACGCCCGTCCAGCTTGCCCTTGCTGATGTCGCGCGGTTTGCGGTCCAGCGTGGAGTAGGGAAGCATTGAGTATTCCGCCGTGAGCCAGCCGCCGGGGACTTTTTGTTCCTTCATCCAGCGCGGGACGGATTCCTCCACGGTCACCGCGCAGATGACGCGCGTTTTGCCCCATTCGATGAGCGTGGAACCGGCGGCGTAAGGCGCGATGTGGTTTTGGAAACGCAGCGGTCGCAATTGGTTGGCGGAACGACCGTCCGCGCGGATGAAATCAAACATAAATATGCGCCATGTTAAACGTCAACCGCGCAGCCGGGCAACGAGGAAAAAGAGAACTATTTAACGGCGGCGCTTTTCCAGACCGGCACGTCGGCCTTGGGCCGGTCAATCAACTCCGCCATCAGCGTCAGCGCCGCCTGCCGGTGCCGCGCGGCGATACGGATTAACAAGGAAACCTCGCCGATGGGAACAAAACCGAGCCGATGGCTGAAATAAATTTCTTCACACGGATGTTGTCCGGCCAGTTCGTGGAAAATTTTCTCCAATTCCTTCCGCGCCATTGCCTCGTGCGCCTCGTAGTGCAGGCCGGGAATTTTCTGTCCGTTCTCCAGCTCGCGCACGAGGCCGGAAAATTCCACGACCGCGCCGATTTCTTTGGAAACAAACTGCGGCGGCGGCACGGCAATCGGCGTGTGGGTGAATTCAATTTGTGTTTTCATTTTTATAGCCACGGATGGACACCGATGGACACGGATTCAAATGCACTGTGAACTTCCGCGAGGGTTTTGGAGTGCGGCAGCCCTCTGCCGCTTTTAACGCCCAACAAAGCGCCAGAGGACTGCCGCACTCCAAGACGCTGGCGCGTTCAATTGTGACCCAAGCAATTTTCCATCCGTGTGCAAATAATCAACCTCCGCTCACCGGCGGAATCAAGGCCAACTCCGTGGCGTTACCTACCGGTTTGTCCCAGTCGGCATATTCCTGATCCACCGCCACGCGGACGGATTTGCCGGGGTCAAACTGCGGTGCGATGCGCTGAAAGATTTGCCGTGGCGTTTCGGTCGGCTCGCAATCTAAATTTTTTTCCGAGAAACCGAGCTGCGTCCGCGTCTGCGCGAAAGTGAGGATGGTGATTTTCATACCGGTTTGGATGAAAACCACGAAATACACGAACCACACGAAGGCAAATTCATTTTCGTGTGGTTCGTGTATTTCGTGGTAAAAAAAATCACACCTATCCCCCAATCGCCGTCATCACGCGCTGCGGCTGGTAGTTGCTGCGGAACAGATGTTCCGACGGCTTGACCGTCAGCGTGTCGCGGAAAAGTTTTTGCAGATGCGCCGTGTCCAGTTGTGGGCGCAGCGCCGGTTTCAAATCCGTCTCCAAATGATTGCCGAGGCACGGGCGCAGGTTGCCGTCGCACGTCAGGCGCATCTTGTTGCAGCGCTCACAAAAGTGCAGGTCGCTCAACGCACCGATCAGCCCGACGGTGACCGCACGCTTCTTGAGCCGGAAATATTTTGCCGGGCCGAAGCCCAGCGGTTCCGTGAGCGGCTCCAATTCATCTTCACGTTTGAGCAACGAAAACACTTCCGCCACCGGCAGAAAATTTTTCTCGCTCAACATTTCCGTCAAGCTCACCGGCATCAGTTCGATGAAGCGGATGGCCACATCATGCTCCGAGGCGAAGTTCAGCAGCGGCAAAATTTCGCCGTCATTTTTCCCGCGCATCAAGACCGTGTTCAGCTTCACGGAGGGAAACCCGATTTGTTTGACGAGCTTCACACCTTCGAGAACGGGTTTCAAATCGCCGCCCGTGATGGTGCGATAAAGAGTCGCATCCAGCGCGTCGAGGCTAATGTTGATGCGGCGCAAACCCGCGTCGAACAAGGGCTGCGCCAGTTCCGGCAGCCGCGTGCCGTTGGTAGTGAGCTGCACGGATTCCAAGCCCGGCGTGGCGATGAGCGCGCGGATGAAATCCACCGCGTCGCGCCGCACCAGCGGTTCGCCGCCGGTCACGCGAAATTTTTTGAAGCCGAGCGCGACGGCGGTGCGAGCCACGGCAAGCAGTTCTTCAAAGGAAAGAATTTCGCCGCGCGGCAGCCAGTCGGAATAATTTTCGGGCAGGCAGTAGAGACACCGCTCGTTGCAGCGGTCCGTGATGGAAATCCGCAGGTAGTCAACGTGCCGTCCGTTTGGGTCAATCATTTCGCTCATCGCAGCAACGCAGGCTATGTCCCAATTTGCCGGAGCGCAGAGCATTGCTCTGCGCGAACCCGCAAATTTCACGCCCTCGCGGAGCAATGCTCCGCGCTCCACTCCCGCAAATCAGGACACTGCCGCAGCGCATCCAAGATGGCATTTTTTTTGCGCAACGCATAGAATTTTTCAAAACAAATGAGTCGCGCGATGATAACGAAGGCGGCGAAGGAATTTTCCTCCTTCGCTTTTCTTCGCGTCCTTCGCGCGACAACAATATGATTTCACTGACTCAAGCCCGCGCCCTCATTGCGGAAAGCATTTCGCCGCTCGCCGCGCAGCCCGCCGCGCTCGAAATGGCCTTTGCCCGCGTGCTGCGCGAGGACGTCCGCGCGGATGCGGATTTGCCGGCGTTCGACCGCTCGGCGATGGACGGCTACGCGGTCGCACTGGATGATGCTTCGGAAAAATTCCGCATCGTCGGCGAAATCCAGCCGGGCGCGGGTCCGTCGTTCAAAATCAACCGCGGCGAGTGCGCGCGGATTTTTACCGGCGCGCAAATCCCTGAAGGTGCGTCGCAGGTGTTGATGCAGGAAAATGTCTGCGTCGAAAACGGTTTCATCATTCCGACCCAGCGCAGTCCGGCGGTGCATATCCGCAAACGGGGCGAGGACGCGCGCCTGGGAGATTTGCTTTTGAAATCCGGCACGTGGCTGGGCGCGGGCGAACTGGCTTTGCTCGCCAGCCTCGGCGTGGTCAGTCCGAAAATTTCCCCGCCGGTGCGCGTCGCGCATTTCACGACGGGCAACGAACTCGTGCCGCCTTCGGCAACGCCAGGGCCGGGGCAGATCCGCGATTCCAACAGCGCGCTGGTCGGGGCGTTCGTCCGGCAGTTCGGCGGGGAGATTTCGCGGCAGCAGACCGTGGCGGATGATTTTGATCTGCTCCTCGAAGAAGTCCAGCGGGACGAGGATAACTTTGACCTGCTGCTGGTGTCCGGCGGCGCGAGCGTGGGCGATTATGATTTTGGGAAAAAACTTCTGGTCGCGCTCGGCTTCAGCATTCATTTCGAGAAGATCAATCTGCGACCCGGCAAGCCGCTGGTGTTTGCGACGCGGGAAAATCAGGCGGCGTTCATTTTGCCGGGCAATCCCGTTTCGCATCTGGTGACGCTGCACGTCGCGGTGCGGCTGGCGCTGGAAATTTTTTCCGCAGTAAACCATTCGTGGCCGCTGGCGAAAATCCGGCTGGCAGAAGATTTTGATGGTCGTCCCGATGCGCGCGAAACGTTCTGGCCGGCGCGGGTGGAAATCCAGAACGGCGAACTTGTCGTCCGCGCGCTGCGCTGGCAGAGTTCCGGCGACGTGACCGGATTGACCGGTGCGAATGCGTTGCTGCAATTGGCTGGTGGCGTAGCAGCGCCGAAGGCTGGTGACGCTGTGCCGGTTTTAATGCTCGAAGTTCCATGAAAAAATTTTCACATCTCGATGAACAAGGCCGCGCCAAAATGGTGGACGTCGGTCACAAGCCGCCGCAACTGCGCATCGCGGTCGCGGAAGGATTTGTGCGCTGCCAGCCAAAAACTATCGCCGCACTCCGTGCGAAAAAATTGCCGAAAGGCGATGTGTTCACTGTGGCAAAAGTCGCGGCAATCATGGCAGCGAAGCGCGTGGATGAATTGATTCCGCTGTGCCATTCGCTGCCGCTGGATGCGGTGGAAGTAAATTTCTCGCTCAAGAAAAATCTGGTTCACATCATCACCGAGGCGCGGACGACGGCGAAAACCGGCGTGGAGATGGAAGCGTTGACGGCGGTGAGCGTGGCGGCGCTGACGATTTACGATATGTGCAAGGCGGTGGACAAAACCATGCGGTTCGATGGCGTGCGGCTGGTTTCTAAAATTAAAAAATGAAAATCGGACGCGTCACCTTGAGCGACCGTGCGAGCGGCGGGATTTACACCGATAAAAGCGGCCCGGAAATTGAGCGCGTGCTGCGTGAACAGTTCGCCGAGGAGATTGAATTCGAGTGCGTGCTGTTGCCGGACGAACAATCACAGATTGAAGCGGCGCTGAAAGCCTTGTGCGCAAACGGCTGCGCGCTGGTGGTCACGACCGGTGGCACGGGACCGACGCCGCGTGACGTGACGCCGGAAGCGACGCGCGCGGTTTTGGAAAAAGAACTGCCCGGCTTTGGCGAAGTGATGCGCGCGGTTTCGTTCGCCAAGGTGCCGACGGCGATTTTGTCGCGCGCGACGGCGGGTGTGCGCGGAAAAACTTTGATCGTGAACCTGCCGGGAAATCCCAAAGCCATCGCGGAATGTCTGCCGCCGCTGATGCGCGCGATTGCCGAGGCGATTGATCACATCGCCGGTTTTCGCCCGAAGTTGAAATGATTATTGGTAGGGCGTCGCTGCTGCGACGCCTTCCCTCGCGCCCGGCAAAGCGGCAGCTTTGCCCTACCAAGCTTCGAGCAGAAGCTTTCCGCCCGCAAAAACCAACACGGCTGCCAGCACGCGGCTGAAGGTGACGCTGCTCCAGCGGCGCGCGCCAAAATGCGTTCCGAGCAACGCGCCGATGACGGCGGGCAGCGTGAGCCAGAGCAGTGGCCCGGCGTGCGTGATTTTTTCCCAGCCCGCGCCGACGAGTCCGGCGAGGGAGTTGACGATGATGAATCCCGCCGCGATGCCGCCGGTGGTTTTCGGTTTCACCCAGCGGAATAAAAAAAGGAGGGGACTCAAGAACACGCCGCCGCCGATGCCGGTGAGTCCGGCGAGAAATCCCAACACTGCACCGATGACCAACGCGAGTGGCCAGAAAAATTTTCGCAGCGTCATATCATCGGTCTGCCAGCGGGAGCGGAACAGCAGGATGAGTCCAGCGACGGTTAGCACCGTGCCAAGGATGAGTTTGTAGGTCTGCGGGCTGATTTGTATTTTGCTGCCCCAGACGGCGCACGGCACGGAGGCGACAGCGAACCATAGCAGAATTTTCCAATCGAAATATCCGGCCTTCCAAAACCGCCACAACGCGACGCTGGCGACGAGGACGTTGGTGATGAGCACGGCGACTTTCGCGGAAACCGGAGCAACACCAAGAACCGCGAGCGCGGCGAGATAGCCGGTCGCACCGCCGTGGCCGACGGAGGAATAAAAAAACGCGACCGTGAAAACGGCGGCGAGCAGGATTATCCAATTCAGTTCAGTCAGTTCATGCATGAATTTTTAAGTTTAAATCATTGTGTCTGGAGAATAAAGAAATGTGGCTGCCGTGCGTTCGCCGAGTTCGTGGCGGTGAGGCACGTGACCGACGCTCGAATAGAAAACGCCAACGCAAAACGGCACACTGGATTTGGTTTTTTATTTGAATAAAAAATTAGCGCAAACTTTTTTCCAGATTGCCCGCGTAGCCCGTCAGTTCGAGAAAAGCCGAGCCGATTTCTTTGCCCGCGTCGTTGCGGATGCGGCAGCCGCCTTCCCAATACGCGATGCCGCCGCCGGCGAGTTCTTGGTTTTCCGCGAGCGGTTCGAGGAGAAAATTTACCGGCTGGCCCGACTGCGGATCGCGCGTTTTCAATTTGATGCTCACTGGATACATCGCGCCCGTCACCGGGCTTTTCCAGGTCTGCACTGTTTCCATCTTGAATTCCGCCGAGGGCAGATGCGTGATGACGCCGTTGGTAGCGACCCATGCGAGCGTGGAAAATTCATCTTGTGAACCATCCGCGCGGCGCATCCGGTAGGCCATGATTTCGCGGCCGTCCTTGAATTGCAGGCAGCACCAATCCCAGCCCGCCTGCCCGTCGCCAAGCTGGCTGCTGCTGATCTCGTGATCCATCCACGCCTCGCCGGAAACGCGGTTGGTCTGGGAATTCATTTTCACCGCGCCCGTCGCTGCCAACCGCGGAAAGGTCAGATAATAACTCGCCGCTGTCGGGTCGGCGGCTTTGCGTGAAACGGAATTCTGCCCAAAGACGACGAGGTTTTTGCGCGGCTGCAATTCCAGTTCCAGCGCGGCGTCGCCGCCGAACGAGCCGCGCAACGCCATTGTCTCGCGGTTCGTGTCGGTCATGCGGAGGGACCAGTTGCCGTTGCGGACATTGAGTTCGTTCGTCGCCGAAAAAGCATCCCAGCCATCGCGGTTCAAGCGTTGCTGATGGATAAATTTTCCGGTCTTCACATCCAGTAACGCCATGTGCGCTAGAAACAGTTTGTCAGTGCCAAACGTCGGATTTGCTTGTGTAGAATCGGTTGCCAAACCGGCGCTGCGAAAAAAGGTCGCTTGAAAACCAAAGCGCCGTCCGTCGTCACGGAAAAGGTGGCCGGTGATATACCACCATTCAATTTTGAAATCATTGTGGCTGCCGTGGTCGCGGGGGAATGAAAACGCATGACCAGATTGCGGCAGTGAAAAACCGTCGGCGGTTTTGCCGACGTCCAGCGCTTCCATTTTCGCAATCATGAAAACGAGCAGCGCGCCAATGGCTAAAATTATTTTCTTCATTTTTATTCCTCCCGATCAGCGGCTAGCCCCGAACCCCAGCGTCCGACAAAATATGCCACGACCGTTCCTGCGCCGATGACGAGCGCGCCGAGCGCGGCGAGCGAGCGCCACGGAATCGCGAATTGCAGCGTCCAGCCGAAGCTTTGTTGGTTGATGACGTAAATCAAAATCCAGCCGAGGCCAAGGCTCACGATGATGCCGACAACCACGCCGCAAACCGAAAGCAGCGCGCCTTCGACGGCGGTGGCGAACGCCATTTCGTGGCGACGCCAGCCGAGGGCGCGGAGCGTGGTCAGTTCGCTGCGGCGGTCAAGCAGGATGCTGGAGAGCGTCATGCCGAGGCCGATGACGGCAACGATGATGCCGATGAGTTCCAGCGCGTAAGTGACCGAAAACGTCTGGCGAAAAATGCGGAGAATTTCCGTGCGGAGATAGCGGTTCGTCAAAATCGAGAGGCCGGGAAATTGCGCGGACAATTCTTCCTGCACCGTTTCGGGCGTGACGCCGGGCTGCGTCATCAGAATCAAACTCGTCGCCATTTCATCGCCAAACCACGCGGCGAAATGGCGTCGATCCACGATGAGCGAGCCGCGCTCGTTGCCGTAGTCCGAAAAAACTCCGGCGATGGTAAGCCGCCTTTCGCCGCTGGGTGTGGGGATTGTCACGCTGTCGCCGCGCCGCACGCGAAAACGCTCCGAGAAACTTTCACTGACCAAGCCGAGCGATTCGTTTCGCGCTTGGACGAAAACGTTTTCGTCCAACGGCGGCTGCCGCCACGTCAGGTTTTCGTGACGTTTGGAAAATTGCAGATCCACGCCGACAAGCATCGTGCTGACATCGTTAATTTTTATTTCCGAAACTTGCATCACATTCACATCGGCGATGGCGGAGTTGGTGACGATGGCGTGCCACGTCGCGGGCGAGATGCGGTTTTGCGTGGAGGCACTTTGCGCGCCGTCGCTGGTGAGATAGAGGTCGGCCTGAAACGTGGTATTGATCCAGCCGCGCATCGTTGTCTCAAAACTCGCGACGAGAATAATCATGCCCGCCGCCATTGTGACCGCGCAAAGCAACCCAGCGGCGGCAAGGCGATGGCGGCTGGAAGTTTTGACGAGGTGGCTCGTGGCAATTTTCGCGGCGACAGAATGATTGCCGGTGAAGCGAAACATTTTTGCCAGCGCCCGCAAAACGTGGCTGCACAAAATCCCTCCGCCAAAAATTAAACCGAGTGCCGCCGCGTAGCCACCTAGCGGAAAACGCAGCGCGCCGGAGAAACGGAGTGGGGGCAAAAAAATCAGCAGTGCGCTAATCACCAATAACGAAAGGGCAAACGGTGCGGATTGCAAAATGGTTTTACGCTCCTGACTTTCGTGGTGACGCGAGAGGATTTGGGCGGGCGGAATTTTTGCGGCCTGCCGCGCAGGCCACCAGCCGGCGACGAGGCTCGCGGCGATGGCGAGCGCGATGGCGATGAAAAATTCCCCGGCATCCAGCCGAGCGGATTGCACGGTGGTGGCGTAGTAGAGGGCGTTCACGGTGCGCCCGACTAAGCGCACGGCGAACTGCGCGCCGCCCCAGCCAAGCAGCGCGCCGAACGCGCCGCCCACGAGTCCGAGCAGCGTGGCTTCGAGCAGCCACGCGCGGCGGATGATGCGTTCAGTAACACCGAGCGAGCGCAGCACGCCGATTTCTTCCCGCCGCCGGACGACTGCGCCATCGAGGCTTTGAAAAATCAGATACAGGCCGACGAGCAAACCGACGAGCGAGAGGATGGTGAGGTTCATCCGAAACGCCCGTGTCATC
>JANOBC010000233.1:0-14334 GCA_031411455.1 Limisphaerales bacterium
GGCGCGTTCAGCATCGGCGTGTCGGGCGTTGATGATACGATTCATTACATCCAGACGCAGGAGGAACACCATCGGAAGAAGAGTTTTCGCGAGGAGTTGGAAGTTTTTCTCAAGAAGCATGGATATGATTACAAGGCGGAGATGTTGGATTGAAGTTCTTTCGTCCCTGCGGGACTTGAAATTATGTTAATGACGTTTAACCCAGCCATAAATGGCTGGGCTATTTTCAGTGAAGCCGGTTTCGCCGCCTGCCGCGTCATGGCCAAACGTCTGCGCGATGTTTGCGCGTTGCCGGAAAGCGAACCGCTCTGGCGCGCGTGACGCGGTTTCGTCGTCCGCGACCTGCCGTGGACGGTGGAGAAGCTGCGCGTCATCCCGCCGTTTGAATTTGAGAACTGGGCCGTCATCGCCCTCGGCGGCATCCCGAACAAAGTGCAAGTCGGCGACATGGGCGTGGATGGCCGCATCTTCCCCGTCTCCTCCAGCGCCGCGCCGCGCAAGCAGCAGGACGGCGAACTCGGCTTGAAAGAACGCTGGTATCCGATCCAAGTAAAACAGAAAGACAAGGTTGGCCGTCCCGATATTGATTCGTTTGAAGCGATGATGATGCGCGAGGATTACGAGAAAGGTTTCTTCGTGAGCTTCGATTATTCATCCGATGCGTTGAGCGAGATTCAATCCTTCTTCAAGCGCAGCCACAAAGTCATCGTCCTGCTGACAGTGCAGGAAATCTTGGATGAGCAGGTGGCGATGAAATTGGTGTGAGTGTAAGATGATTTCGGGTCAGCGACGGACGCCGGTGGATCGCCGCAAGGCATTACTGCGCGAAAGACGGCGCTGACCTTTTTGTTTTGCATTGCCCGCTTGAGTTTCCCCCCGCATTTTCCCACAGTTGCCGCTGTGACAATCATCCATAAATCTTCACGCGCCGCCTTCACTTTGGTTGAGATCATGATCGTCGTCGCCATCATCGGACTGCTCGCGGCGATTGCCATTCCGAACTTTGTGAAGTCGCGCGCCACCTCGCAGGCCAACGCCTGCATCAATAACCTCCGCCAGATTGATGCGGCCATGAACCAGATGGCCATTGAACGCGGCTTGCAAACGGGCGCGAACTTCAATTTCCCCAACGACCTGCTGCCTTACCTGAAAGTCACGGTGAACGGCACGTTGCCGCCGTGTCCGGCGGGCGGCAGTTACGGCGCCGGCTCCATCGGCGTCTCGCAGCCGACGTGTGCGCTCGGCTCCTCGGTCACGCCGCCGCACATCCTCCCTTGAGGCCGCATCATTTCCACAAGCAATGTTACGCAAAAAAACTTTTCACCCGGATTGAAGCGGCGATGATGCTTGAAACCACGGGACGGCGTTGGCCGTCTTGGTTCCGCAATCACGGTGGTCAAAAAATTATTCTCATTAATTTTCGCGATTGCGCCGGGTGATGAAAGTGGTGAAAATCCCGATTGAATTTAACATGAACGACTCGACTGAAAACAAAACGGACGGCTCCTGCGAGAGCCGGTGCAATTGCGATTACTCGCTCGCCTTCCTACTGCTGCGCGGCTGGCTCGGCATCCGCGCGCTGCTCGGCGGCGTGGAAAAATATGGCGCCTACAAGAGTGTGCAGAAACCGATTCTCGACGAACACGGCGTGCCAGACGCGGGCGGCGCGGTGATTGACTTGAAGGTGAAATTTTATGACCTCGCCAACTACCACGGCATCCCGGCGGCGTTGAAGACCAAGTTTGAAAACGAGGCGCTGCTGCCCGGCTTCTCGCTGAACCTGTTCGACAAAGTTCTCGGGCCGGCGCTTATTCTCGCGGGCGTGATGTTGTTGCTCGGTCTCGGCACACGCACGTCGCTGTTCGTGCAAGGCTTGATTTACATCGCGCTGTCGGTTGGGTTGATCTTGATCAATCAGCCGGACGGCGTCGCGTGGCTGGGCATCCACGTCGCGCTCGTAGCGATGGCGTTGCTGCTCGCAAAACACAACAAGCTCGCGCTTCTCAAAAAATGGTAACTCCATCCAATAACCAAGGCCGTGAATTTTCACGGCGCGAATTTCTCGGCACTACCGCCGCCGCGGGCGCTGGTTTGCTGCTCACTTCGTGCAGTCCTGATGCCGCGCCAAAAACTGGCGGCGCGGCGAAAGCGGCTTTGAGCAAGTTGAACATCGCGCTCATTGGCTGCGGCGCGCAGGGACAAGTTTTGCTGGAGTCGCTCACGGTCATCGAGGGTCTGAACCTCGTCGCCGTCGTGGACATCTGGGATTACAACCGCAACTCGAATGTGCGTCGCCTCAAGTCGCAGGGCTTCGAGGTGAAGGGTTATCGCGACTACGAAGAACTGCTCGCGAACGAAAAAAATCTGGATGCGGTCGTCGTCGCCACGCCGGATTTCTGGCACGCGCCGGTGACCAACGCCTGCTTAAAAGCCGGCTTGCATGTCTATTGCGAGAAGATGATGAGCAACACCATCGAAGGCGCCCGTTCGATGGTGCAGACGATGCGCGAGACGAAAAAACTATTGCAGATCGGCCACCAACGCCGCAGCAATCCGCGCTACATTTTTGCGCTGAACAAGCTGATTCGCGACGCGGAAATTTGCGGTCGCATTACCGCCGCCCACGCGCAGTGGAACCGCGCGGTGACGAACGATCTCGGCGTTCCGAAAAATTCGGAACTCAAACCGGAACAGCTCGCCAAATATGGTTTCAAGGATATGCACCAGTTCCGCAACTGGCGCTGGTTCAAGGGACTCGGCGGCGGGCCGCTCTCCGACCTTGGCGCGCATCAGATTGACATCTTCAACTGGTTTTTCGGCGCGCCCGCGAAATCCGTGATCGCCAGCGGCGGCAATGACTATTACAAAAACCACGACTGGTATGACAACGCGATGGTGATTTACGAATACGACACGCCAGCGGGCGTGGCGCGCGCGTTCTATCAGGTGCAGACGACGACGAGCGCGGGCGGCGGATTTTTTGAGATGTTCTCCGGCGACGAGGGCACGATCAAGATGGCCGAGAACCCCAGCACCACCAAGCTCTGGCGTGAAGACCGCTCGACGAAATCCTGGGACGAATTCGTGGGCAAAGGCTACCTCCAGGCCAGTGCCGTGGCCGCCGCCGTCAGCGATGCGTCCAAGGTGGACGTGCGCGAAACCGCGCCGCTCATCCAATACGACATCCCGGTTTCGTTCGCTAAAAAAATTCACCAGCCGCACTTGGAGAATTTTTTCAACGCCGTGCGTGGCAACGGAAAATTGAACTGTCCGGCGGACGAAGCCTTCGCCAGCGAATACGTTATTCACAAGGCGAACGAAGCCATCGTCGCCGAAAAAAAACTTATCATCACCAAAGCCGAAACCGAGGCGTGAACATTTTCATGCCGATAATTCTTTGAACAACCTTCACCGCATCCAGTCTGAACTTAAAATGAAAAACCTCATCCTACTCACCGCCGTTCTCTTCACCGCCAACGCTTTCGCCGAGGACATGGTTCCGCTCGCGAGCGAACTGCCCAAGCCGCTCATGGTCGGCACACCAGTTCCCATCAACCTTCCCAACCTCGAACCGAAGCTGAAGAAGCGCGCGGACTTCCCGGTTCCCGTCGGCACGGTGAACCTTGCCAAGGGCAAAAAAGTCACCGCCAGCGACAGCGAGCCGGTCATCGGCACACTTGACCTCATCACCGATGGCGACAAGGAAGGCGATGAAGGTTCCTGGGTTGAATTCGCCCCCGGCAAGCAATGGGTGCAAGTTGACCTCGAAAAAACGGCGAACATTTCCGCCGTCATCGTCTGGCATTTCCATTCGCAAGAACGCGCCTACAAAGACATCGTAGTGCAAGTCTCCGACGACGCGAAGTTCGAGAAAGATGTGACGACGATTTACGACAACTCGGCTGCGGGCAAAGACCGTCCCTACGTCGAACAGTATCTCGGCAAACTGATTGACGCCAAGGGCGCGAAAGGCCGCTATGTCCGCCTCTCCAGCGCCGGCAATACGACCTCCAGGATGAATCACTACATCGAAGTGGAAGTGTTCGGCAAACCGGCGGCGTGATGTAATCTGATTCGAAAGGCGGAAGGCTTCGTGGCCTTCCGCCTTTTTTGTTAATCACGAATGACTGGCGTGGAACCCGGAAAAATGCAAAATCCTTTTTCATAACGCCGCCGTGGTCAACGCACCGTCATCCAAAATCCGCTGGGCAATTTTCATTACCCTGGCTTTGCTCGCGCTCGTCATCCGTTTGCCACAACTGGACGTGCGGCCGATGCACACGGACGAAGCCGTGAACGCCTTCATCACCGGCAATCTGCTCGCGGGTGAAACGTTTCACTACGACCCGCAAGACCGTCACGGCCCGGTTTTATATCTGGTCGCTAAACCCATCGCCCAACTCGGCGGCGCAAAAAACTTTTCCGAACTCACGGAAACGCAATTGCGCCTCACCCCCGTCATCATCGGCAGCGCGATGATTTTGTTGTTTGGCGCGGCAGTGGAGATGTTCGGTTTCATTCCCTGCCTCGTCGCTGCTCTGCTGTTCGCCTTCGCGCCGCTGCCGGTTTATTACAGCCGCTATTTCATTCATGAAACTTTATTCGTCGCCGCGACGTTCGGGTTGATGCTGTCCGGTTGGTGGGCTGGCTCGCGCTGCGGGCCAAAGATAGTGGGACAGGCGTCTCGCCTGTCCAGTTCATGCTTGGAACACGACCGGCAAGACGTCTGCCCCACTATTTTTTCCGCTGCGCTCGCCGGTCTGTGCGCCGCGCTGATGCTGGCCTGCAAGGAGACGGCGGTCATTCATTTCTTCGCGCTGGCCATCGCTGCCCTCGCTGGCTGGTGGGTAAGTCGGCGGAGTGGTGAAGTGCGAGAAGCAGTCGCTCCGTCTGGGAAAATTATCTTCACCGCCGTCGCCGTTTTCATCGTCGCCACGATTTTGCTATTCACCTCCTTCGGCCAGAACTGGGCGGCGCTGACGGATCTGTTACACGCCATTCCGCGTTTCGCCGCGCGCGCGGGCGGCGAGGGGCACGCGAAACCACTCGGCTATTATTTTCAAATCCTTGATCCGCTTTTTATTTTCTTCCTCGTCGCGACGGCGGGAGTTTTCACGGCCATCAGCGATGCCATCAACGGCACGCGTAAAACTTCGTTGCCATTGCTCGTCTATGCGCTGCTCACGTTCGGGATTTATTCGGCCATTCCCTACAAGCAGCCGTGGCTCGCGCTCAACCTCTGGCTGCCCATCGCGCTGCTGTGCGGCCTCGGCGTGGAAGGCATCTGGCAGCAAATCACCAACGCCACGGGCCGCTGGATTTTCGCCGTTGCCGCCGCCGCGCTGCTGATTTCAACGTTGCAGCAGACGAAAGTCTTCGTGTTCGATAAACCGGCGGATGAAAAAAATCCCTTCGCCTACGCGCACACCGCCGAGGACGTGCTGGGGCTGCCCGGAAAAATTTCCGAATTGGCGGCGGCAAAAAAACTGTCCGCCCCGCGCATCGCCGTCGTGGCGGCGGACGCGTGGCCGCTGCCGTGGTATCTGCGAAAGTTTCCGCACACCGGCTTCTGGCAACCGGGGCAGGAAACCGGCGACGTGGATTTTTTTATCACAACGACGGACGTGCCGGGCAACTTGACGAATCGGCTTGAAAAGTTTCGGCCAGAATTTTTCGGCGTGCGTCCAAACGTTTTGATCATTCTGTGGACACGGGAAATGCGCCCATGAATTTCTCAACGCAGAGACGCGGAGAACGCAGAGGAGCGCAGAGAAAACAAAAATTCATCTCTGCGTCTCTTTGCGTTCTCTGCGCCTCTGCGTTTCTCTGAAAAGCCATGATCGACATCCACGTCTTTCATCACACCGCGATGGCCACGCAGTTTCAGGTGCGCCTCGCCGGTGAGGAAAAAGATTACGCTGCGCAGGCCGCGCAGGCGGCGTTCGCGCTGACGGATGAATTGGAATCCAAATTAAGCCGCTTCCGCGCGAACAGCGAAATCTCCGCCATCGCCCAGCTTGGCGTCAGTGAAACTTTGCGGCTGACGGAGCCGGTGTTCGCGTGTCTGACACTCGCAAAAAAAATGGAAGCCGCGACGCGCGGCGCATTTTCCATCGCCGCCGCCGCGCTGAAAACCCAGGCGGCAAAACCAGCGTGGTCACTGGAAAATTTTTCCATCCGTTGCGACGGCGGTCGGCTGGAATTCGATTTGGGCGCGATTGGCAAAGGGTTTGCGCTGGATCGCATGGCGGAACTGTTGCGCGAGTGGAGTTGCGAAAAATTTCTACTCGTCGCGGGCGGAAGCAGCATTGTGGCGGGCGAGGCACCGTCGGGAACGCCCGGCTGGTCATGCGGCTTGGGTGAGGACAATTCTTCGCAGCGATTTTTTCTGAAGCACGGTTCGTTAAGTGGTTCCGGCCTTGCAGTGCAGGGTCGCCACATTCTCGATCCGCGCACGGGCCAATCGGCGCAACGTCAGGCGCGCACGTGGGCCTTGTGCGAAACTGCCGCCGAATCCGACGCGCTCTCGACGGCGTGCATGGTTTTGGATGAACTGGAAATTGCCGGGGTGCTCGCGCTGGAGAAAACCTGGCAGGTCATCTTGGATGACTCCTGCGGCGCTCGCTGGCTCGGTGCACCACAGCTTTGTGGCCGGACGGTTTGCCTGACTTAATAACCGACTAACGCTGGCTGCACGAAGCTGGATTCAAAGCCAATAAACAGCCCGCCAATTCAGGTTCCGCGGGCTGTTTAATTTTCTCTCCGCTATGGCTAGCCTTTTCTACCACCAAATCCGCCCAGCATGTAGACAATCAAACATATTACCAGAACGAGGCCAAGGCCGCCGCCGCCAAAGCTGGGACCGCCGAGATAAAAACCGCCACCACCGAAAAGGAGCAACAGAATTAGGATGAGTAGTATTGGATTCACGGTTGCAGCATAGAGGGCCGCAAAAAAAACTTCTATGGGGTGTTTTACCCAGGGGTTGGAGTCGGGTTATACCCCATGGTGTCGAGGCGAATTAGCGCGTAAATTTAGCCCGTTAATCAAACCAACCAAAAAAATCATGAAAAAACTTATCCTCTCCAGCCTTGCCGTTGTCGCCCTTGCATTCATCTCCGGCTGCGCCTCGGACTCGACTCGCAGCACGACGACCACGTCGGAATCCACCACATATCACAGTCCTACGACCACGACCACGACAGACACGCAAACCAAATAAGATTCGTTTCTTTCCGTGCGTGGGCGTCGGCCATGGAATCCAGAAGACGCTTCACGCCTTCTTGGCGAAGCAAGCTTTCCGGCCGACGGCGATGCCGTCCACCAAGCGGATGGGTTTGGACTTTGAGCCACCTTTCAGCACCGAGGAACCGCCGAGCCTCAAATCTTTGATGAGGATAACGCAGTCGCCGTCGGCGAGGATGTTGCCCTGGGTGTCCTTGACGACGCGCGGGTCAGCGGGCGCTTCGGCTTCGCGCGACCCATCTGTGACCCGCTGCGGATCCAGAATGAATCGGTTTGCAAAAAATTTCCGTCGCGCCGACTTAACATAGTGCTGCGGCTCACAGAGACGCGCTCCGCAATCAAGTGCTATTCGGCGGCGATTGAATTTTACATTTTACATTTTTAATTTTTAATTCAGAGCTACATGACTGACCCGCGTTACTCCAAACTGGCGAAACTTCTCGCAAATTATTCCTGCGCGCTGAAAAAGGGTGAGCGCATCCTGCTGGACATGATTGATGTGCCGGATGAATTCACCGTGGAGATGATTCGCGCCGTGCGCGCGGCGGGCGCAACGCCGTTCGTGGAGGTGCGCCACACGCGCGTGGGTCGCGAGCAACTGCTCGGCATGACCGAGGCGCAGGCGAAAGACGTGCGCGATCTGGAAATGTTCCGCATGAAAAAAATGCAGGCTTACATCGCGATTCGCGGCGCGGACAACATGAATGAAAATTCCGATGTGCCAAGCGACCGGATGAAGATGTATTCCAAAGTCATCCGGCCCGTGCAGGATTATCGCGTGAACAAAACGCGCTGGTGCGTCCTCCGCTGGCCCACACCGAGCATGGCGCAGGCGGCGGGCATGAGCACGGAGGCGTTTGAGAACCTCTACTTCAACGTCTGCACGATGGATTATCCGAAGATGGCGAAGGCGATGACGCCGCTGGAAAAATTGATGAAGAAAACCGACCGCGTCCATTTGAAAGGGCCGGGAACAGATTTAACTTTCAGCATCAAGGGCATCGGCGCGAAGAAGTGCGAAGGCACGCGCAACATCCCCGACGGTGAAGTTTTTTCCTGCCCGACGCTGACCTCCGCGAATGGTGTGATTCAGTTCAACACGCCGACGCTGTATTCGGGAACGAAGTTTGACAACGTGCGCCTCGAATTGAGCGACGGCAAAGTCGTCAACGCCACGGCGAACAACCAGAAGCGGCTCAACGAAATTTTGGACACGGACAAAGGCGCGCGTTACATCGGCGAATTTGCGATTGGCTTCAATCCGCACATCTTGAGTCCGATGTGCGACATCCTGTTCGACGAAAAAATCGCCGGCTCGCTGCACTTCACGCCCGGGCAGGCCTATGAAGATTGCGGCAACGGGAACAAGAGCGCGATTCACTGGGACATGGTGCTTATCCAGCGCAAGGAATGGGGCGGCGGCGAAATCTGGTTTGACGGCGAACTCATCCGCAAGGACGGCATTTTTCTGCCGAAGGAATTAAAACCGCTCAACCCGGAGAATTTGAAATAATTTTTTAACCGCTAATCTGCGCTAATCACCGCTAATAAAAAACCCTGCGAGCATTGCTCGCAGGGTTTTCTTGATTGGCGGTTCAATTCAAATCGTGTCTTTCAGAATCGTCAGGAACTGCTTCATCGCTGGTGAAAGAACTTTGTTCTTCTTGTAGATGGCGGCGAGCGGGCGATAAAACTCACCGTCTTCAATCGTCACCGAAGCCAGTGTTTGCTTGGAGATTTCTTGCGTGACCGTTCCCAGCGGCACGATGGAGATGCCCGCGTCAATTTCCACCGCGCGCTTCACCGTCTCGACATTGTCGAACTCCATGACGTGTTTTACCTCGACATCGTATTCCTTCAAAATCTTGTCCAGCGCCTTGCGCGTCGGAATGTCCGGCTCGAACCCGATGACCTTTTGCCCGGCGAGTTGCTTAAGCTTGATGCTTTTTTGTTTCGTGAATGGATGTTGTGGATAGCAGATCAGCACGAGCGGCTCCTTGCGCAACGGAATGATTTCCAATTTCACATCCTTCACCGGATACGCCACGAGGCCGAGGTCAACGACGTTGCTCAAGACATCATCATAAACCTGATTCGCGCGGCGATACTCGACGTGAATGTTCACCGTCGGGTAGTTCTTCATGAACTTCTTGATGTAAGGCGGCAAGTCGTGGAGGCCGATGGAGTAAATCGTCGCGACGCGAATCGTGCCGGAAATTATGTCCTTCAATTCCGCGAGCTTGTTGTGAAGCGAATCGAAGGTCTGGATGATCTGCTTGCTGTAGTCGTAAAGCACCTGCCCCTCGCGCGTGAGCCGGAATTTTTTCTTGCTGCGCTCGATGAGCAGCGATTTGAAGGTGCGTTCCAGCGCGCTGATCTGCTGGCTCACGGCGGACTGCGTGACGCCATTAATCTGCGCGGCTTTGGTGAAACTTTCCGTCTCGGCGAGGTCGCAAAAAACTTTCAGGCTTTCAATTTGCATAAGCAGAATTGAATCAAAACCCACCGCAGAGTCAATTGCCGTTATGCAGTTCCAACGTCGCCTTCACCTTCAGCAGCAGTTCCGAACTCGTGAACGGCTTTTGCAGATAGCCCGCGCCCGCCTGCTTGTCCTCCGACAAAACATAGCCACTCGTGCAAACCACCGGCACGCTCAAGCCGTGCTGCTTGATGCGCTCCATCAATTCGCGCCCGCCCATGCCGGGCATCACGAGGTCAGTGATCACCAAATCCACCGTGAGATTTTTTTCGCCCAGAATGTGCAGCGCCTTTTGCCCGTTGCTTGCCGTCAAAACTTTGTAGCCAAAGTCTGACAAAATGGTTTCCGCCAGCGTCAGCAGCAAACTTTCGTCGTCCACCACAAGAATAGTCGCCGTGCCGCGCAAGCCGTTGTCCGAACCACCCGACGCGTGGATGCGGCTCTTCTCTGCCGGCAGATAAACGCGCGCCGAAGTTCCCTTGCCCGGCTGGCTGGAAATCGCCACGCCGCCGCCGTGGTTGGAAATGATGCCATACACCAGCGCCAGCCCGAGGCCGCGATGCGGCGCCTTTTTCGTCGTGAAAAACGGCTCGAAAATTCGCGCCAGCGCCTCCGCTTCGATGCCCGCGCCGGTGTCGGAAATTTCCACGCACACATACGCGCCCGCTGCGAGCCGCACGTTGCGGTCCTGCGTGTCCTGCGTCAGTTCCACGTTCCGCGTCGTCACGGAAATCTGCACGGACATCGCCGCCGAAGCGAATGACTCCACCGCGTTCTCCAAAATTTTCGTGATCGCCTGCTGCACCTTCGCCTCCTCAAAGCGGGATTCAAACAGCGACCGCTCCAGCGACACGTTCCAGTTGAAACGCGGCCCGCTGGCACTCTTCAAGACCTCCACGCAACGGCTCACCAGCGCGTTCACATTTCCCGCCGGCGCCCGGCGTGCTTCTTTTTCCTGTCGGCTGAACAGCGCCAGTTCGCTCGCGATTTCCGCCGCGCGCGCCGCCGATTTTTCCACTTCCAGCAACGAACGGCGCCACGGATGATCCGCCTCCGCCTTGCCCAGCAACAGCGACGTGTGCGCCAAAACTCCCGTTAGCGCGTTGTTAAAATCCAGGGAGACCGTCCGCGCCAGTTGCAGCACGCACTCCAGTTTTTGTTTGAGCGCCGCGTCGCCTTCCGTCACCGACTTCGCCTCCGGAACCGCTTCCGCGCCGCTCACGCCCGCGAGTAATTGCAGCACGAGCCACGTTTCGCCGTTGTGATTGCACTGGCAAATGGCCGAGGTGAACGTGGCCGTCGCGCCGCCCGAAGTTTTGAACTTGAGAATGGAACTTGCCGCCGGAGATTGCAACCAGAGGGAAACAAATTCCGTCGCGCCGCCGCCGTTTTCCGGCGACCAGATGGAGGCTAATTGCGCCGGACTCACCGCCAACGCCGGGCCAAAAACATTTTTCGCCGCCGCGTTCGCCAACGTGACCGCGCCCGCCGTATTCACCAGCAAAGCTGGCCACGTCGCGTTCTCCAGACCAAAAATAACTTCAGGCTTCATTTAATAAATACCGAGCGGGACAGCCTACCGCTTTTCCCGACGAATTCAAGAAACGAGCGGCAGAGTTTTATTGCGTCCGGCGCGCGAACCGTCCCGGTTCGCAGCGTTGGAAATGTAACCGACGGATTCATTCGCCCGTTGCTTGAGTGGCGAGGCCGCTGTGGACGGAGATCGTCCGCGCCCCGCCATTATCGGCGAACCGCCGCCAGGCTTGAACCCGTGAACGCCTCGGGGATTAATTCTTCCACTGTGAAAGTGCGGATGGATTTCAAATCATCACTGTCCGCCGTGAAAACGTTTGCGCCCGGCGCGTATTCCGCCAGCAATTGCCGGCACGCGCCGCACGGCAGCGCCCCGCCGTCGCACCGCGCCACCACTGCGACCGCGATGAAATTTTTCTTCCCGTCCGTCAGCGCCTTGAACAGCGCGATGCGTTCCGCGCAGCACGTCAGCCCGTAGCTTGCGCTCTCCACGTTCGCGCCGCCGATGATTTCGCCGCGCTTCGTCAGCAGCGCCGCACCAACCTTGAACTGGGAATACGGCGACACTGATCCAGCCCGGGCCTTCGCCGCCGCCGCGATTAGTTTTTTGGAATCAATTTTCATTTTTATTTATTTCAGCCACAGATTTTCACAGATGAAACACAGATAAAACGGAAACTGGCAGCATCTATGTTTCATCTGTGTGCATCTGTGGCCAAAATTTTCCCGTAAAGTTCGGCAAAGTTTTTGATCAACGCCGCGCCGGGTTTTTTCACTCGCTCCGCCGTCTCCAAAACTTCTGTGTGCGAGAGCTTATCCTTGCTGATGCCCGCCGCCAGATTCGTGATGCACGAAACCGCCGCGACGTTTAATCCGCATTGCCGCGCCACAATCGCCTCCGGCACCGTGCTCATGCCCACCGCATCCGCGCCCAGCGTGGCGAACGCGCGGATTTCTGCCGGCGTCTCGTAGCTCGGACCGCTCACGGCGAGATAAACGCCGCGCTGCAATTTTAGTTTGGAAATTATCCCTGCCTGAAACAAAAGCTCGCGCAAATTTTTATCGTAGGCTTCCGTCAAATCTACAAAGCGCGGCAAACCGGGAACTGCCGCGCCGCGCAACGGATTCGTTCCCATGAAATTAATGTGATCCGTCAGCACCATGAAATCGCCCGCGCGAAAGTTTTTGTTGAGGCCACCCGCCGCGTTCGTCAGGAGCAAACCGGTGATGCCAAACGCCGCGAGCGTCCGCACTGCGAACGTCACGCGCTCCATGTCGTGTCCCTCGTAAAAATGCGCGCGCCCGCTCAAGACCAGCACCGGCGTCTGGCCGAGATGACCAAAATACAATTCACCCGCATGACCGCTGACGGTCGGTTTGGGAAAGCCGGGAATTTGTGCGTAGGAAATCTTTTTGGCCACCCGCAGTTCGGCGAGGACGTGATGAAATCCGCTGCCCAGCACGATGGCGAGCTTCGGTCGCAGCGGGGAAGTTTTCTGTAGCCGCGCGGCGGCGGTGTTGGGGGAAATCGGTTTGCTCATTGCTTGCCTTTGAATTCAAAACATCGTCATCAGCCGACAGCAAAATGTCGAGCCTCCTTTCAAGCCCGGACGCGCTTCGGGAAAACGACGCTTGATAATCATTTGCGGTGTGAACCGCCGCGAGGTTTTGGAGTGCGGCAGTCCTCTGCCGCTTGGTTGGTCGTGAAAAGCGCCAGAGGACTGGCGCACTCCAAGACGCTGGCGCGTTTGTCGGGGAACATATTGAACGAGCCGAGATTTCACCAAGTTCTTAAACGCATGGAAACAAATTGAGGCCAAACTGAAATGAAAAGTTGAGCAAGAGAGCAGTCGTAAAATATCAACTCGTTGACTTCTTTCCTTCCCGCTCAACTTTCTGGACAGCCGTAAAAAATTCCGGCTTACTATCGCGAATTTAATTTCGCTAAATGTCATCGCTCAACGCAGAAAAACTCGCCCGCGCCAAGTCGCTCGGATTTTCCGACCGGCAGATCGCCCATCTTACCGGCACGACTGAAGACGCCATCCGCGCCGAGCGCAAACGCATCGGCCTCGTCCCCAGCTACCGCCTCGTGGACACCTGCGCCGCCGAGTTCGAGGCTTACACGCCGTATTATTATTCCACTTACGATCGCGGCGATGACGAGGTGAAGGGCAACACCGCGAAGAAGGTGATGATTCTCGGCGGCGGCCCGAACCGCATTGGTCAAGGCATTGAATTTGATTATTGCTGCGTCCACGCCGCGTTCGCGCTCAAGGCGGACGGATTTGAAACCATCATGGTCAACTCGAATCCTGAAACCGTTTCCACGGATTACGACACGAGCGACAAATTATTTTTCGAGCCGCTCACGCTGGAAGACGTGCTGCACATTTACGAACGCGAAAAATGCTGGGGCGCCATCGCGCAATTCGGCGGACAGACGCCGTTGAACCTCGCGCTCGGTTTGCAGAAGAACGGCGTCAACATCATCGGCACTTCGCCGCAGAGCATTGAGATCGCCGAAGACCGCAAGCTGTTCGCCGCGATGCTGAACAAGCTGAACATTCCGCAGCCGCCGAATGGTCTGGCGACGAATGCGGAAGAAGCGCTCGTCATTTCTAAACGCCTGACTTATCCCGTTCTCGTTCGTCCAAGTTTCGTGCTCGGCGGTCGCGCGATGCAGATTGTTTATTCCGACGCGGAACTGACGCACTACATGAAATTTGCGGTCGAGGTTTCCTCCGACCGCCCGGTGCTCGTGGATAAATTTCTCGAAGACGCCACGGAGGTGGATGTGGATTGCATCACTGACGTCGGCCAATTCAAAAATCCGAGCGACGGCACGATTGTCATTGGCGGCATGTTGGAACACATCGAATTCGCTGGCGTTCACTCTGGTGACGCCTCGATGGTTTTGCCCGCGCACACCTTGTCGCAAAAAGTCATCGGCGTCATCCGCGACTACACGCACGCCATGGCGCGCGAGTTGAAAGTCATCGGCCTGATGAACGTGCAATACGCGGTCAAAGGTGAAACGGTTTATGTTCTCGAAGTAAATCCGCGCGCCTCGCGTA
>JANOBC010000234.1:0-4615 GCA_031411455.1 Limisphaerales bacterium
GAGGATCTCCTCCCGCCCGCGCCGGGCATCTACCTCTGCCGCTGCGAGCGCTGTGGTCAACAAGCTAACGGCCTTTACGACCTCACCCCGGCTGACCGATTTCGTCTCCACCTGTGAGCGGATGGCATACCAGTTAATTAAAGCCAGCGTTGTCCCGCAGTCGTTGACCGCGATCCACGTTCCGCCGCCGGGTTCGGATGGGGCGAGAATTTTGCGTCCTTGGATGGTTTTTTCCGACGGCGGCAGGCCAATCGTGCGGGACAATTTTTCATCGCGATTCATCGCCAGCGCGTAGCCGCGTTTGCGTGGTGAAAAAGTAACGGTGCACATGGTTCAGTCGGCGGCGGGATACGTCGTTGCGAGCGCGGCATAATTGCGCCACGCGCGCCAGCAGTCGGAAATTTTCATCGGCGCATGGCCGCGCCGACGGTTTTCCGCGCCGATGGCAAAGACCAAATCCCACTGCCGAAACAGCGTGCGATACGCGAACCACAGCGAATTGCGCGCGTCATAAATATTGGTAGCTTCCGCCGCCGCGCCGTTTAGTTCGATGATTTGAAAATTGTTTCCGGCGCGCAAATCTTCCTCGCTCGCAAAACGGATGTCGTAGCGGCCGATGAAGAAGCCGTTGACCTTTTTTGAAATTTCATCAATGCGCTGTTCCAGCGCTGGAGAATTCAGCCGTATGCCGTCGCGGAAAATGCAGCCCTGCGCGTGGTTGCCAGCCTGGACGAGCGATTGCGTTTCGCCCTCCGCGAGCACTTCGTTTTGACGCGCGCCAAGCCGTTGCAGATATTTGTCGGCCATGAAACGGGCGCGTTCGTCACGCCAGATCAGTTGAGCAATGGTGGATTTGCCGTCACCGGTGATCACGGGGAAAATCTTTTCCGTGATGGCAAATATGTGTCCGTTCAATTCGTGCGGGAAACGGTAATAAAAAATCCCGGCTTCGTGCGGGCCTTCGGCAAAGCGTTGCACCAGCAACTGTGCGCTAGTTTCTTTCAAATAAGCCTCGGCCTGTGTTTCAGTGCGGATCAGCTTGATGCCCGCACCGCGTTGCCCAAGATCCGGCTTCAGGATGAACGGATAGGAAATGTTTCTGCGCGCACAAATCTCGCGGAGCGAAATGAGCCGGGCTTTGGCGGAGTCGCCCGCAATCATCTCCGCTTCCGCCGTAAACTGTGGACTTGTGTTCATCAGGTCGCGCAGCGTTTCCATTTTGGATTCGCCCACGATGCCGCCGGAAAAAATTCCAGGATTGGCGGCGGTGGGCAGCATCGCGCCGCGATATTTGATGGCAAGCCAAAGGTAGTAAAGCGCGACCGGCGGATAGAAAAGCCACATCGGCCAGAATTCCCAATGCGTCCAGCGCACCAAGCGGGTGTTGAATTTGCGCCAGTCCAAGTTCAATGAAGCCCGCCGAATCAATTGGAACGTGATGAGCAAAAGCATTCCGCTGCCGAGCAGCCACAGGCTGCCCGATTTGTAGTGGCTCATCCATTTGATGACTTGCGCGCCAAAAGTTTGGGCCAACAATAGAATGATGAAGGTCCACACAAACGCCGCCGCGCCGGTGACGAATAAAAAGCGTGCGAACGGCACGCGTAAAAACCCGGCGGCGAGATACGTGGGCAGCCGTGCGCCAGGAATGGCACGGCTGAAAATCAAAATCAACGTGCCGCGTTCGCTGAACCATTTTTCACTGCGGGAAACTTTGGCGGAGAATTTTTTCAATGAAGAAGTTTCAAACCAATTCCGTCCGGCGAAACGCGCCAGGGCATAAAGCCCCACATCGCCCAGCCAGATGCCAAGGAAACAGGAGACAAAGGCAGCGGGCCAGGAAATTTGTCCCACCGCCAGCAGCAGTCCCGCGCCGATAGCGGCAGCATCTTCCAGCACAAAAGTGGCGCAAAAAAACCCGGCGGCTTTCCAGAGCGGCAGCCATTCCGTCACAACGCCGGAGGACAGTGGCAGGGTTTCAAACATGCGATTACGCAGCGTGGGCGGTTTGCGCTTGATGTTTGAGCGTGGACGGCGCGACGCCAAAACCGGCCGGCAGCTTCACCTCCATGACGCCCGCCATCACGCCGATGAGCGCGTAATGATGCACCGCGTGCGCTACGGCATACATCACTTCGCGTCCGACGGTGGAGGAGGAAACCTGCGAGCCGTTCGTGGAGTAACTCGTCTTGCACGTCACGTTCAGATGCCGGGTGAGTAAATCAGGATTCAATTTTTCATAGCCCGCGCGCAGGTCGCGGGTCGCATTGAGCGCGGCAAAACGGTCACGCTCAACGAGCGTCCCGCGTTCGCGATGATCGTAGTTCAAATCACCTGCTGCCGACGCTTCGAGCAACGTGTTGAAATGGTCAAGGCAGTGGCGGTAATGTCCGCCGATGGAGGCGTTGAAAGCGACGGTGACTTTGCAGATGTAAGCCTCGTCCGAAATTTCCGCGAGGAGCAATTCACCTTGCCGCAAAGTTTCGATGACGGATTGAATCAGTTCGCGGTCGGTGTTCATGAGTTTTGAGTGATGAAATATTTAGCGACGAACGGAATTTGGCGACGGTGCAATACCAATGTGATGACGCTGCAAACCGCCACCGTGATGGCCAGGGCGAAAAGCAGGCCGCCATCGTCCTGCACCACGATCCCCAGCACGGTAAGATGCGACATGATCGCACCGCCCATGACGCCAAGCGCCAGCACCGCACCGAGCCAGCAATGGCACGAAGATAATAGCAAAGTTGACGCGATCAATTCAACCACGCCCGATCCGTAGCGCCCCCACGGCTCCATGCCAACCTTGGTGAAAATGTAAACTGATTCCGGCGCGCCGGTGAATTTGAAGAACAGCGTCTGCAACAGGATGATCGCCGCCGGCAGCCGGACCAGCCAACTGGCGATTTTCTGTTTTTTGGTGAGTGAACACATAAATGTCGTGGGTTGGTCGGGACGGCGCGGGAGTCCTTACAGATTATTTTCCTTTCTTGGCCACGAGACCGGCCCAGTTGGTGTTGGCCTTGGCCAGATTAGCTTTGGCATCCGCATTGAAATCATCGCGCACGCCTTTGCTGTATTGCAGCAGGAGTTTGCCGTCCACGATTTGAAACGCCTCCACATCAATTTCCACCAGTTTGTTCTTTGAAACGCCGTAGGCACAATAGCCGCCAAATTCGGGCGTGTATTTGGCCGGATCAGCCTTAAACAGATCCTTATGTTCTTTGCTGACGAAAAAATAAATCGCGCCGTCGTGTTTGACCAAAAACTTCTGGTCGCCCTTCACTGGTTTGTTATCCGTGAAAAATGCGACCGGATCGTAGCCTTGAATGGCCACCCCCGTTTTGTCGAGATTGAGGAGGGTTTTGGCGGAAGTTTGAGCAAACAGCGGCAGGGCCAGCGTTGCGACAACGAGCGAGAGAATTAATTTCTTCATGGCTGTTCGTCGCCTTCGCCGGCGAATCCTTACAATCCATTTTTTCCCGGCGCGACCAGCCAGCCGCCAGTGGTTTGCAGCGGTTCCAGTTCGCCGGCGCGTGTCACCCAAACGGTCAGCGCGGAGGTTTTTCCCGTGACGAACCGCGCCGGATCGAGAATAAATTTTCCTCGGGCGACGCCGTTGCTGGTGGTCATGCCAATCTGCAAGAGATTCACGACGGCGAAATCATGGTTCAACTGCCGACCACGATTTTCTCCGGCTTTCACGTCCGAAACAATTCCGCCCGCCAGCAGCGCGGCGTGCAGTTCGTAATTGGCACCGCCAATTTTTTCCGGCGCGAAATTCACGAGCCAGCGATTCGTCTTTTCGGAAGTGACCGTCAGCACGCCGACTTTTTCGCCATCGGACTTCGGACCGTTTTTACCGCTGAACCAGTTGCGCCATTCCTTGCCGTTGAGAACGTATTCCGGCGTGTAGATGTTTTCCGCACGCCAGAGTTGCGCGTAACTGCGCTGCCGTTCAGAAAATTCCGCGTCGGACCACGCATCCTTCCAGCCGAGGGAATTCCAGTAGTCCACATGAAACGCAACCGGCGCGAAGTCCTTCCACAAGCGCGGTGAATCTTTCAGCCCCGACAGCCACGTCTCCGCCGGCGGACAACTGCTGCAACCTTCAGAGGTATAAAACTCCAGCAGCGCCGTGCGCTCCGGCGTGCTCTGGAATTGTAGGAGATTGGTTTGTGCTCCCGCCGGAAGAACAACCAGCAGCAATCCGGCGAAAATTTTACCGAGTGTTTTGAATGACATAAAAACAATTTGAAATGCGAACCGGATTTTTTACGACCACCATCGCCGTGAGCCTTATGGAGCCAGTAAGGCCTTGACCTCTTTTTCGATTATGGCTGGCGGCGTAAAACCCAGATGCTGTTTCACGATGTTGCCATTGCGGTCAATGATGAAGGTCGTCGGCAGGCCGTCAATGCCGCCGTAAGCATCGGCGATCTTGCCGTCCGCGAGCACCACGGGATAATTGATGCCGTTTTTCTGCGCGAACGATTTTACCGTTTTCAAATCCGCCTGATCCACCGAGACGCCGACGACGACCAGTCCTTGCGCCGCATATTTTTTCTGCAACTCAATGAAGTCCGGGATTTCGGCGCGACAAGGCGGACACCAG
>JANOBC010000235.1:0-1572 GCA_031411455.1 Limisphaerales bacterium
CGGACTGGAAGCAGAACCAGCCCTTCCCGCTGAAGTCGTGGACGGCCGGCGAGCTGGAGAAAATGCCGACCTATTACATCATGGACCTTGACGAAAACATGGCGCAAACCGTGGCGAAGGAAATGCCCTCGGCGGCCGAGATCGCCGCGAACAAATGGCTGCCCGACAGCGAGATGGCCGTCTACGCCGAAGAGTACGGCAGGAACGGTTATCAGGGCGGCCTGCAGTGGTACCGGACCAACACCAGCGGTGCCAATACCGCCGATTTGCGACTTTTCTCCGGCCGCACGATCGACGTGCCGTCATGCTTCATAGCCGGAAAAAGCGATTGGGGAATCTATCAGCGGCCCGGCGGAGACATGATCACCATGCAGAAAGAGGCCGTTACCAACATGCTCGGCTGCCATCTGGTTGACGGCGCCGGGCACTGGGTGCAGCAGGAACAGCCGGAGCAAGTAAGCGCGTTGCTGGTGGATTTCCTGAAACGAACAGATTAATCGGCCGCGAGCCTTGCTTTGATCGCGATCCGCAATCGCCCGTTCGAGATCAGCAATTGCCTTTCTTCGCCTGTCCGGGAGGACAGAAATCGCCGCCCTTTTCACGTTCGTGATACCCGGGTTCGATGACACATGCGGACAACAAGCCAAGGGCCATGAGCAATGCAATCAGTATTTTCATGCTTTCTCCATCACATTTGGAAAGACGCGCGGAATGACTCAATGCTGGCCTCAAGGCAGAGCATCGTGCCCAAGTGTATCTGAAGCCAGGTCCGGCGTGAGTGCGCTGGCACACACAGGGCGAATTCGATCTGCGCAAGGAAGTGGCGCGGTTGATTTGAAGGAGGACTCAGGACTCAGGACTCGGGACTAAGGAGTCAAGGCCTAGCGAGCACTGGAATTGAGTCTTTTGAAATTACTAAATCCTGAGTCCCACGTCCTGAGTCCTGCACTTCGGATTCACCGCTCAGGCCGGAGCGATGCCGAGTTTGTCACTCAGTTCATCGAGGAATGCCGTCTGGCCGACGATCAGCTTGATCCTGGCGGCCGGTATTGTGAACCATTCGCCCCGGTCGACTTCGGGAAATTTCTGCTGCCTGCCGGAGCGGGGCGGCCACTCCATCAAGAAGGTGTTGCTCTGGATGGAGGCGGCATCGATATCGCCTTCGACCGCCCAGGCATGGACCACTTTTGCGCTGCGCTGCTTCAACGGCTTCAGGGCGAGGAAGGGGCCGTCAATTGGAGAGCCGGTTTCCTCGAGGAATTCGCGTCTGGCTGCTTCGAGCGGATCCGCGCCTTCTTCGAATTCGCCTTTCGGGATCGACCAGGCGCCAGCATCCTTCTTTGCCCAGAACGGTCCGCCGGGATGGACGAGCAATACTTCCAACGTTCCGCAACGGTGGCGGTAAAGCAGAATTCCCGCGCTCTTCTTTTTCAATATGAGAATTCGCAGGCTCACCCATCGCGCGCCTTGCCCGATCAACCGAACGCACGTCGGGCTCGGCTGGATTTGGTTGCTCAGGTTCTCATTGCACTTGCTGTATGCCCGCAAGCAGCCAGCCGCTGCGGCCGTCGA
>JANOBC010000236.1:0-2594 GCA_031411455.1 Limisphaerales bacterium
GTGCGCGCAGCGTCAGCCGCAGCACACCGAAATTGCTGCGGCTGGTCTTCGACACAGCCGCGCTCCGTTAAAGCCATGATTACGTCGCGTTGACGCTGATGGCAAAAGCGGCTACCTTGCTGTCAGTCAAAAATGATTGCCAACCTCGCCAGCAAACCGAACGCCGCACCGACTTTCCGCACGGGCGACGAACGTCTCGTGAAGCTCACGTCCAGCGCCGCCAATAAAGTTTCCACGCTGCTCACCAAGCAAGGTCGGCCTGCGGGCGTGCTGCGCGTGGCCGTCGTCGGCGGCGGCTGCTCCGGGTTGCAATACAAAATGGATTTGCAGGACGGCCCGGCAAACCGCGACATCCTCGTGGAGAGCGGCGGCGTGCGCGTGGTCGTGGATCCCAAGAGCGCTCTCTACGTCACCGGCAGCGAACTGGATTACATCGAGGCGTTGCAGGACGGCGGCTTCAAGGTGAAAAATCCTAACGCGGCGACGAGCTGTTCCTGCGGCGAAAGCTTCAGCGCGTGAAACTTTAGACAGGATTAACAAAATTATCAGGATTAAATTTCATTCCCAATCCTGTCCACCCTGTTAATCCTGTCTAAAAGAATGCCTGACAACTTCGCCCTCCTCAACGAACCGCGCCGTCCGTGGCTCGATGCGGATTTGCTCAAACAAAAATTTCTCGCCCTCGCCTCCGACCTCCACCCCGACCGTGTTCACAATGCGAGCGAGGCTGAAAAGTTCGAAGCCACGAAGCGTTACGCAGAATTAAACGCGGCTTACAATTGTCTACTCGAACCGAAGTCGCGGCTGCTGCATCTGCTCGAACTGGAACTCGGCGCGAAGCCCAAGGACGTGCAGCAAATCCCCCCTGCCCTCGCTGATCTGTTTGCCGAGGTCGCCAACAGTTGCCGCAGCGCGGATAATTTTCTGGTGGAAAAAAGCGCGGTCACGTCGCCGCTGCTGCAAGTGCAGTGGTTCGAGCGCGCGCAAGAATGGATCGAGCGGTTGAATCTCTTGCAGAAAAAACTCGGCGGGCTGCATGAACAGTTGCTCGGCGAACTCAAAGCCGCTGACGCAAACTGGCCGACCGCCGCGCGCTCGGAATTGCTGGCGCGGCTGGAAGAACTTTACCGGCTATTTAGTTATTTCAACCGCTGGAGCCGTCAACTTTCGGAACGCATCGTCCGGCTTTCCTTCTGACAAAGGAAGGTTCGGCGGCGGCAAACGAAGTTGAGATTTTCCCAGTGCCTGCAGCCGCGCGTTGACTTCCTGCCACTTCGCGCCGCCAGCCGGCGCGTTGGTGAGGCAGAACTCCAGATGGCGGATGGCGGCATTCGTGTCACGCCGCAGCTCGGCGATTTGCGACAGGCCGTAGTGAACGCTGAACTGATCCACCGCCGCGTTGGTCAGTTGCCGGTAATCTTTTTCTGCCGCATCAAGGTTTCGCAACTGCACCTGCGCGATGGCGCGGTTCAACTGGATGGACGGCACATTGGTCAGGGCCAACGCGCGGTTCAAGACCGGAATCGCCTCCGCCGCGCGACCGGACTGGATGAGCAGTGCGGCCTGGTTGTTCAGCGCGGGAACACTGTCGGGATTTTTGGCAAGCTGCGCCTCGATCATCCGCAGCGCGCCCGCTGAATCACCGAACGCCAGATACGAACGGAACACCGCCTCCGCCAGCGGCACGTCGTCGGGATAATTCGCGAGCACGGCGGACAAAACTTTTTCCGCCTGCGCCGCGTTTGTCTGCGACATCCATGACCGTGCTTCGAGCAAGGCCAGTTCCATTTCCAGTGCTTTGCCCGCCGGCGTGGCATCCACTTTCGCGCGCAATTTTTTCGTCGCCGCAAAAACTTCGTCGTGAAACCGCAGCCGGGAATAAATCTGCGCCAGCGCCAGCTGCGGCATCACGGCCTCCGGCGCGAGCGTGGCGGCGCGGTCGAACTCCGCCCATGCCTGGCGCGGCCAGCCGGCGGCGAGGCAGGCGTTACCCACCACGTAGCGCAACGCGGGTTCGTCCACGTCACCCCCGGCGTTGATGACCAGCGCGATTTGCTGGATGTTGCGGAATTTTTGAACGAGTGCGCTACCGTCGCCGAGGGAAAGTGTTTTGCCGGCGAGCCGGTTGGAATTGGCCAGCTGGTTCACCCGCGCCATCAGGTTGTCGGTATTCAGCTGCACCGCCTGCTCAAACCGTTTTTGCGCGGCGGCGTCATGGCCCGTCCGCGCCAGCGTCACGCCCCAGTCAACCAGCAACGCGGAATACCACGCAGCCAGTTGGGACGGCGCCTCGCTCCGCGCCGGAACCAGTAGCAGGCGGTTCTTGAAAAATTTTTCCAGCTTGGACGTTCGCGCTTCGTTCGATACCAACGCGGCCAGATGCTCGGACCATTCCAGATCCCAAAATTTTTCGCCCGCCGCGACGGTTTCCGGCGGCAGCATCAGCCGTTCAAAACGGTTCGACGGATAACTCTGCAACGCGCACGAACCAATTTTATTTTCTTCAGCCGCACCTCGGTCAGTTTGTGCATGAGCTTTTCCAGACGCAGCCGCTCGGTGCTTTGAGCGCGTTGCAGAGTTATCCGTCGAACCGT
>JANOBC010000237.1:0-6521 GCA_031411455.1 Limisphaerales bacterium
CCCACGACGGCGCCCATTCAATGTCCGGATACCAGCACCAGCCGTGGTGTGCATGGCGGAACCAGCGTCCGTAATGAAACGTCGCGCCCCAAGAATAATCCGAGTCCCAATACCAGCCGCAGTCCGTGTAGACCCAGTGACCGCGATCACAATACGGACGCCAGCCGGAATCGTAGTTCACCACTGTCGGTCGCCAGCAGCGGCCATAGCCGTCCACCTCCACCCACGTCCCGTAAGGTGCGAGCGTGTCCGAAAAATAATTCACCGTGATCGGCGCGGTGGGCGGCGCGGTGTTCGCCGCGACGACCGTTCTGGTTTCTACGGCAGGCGCGGACGCGGGCGCGGGTGGATTGTTGGCGGTGGCGAATAAAACTTTGTCGCGTTCGAGCATCGCGTTCATGGCCACCGATGGCACGCCGGAGTCGGTGAGGGCGATGATTTTTTCGGCGTCCAGATTGAATGGGGTGGAGACGTTAGCGATGTAGTTGGTGACGACGTTCAAGTCCACGCCAGCTTGCACGAGCTTGACGACTTGGGCGAGGGAAGTGTCCGCCGCAATTTCCAGCGGCAAGGTGGGCGCGGCAGCGGGCGACGGCGAACTGGCCGCGATTGACGGCGGCGGAATCGGACGTTCTTCAGCGCAGCCAAGGTTGGAGGTGGTGACCGCGATGGTGGCCGCCAGCGCGACGAGGGTTTGGGTGCCGAAACGAATTTTCATAAAGTTTTTTTGTTTGGTTGCCGGTCACTGGATTCAACAACGAATAGACCGGGAAGTTGCAGTGACCGTTCACCGCTGGTGCGCAAGTCGTTGATATGGAATTAATTAATTTTATACGTTTCACCTGAGAACGGACGCTCGACAAGGTTGGTGCTCCCACCCGGAATTGAACTGGGATCAACGGTTTAGGAAACCGCTGCTCTATCCATTTGAGCTATGGGAGCCAAGCTGACTTTGAAATGTTATGGTAATTATCCCGAAAATAAAACTGCAAATCAGATGCAGATTTTAGCTGGGGTGCAATCGTATCACCTGCACCCTTGAGAACACTGACGCCCCGCAAATGGTTTGTTTCTTCATTCAAAATTCTTCATGCTTCATGCGCCATGTATTCACCGACGCTGGAAGAATTTTTGAAATTTGCGACTCAGGGAAATCTCATTCCCGTCACGCGCCGCATCCTTGCCGACTTGGAAACACCGCTCTCCGCCTACCGCAAAATCAGCGGCGCGGGTGAATCGTTTCTTTTTGAATCGGTCGAGGGCGGCGAACACATCGGGCGCTACTCGTTCGTTGGCTGCAATCCGCGCGCGGTCATCCGGCAGGACGGCCAGCACATCCAGGTCATCGAAAACGGCCGCATCATCGAAAGCGCCGTCGCCGGCCAGGACGTGAAGGACGGACTCGAAATCGTCGAGCGCATCATGAAAAAATATCGCGCGGTGGCCGTGCCGGGATTGCCGCGCTTCACCGGCGGTGCGGTCGGCTTTATCGGCTACGAATTCATCCATGACATCGAGCCGAGCGTCCCGCGTCCGGCGCATGATGAATTGAAAACGCCCGTGATGTATTTTCTCGTGGCCGACCAGCTTTTAGTTTTTGACCGCGTGCAGCAGACGATCACGGTTTTAGTGAACGCCATCTTGGAAGATGCGGAAAGCCCCGCCGCTGCTTACGAAAATGCGGTTGGTGAAATCGAACGGCTCGTCGCGCTGCTTGAACAACCGAGCGAAAATAAATCTATCGGCGTTCAAGCCGAAGTCATGCCGCCCGTTGCTTTTGAGTCGAACCAGAAGCAAGAAAAGTTTTACGCGAATGTAGAAGCATCCAAGAAATACATTCAAGCTGGAGACATTATTCAAGTTGTGGGTTCACAACGGTGGTCAACGCCGGTCACAGCCTCGCCGTTGGACATTTATCGCGCCGTTCGCAACGTCAATCCGTCGCCGTATCTTTTCTTGCTGGAGCTGGATGGCTTCGCCCTCGTGGGCGCATCGCCGGAACTGCACGTCCGTTGCGAAGAAGGCAAAGTGGAAATCCGTCCCATTGCCGGCACGCGCAAACGCGGCAAGACGGACGCGGAAGACGCCGCACTGGAAAAAGAACTGCTCGCCGACCCGAAGGAACGCGCCGAACACGTCATGCTCGTGGACCTCGCGCGCAACGACATCGGCCGCGTGTGCGATTTCGGCAGCGTGCAGGTGAAGGATTTGATGATCGTGGAGCGTTACAGCCACGTCATGCACATCGTTTCGCAGGTCGAGGGGAAAATTTCTGCGGACAAAACGAATTACGATCTGATGCGCGCGACATTTCCCGCCGGCACGTTGAGCGGCGCGCCGAAAGTCCGCGCGATGCAAATCATTTCCGAACTGGAACAGACGGCGCGCGGACCTTACGGCGGCTGCGTCGGCTATTTTTCCTTCAACGGCAACACCGACACCTGCATCACCATCCGCACCGCGCTCATCAAGGACGGCCAGGCTTACGTCCAGGCCGGCGGCGGCTGGGTGAATGACTCCACGCCCGACGGCGAATATCAGGAGACAATCAATAAATCCATGGCGATGCGGAAGGCGATTGCGATGGCAGAAGGTTTTTGAAAATCAGATTGACCAAAACTGATCGCGCGCTGCCAACAACTTCAGTTCCCATTTTGGAAAGTCTTTTGCTTTGCTGGACGCTGCTCTAATCTGCGTCAATCAAGTAATGACCGACCGCCAGCTCGCCATCAAAGCCGTCCATCTTCGCAAGCGAACGCTTGAAGCCATCTTCGATGCGGGCGCGGGCCACACCGGCGGCGGGCTTTCGTGCCTCGACATCTTGAACGTGCTCTACAACCGCATCCTCAACGTGTCGCCGGAAAAATTTTCCAGCCCGACGCGCGACCGTTATGTGCAAAGCAAAGGTCATTGTGTCGAGGCGCTCTATGCCGTGCTGGCGGATCGGGGATTTTTTCCCGAAGCAGATCTGAAAACAATCTGCCACTACCAGTCGCATTACGTCGGCCATCCCACGCGGCACATTCCGGGAATCGAGATGAACACCGGTGCGCTCGGTCACGGTCTGCCGATCTGTATCGGCATGGCGCTCGCGGGCAAAATGGATTCCGCGCCGTATCGCGTTTTCACTTTGCTTGGCGACGGCGAACTTGCAGAAGGTTCAAACTGGGAAGCTGGTTTGGCGGCGGCGCATTACAAGCTGGATAATCTCACGGCCATCATTGACCACAACACGCTGCAAATTTCCGGCCACACGCGCGACGTGATGAGCAACGAACCGCTCGACGAAAAGTGGCGCGCATTCGGCTGGGCGGTGAAAGTCGTGAACGGCCACGATTACGCCGCGCTCACGGAAGCGTTGAGCAAACCCGCTGAAATTGGCAAACCTACCTGCATCATCGCAAACACCACGAAAGGCAAAGGCGTGAGTTTCATGGAGAACGTCGCCAAGTGGCATCACGGCGTGCCGAGCGACGCGGAATTGAAACAGGCGCTGGCCGAACTTGACGCGGCGGAAACCAAATTGAGAGTTTGAAATGAAAACAATTGAACTCCAAAAAATTGAAACCCAGCCAACATCTGAAGAATTTCGGCTTTATCCGGATTATCTTGTCATTCGGCTGATGGAACTCGGCATCGGCAGAATCGAAGCAACTCGCGCAACAAACGGAAAGGAAAGCGTCGATTTCATTTTTACTTCGCACAAAACAGGGCAGAGCGAAGTGGCGGCAAGTATTGGAAGCGGGTTTTTTAGATCATTGCTTGCTCGACTTGGTCCACGTTTTGGCGCGGATGATATGCTCTACATGGGACACACATTGTTTGCCTGCGAAGCCGAATGCGAAGGTCAAAAACGATTGCACCGCTTTTCTTTGTTTGTTTGTAACGAGCCAACGATGGGAATTTGGATGAAGCTATATTTTTACAAAATCGACGGCATTTGGCCGATGCAAACGGAGGCCAAATGAGCGCGCCCGCACCTTCGATGTTCACGCCCGCCGCGAAGACAATGGCGGAAAAACTCGGCCTCAAAATGGGTCGAGCCAACCTTGAAGAGTTTGCCGCCACGCTTGAAGAATTGGCGAAGGTAAATCCGAATATCATCGCCGTCACCAGCGATTCGCGCGGCTCGGGCAAGCTCGCGCCATTTGGCAAAGCGTTGCCCAAGCAGATTGTCGAAGTCGGCATCGCGGAGCAGAACCTCGTCGGCATCACAGCGGGACTCGCGGCTTGTGGGAAGAAATCTTTTGGCGTTTCGCCCGGCTGTTTTCTCACCGCGCGCTCGCTGGAGCAGATCAAGAACGATGTTTGTTACTCGGATGTTCCGGCGGTGCTTATCGGTATCAGTTCCGGCACGAGCTACGGCGCGCTCGGCACGACACATCATTCGCTGCACGACCTCGCGGTGCTGCGGGCGATCAATAACATCACGATTCTCGTTCCCGCCGATAATTTTGAGACGCGCGAAGCGATTCGTTTTGCGGCCAAAGCGGACAAGCCGGTGTTCGTCCGCTTCGGCAAGGCGGCGATGTTTAATCTGCACAAGCTGGACACGAAATTTGAAGCCGGCAAAGCCATCACGTTGCGCGAAGGCAATGATGTTGCATTCATCGCCACCGGCGAAACGGTCGTTCACGCAATGCTCGCCGCCGGACAACTGGCCGAACGTGGTTTGAATTGCCGCGTGATTTCAATGCACAGCATCAAGCCGCTCGACACGGAAATTATTTTGAAAGCGGGCCGCGAATGTCGCGCCGTCGTCACCGTGGAAGAGCACATGGTTCACGGCGGACTTGGCGAGGCCTGTGCCTCCGTGCTGATGCAAGCGGGCGTGTTCAAACCATTCCATATCGTCGGCATTCCTGATGAGGAAACTGTGCCTGGCGCGCAGGCGGACATCTTCCGGCACTACGGAATTTCAATGGAAGGCTTGAGCGAAACTGCGCTGAAACTTTTGAAGTGAATGAGCCTGATTCTCGCCATTGACCAAAGCACTTCCGCGACGAAGGCGGTTCTCTTCAACGCGACCGGAAAAGTTTTGGACCAGGCTTCCAAGTCGCATCGTCAGATTTACCCGCAACCCGGCTGGGTAGAGCACGACGCGGAAGAGATTTGGAAAAATGTTCTCGGCGTCATCCGTGAAATTGCTGGCCGTCATCCAAAAAAACTTTCCAAGCTCGCAGGATTGAGCATTGCGAATCAGCGGGAAACCGTCGTCGTGTTTGACTGCAAAACGGGCAAGCCATTGTGCAATGCCATCGTCTGGCAATGCCGACGCGGCACGGCCATCTGCGAGCAACTGAAGCATCAAGGACACGGCGCGAAGATTCGCAGCAAAACCGGCCTGATGGTGGACACTTATTTTTCTGCGTCGAAACTGAAATGGCTCATCGCGAACAAGCCAGACATTGCCAAAAAACTTAAAAGCGGCGAGGCGGTCATCGGCACGATTGACACATTTCTGATTCATCAGCTCACGCACGGTCAAGTTTTTGCCACGGACGCGACCAATGCCAGCCGCACGATGCTGTTCGACATCAGCAAGCTGCACTGGGACGAAACGCTCTGCAGAATTTTTGGCGTGCCAATGAGCGCGCTGCCGGAAGTGCGCGAAAGCGCGGCCCAGTTCGGCGAGACGGATGCAAATGGAATTTTCCAAAAACAAATTCCCATCGTCGGTGTGATGGGCGATTCGCAAGCGTCGCTGTTTGCGCAACGGTGCTACCGGCCCGGCGCGGCCAAAGCCACATTTGGCACCGGCACGAGCGTGCTGCTCAATATCGGAAATCAACCGCGCATTTCAAAACGCGGCGCGGTCACGGCGCTGGCGTGGGTTCATTGCGGCAAACCGACTTACGCGTTTGAAGGCATCATCAATTTTTCCGCCGCGACGATTGAGTGGGTGAAGAACCAGCTCGGCCTCATCCAAAGCGCGAATGAAGTTGAAAAAATTGCGACGAGCATCGCGGACAACGGCGGCGTGTATCTCGTGCCGGCGTTTGCGGGATTAAGCGCGCCGTGGTGGGCACCGGATGCACGCGCGGCGATTCTTGGCATGACCGGTTTTACTAAGAAGGAACACATCGTTCGCGCGGCGCAGGAGGCAATCGCGTATCAAATCCGCGACGTGCTGGACATGATGCGCGCGGATTCCAAGATTGATTTGCACAGCCTCCATGCTGATGGCGGGCCGACACGCAATAAGTTCATCATGCAGTTCACTTCCGACATCACCGGCGTGAAACTGAAAGTTGCCGACGTGCCGGAATCGTCCGCGTGGGGCGCGGCGATGCAGGGTCTGCTCGGCCTCGGCGTTTACAAGTCGCTGGATGAACTGGCAAAGCTGAAACGCGCGCAAAAGATTTTCCGGCCGCAGATGAATCCCAAGCTCGTGCAGGAAAATTATGCCGGCTGGCAGCAGGCGGTGAAACGAGTTTTGTAGAACCACGAAACACAAGAACTACACGAAAATAAAACATGAAAAAAAACTGGCTCAAACTGGCGCTCGCGGTTGTTCTCAC
>JANOBC010000238.1:0-12675 GCA_031411455.1 Limisphaerales bacterium
GCAAACGCCCCACACCAGCCGTATTCGTCGAAATCAAAGATGGTTCAAACATCTTTCCGCTCTATCTTTACGATGACGCTGAAACCGGAACCAATAAGCGCGGTGGCGGCACAATGCTCATGGCGTTGTTTGAACCGTCGCCCGGCTATGTCACGCGGCGCGCAAACCTGAATCCAAAATTCATCGCCGACCTGACGCAGAAGCTCGGCTTGAAATGGGGCCTGGTAGATCGGGGCGATTTGAAGAAGACCGTCGGGCCGGAAGACGTTTTCAATTACGCCTACGCCGTGTTTCATTCGCCAGCTTACCGCGAGCGATATGCGGAGTTTTTGAAAATTGATTTCCCGCGACTGCCGCTGACCAGTGATTTGAAATTGTTCCGCTCGCTCGCTGCCCTCGGCTCGCAGTTGGTTGGGTTACACTTGATGGAATCGTCCAAGCTGGATGACCTCATCACCGGGTTTCCCGTCAAGGGTGATTGCGCGGTGGAAAAGGTGCAATACACCGAAGCCGACCAGCGCGTATGGATTAACGCGAAGCAATACTTCGGCGACGTGCCGAAAGCCGTGTGGGAATTCCACGTCGGCGGCTATCAGGTCTGCCACAAGTGGCTCAAAGACCGCAAAGATCGCAAGCTCACTTACGAAGAAATCGAGCATTATCAGAGAACCGTTGTTGCTTTGAGTGAAACCATTCCTCTGATGACGGAGATAGACAAAACAATTCCCGATTGGCCCATTTCATGAACCGCAAACCCTCTCTGCTCGTCATCTTTCTCACGGTCTTCATTGACCTCGTGGGCTTCGGTATCGTCGTGCCGCTCACGCCGATGTTCAGTCGGGATTTTGGCGCGACCGGCTGGCAGCTCGGCCTCATCCTCGCCTCGTATTCGGCGATGCAATTTATTTTCTCGCCCATCTGGGGAAAACTTTCCGACCGCCACGGGCGTCGTCCCATTCTGCTCATCAGCACGGCGGGCGCGGTGGTTTCGTATGTCCTCTTCGCGCTCGCGTTGCAGTGGGGGCATCTGTGGCTGTTGCTCGCGTCGCGAATGTTTGCGGGCGCGTGCGGCGGCAACATCACCGTGGCGCAGGCTTACATCGCGGACATTTCCAAGCCGGAAGAACGCTCGAAACGGATGGGACTCATCGGCATGGCGTTCGGCCTCGGATTTATTTTCGGCCCGGCCATCGGCGGCATCACGTTGAAATTTTTTGGCGCGGCGGCTCCCGGCTGGGCGGCGGCGGGAATCTGCCTGCTGAATTTAATTCTCACTTACGCCATCCTCGCGGAAAGTCGCCAGCCGGATTCCACGCCCGTCGCCAACCGCCCGCGTTTCACGCAGTGGAGCCACACGCTCGCGCAGCCGAAAATTGGCTTGCTCGTTCTGGTGTTCTTCCTCGCGACGTTTGCGTTCAGTTGTTTTGAATGCACGTTGCCGTTGCTGGTGAACGACCATTTTCAACTCGGCTTCTCCCTTGAGAACGCGCAGTCCGCCACGACGGTGATTTCGCTGTTCGTTTTCTGCGGCTTGATCGGCGCGGTGATTCAAGGTGGCTTGATCGGGCGCTTGGTGAAAATGCTGGGCGAACCAAAGCTGATTGCCGTAAGCCTCGTCATCACCGGTGTAAGTTTGGTGCTGCTGCCGCTGATTCAAGGCCATGGCGAACTCAAGTGGCTGGCCGTTTTAAAACTCGCGGACTCGCCGTGGCTGATGATGCTCGGTGCGCTGCTGCTGTTGTCCATCGGCTCCAGCCTGACGCGTGCACCGTTGTTCGGAATGTTGTCTAACCTGACGCCCGCAAACGAGCAGGGCGCGACTCTCGGCGTGGCGCAAAGCGCGGGCAGTCTCGCGCGGATTTTCGGCCCGCTGTTTGCGTCCACGCTCTACGCGTATCACGCGCCGCTGCCGTATTTTATTTGTGGCGGGATTGCGATGGTGACGGGGATGATTGCCGGGCTGCGGTTGCTGGCGAAGTAGTGGCGGGCAAAGAGTGCAAAATTTTTACCACGGATGGACACGGATAAACACGGATGAAAAAACTTCAGCCATAAAAAGACACAGAAGGCGCAAAAATTCCGTCGGAGTTGTTTTTTGCGCCTTCGGTGCTTTTTTGCGGCAAATCTAATCCGTGTAAATCTAATCCGTGTTTATCCGTGTCCATCTGTGGTTGAAATAATTAGCTGTCTTCTTTGCGGTCTCTGCGTTCTCTGCGGTTAAAAAATAAAAAACCGGCGCGCTGGCTTCACACCCGGAAAGTGCCAGCACGCCGGTCGGCCGTTCACACGAACGGAAGTTTCGCTTTCAGTTTTGTCCCGGGGGCGCACCTTGCGGGCCGTCGTTGCCCGGACCGCCCTGGCCATCGGGACCGCCTTGACCACCTTGGCCATTCATCGGCGGACGACCACCACCCGGCGGCTTGCCCATGTATTCATCGCGCGTCAGTTTGCCGTCACCATTTTTGTCGAGCTTCTTCAGCGCGGCGCTGGCACCGGCGATTTCAGCGGCGCTGATTTCGCCGTCGTTGTTGGCGTCAATCGCCTTGATGATGGCCGGTTGCGGCATCATGCGGCGCATTCCCTGACCGCCTTTGCCCTGACCGCCGCCGGGACCGCCTTCGGGCGGCGGGCCACCGGCGTCCTGCGCGAACGCTGTGAGTGAGAGCGCGCCGAGCATCGCGGCGAGCGTGAGGAGTGATTTCGTTTTCATATTTTACCTTTCGTTTTGTTGTTTGTTTACTGCGGCAAATTCTGCGGTCACTTTAATTCACGCAACCTTAAGCTGTGATTAAGTCGTGAGAAAAGTTTTCTTCCCGTTGCAAAAAATTTTCTGCCAGTGCCGCTTTCAGCGCGGTCAACGGAAACGGCTTGTTCAGCAGCGCGCTGAAACCCGCGTGCCGGGCCGCCGCTTCGGTGAAAAATCCGCTGCCCGTCGCCAGGAAAATTTTCTGCGCTGGAGAAATTGTGTGCAGCCGGCGGCAGAGTTCCACGCCGTCCATGCCGGGCATCTCAAAGTCGGTGATGACCAGTTCGTAGCTGTCCGGCGAGCGGATGAACGCCGCGAGTGCGGATTGCGGCGAGTTGCAGCACTCGATTTCAGCGCTCGTGAAATTCTCCAACACAGCGGACATCATCCGGAGAATGTCCTCGTTGTCGTCCACGATCATCCAGCGGGTTCCGGTAGGATTGGTGAATGAATTCATAATCAGCTCCGGTTGTTTTTGGAAACCACACGCACCGTGAACGTCACCACCACCCGGCGGCGCAAGTTGATCCGTTTCGCGGCGGTTTTGGTTTCACTGTTCATGGTGCGACGTTAGCACGGCCAACCTTAAGACGGCGTTAAGGGGGAAAGTTTTTTGAATCGAGCGCTGGCTTTGAGCCGCCGATTAAATGAAGGCCGATTCACCCGCGATGCCGGTGGCTTGCCGGGTGGAATTTAATTTCACCTCCGCCGGGTCAAGGCTCCAGCGCGCGGCGAGCTGCGGAACTTTTTCAAAATTCGTCTCCGCGTCAAAGCGGGTTGCCAACTCTTCGCCGTAGTCAAAAGTTTTCAAACCGATTTCAATTTCCGGCAACGTTTTCGTGCCCTGGTTCCACACCGTCTCGCCCGTCCATGCGTAGGCGCGCGTCCCGGCGGCCGCACGGTGGACGTGGCGAAGTTGCAGAAGCTCGTGAAAGATTCGGGTTTCTTGATTGACGGCGGCTACGGAAAAATCAAAGGCACGACGTTCCGCCTCTCCAACATGGGCGACGAAACGGAAGCCACGATGAACCAACTCTACGCCGCGCTCGACAAGGCGATGGCGCAAATCTGATTGTTGATCGGTTTAGGTAATTTGGTCGCCGACCAAAACGGCAACGAATTCAGTTAATATACGGTCTGCCGGTTTTGCTGAATAATCTGAATTTGCTGTGGCGGTTTTTGTGCATTCAACAGAATTGCATCAGCTTTTTGTTTATCAGCAATGGCCTGCGCCTGCGCAGCGTCGGCTGCTTGCTGTGCTGCCGCTGCCTTTTGTTGTTCAACAGAAAGTTGAGCATTATAACGGCGTTGTTCTTCATCTGATTGAGCGCGAATGGCCGATTGAATTTTTGAGTTCGCAACTTCTATGCGGCCTTGTGCTTCAATCCGCCGCTGTTTTTCTTTAACAACTTCAGGGTCAATGTGCAGGTATTGGAGAATCAGTGGATGTATATTATCCATTTCAAAACTGCGAGAGCTTTGATCGCCCGATCTAAAAACAAGTAGATGATTTGCGGCTAAAGAGATGAAGTTTGCGCTCTGCATGAGAACCTCGCCATCACGATTGACTACCTTTGGAAAAAGGTAAGTGCCATCACTATTTACTAACGGCGGGGGAACCATCTTACGCTTTGCTTCGTCTGCGAGTCGTTGTTGCTCTGCCTTTTCGAGACCCAAATTTTTCTGATTCGCGGTAGCGAGTTGTTCAGTTGATTGTGCCAGCTTATTATTTAATTCACCAAGCTGTTTTTTTAAATCAGCAATCGCTTGATGATTGGATTCAATAAGTTCTGCGTCAGATTCTATCTGCGCTTTGCTTGTGGCGGCTTGTGTCTCTAGCTTACTTCTAACGGTGGTTAATGTGTCGGAAGAGTTGCGGTATCCCAAAAAACTTGCTGTTGCTACGAGCAATAAAACGCTGCAAACAATAATCCAAATGAATTTCATAGCTTTATATTCTGTTTAACTGTCCGCTGCAATGCACAACACAATAATAGTTTTCAAATTTAGCTTCCGCTGTCAATTGGCAAGTTTTCCAAGGCGTTTTTTCCGCGCTTAATTTCATCTTGCACGCGGCAGGGTGGTTGTTACGATTTGGCCGCGATTCATCCGCCGTGTCCGGCGGGTTTTCTTTTTTTTAACCAAATCATTTTTTACCTGTGAAAGTTTTTTCCGGCACTTCCAACGAACCTCTCGCCCGCGCCATTTGCAAATCCATCGGCTGCGAGCTGGGCAAGATTACCGTCACGCCTTTTCCTGACGGCGAGACGTTTGTGCGCATCGAAGAGAATGTTCGCGGCGAAGATATTTTCATCATCCAACCCACGTCGCCGCCGACGAACCATAATTTGATGGAGCTGTTCATCATCATTGATGCGTTGCGCCGCGCGAGCGCAATGCGCATCACGGCGGTGCTGCCGTTCTACGGTTACGCCCGTCAGGATCGCAAGGACCAGCCGCGCGTTCCCATCACGGCGAAGCTCGTGGCGAACTTGCTCGTCGCGTCCGGCGTGAACCGGATTCTCGCGATGGATTTGCACGCGCAACAGATTCAAGGCTTCTTCGACATCCCGGTGGATCATCTTTATGCCGCGCCGGTGATGTATGAATATTTGAAGACGAAGAAATTGAAAGACCTCGTCGTGGTCAGCCCGGATGCCGGCGGCATCAAGATGGCGCACGCCTATTCGCAAACGCTCGAAGCCGAGCTGGCCATCGTCGCCAAGCGACGCAAGAGCGCGACGGAAGTGGAGAGCATGGCGGTCATCGGTGACATCGAGGGGAAAAATATTTTGCTGGTGGATGATTTGACGGAGACGGCGGGCACGCTGACCTCGGCGGCGGCGATTTTGAAGACCAAAGGCGCCAAACAAATTATCGCCTGCGTCTCGCACGCGGTGCTAAACGACACCGGCATCGAAAGACTTCGCAATTCGAGCATTGATGAACTCATCACCACCGACACCGTGCAACGCCCGGCGATTGATGGCGTGAAAATCACCACACTCTCCGTCGCAGGATTGCTCGGTGAAGCCATCAAGCGGATTCACAATAATTCTTCGGTAAACTCCCTCTTTGAATTCAAAGGCGGACGCACGAGCTGACCGTTCCAAAATTTCCAAAAATCTTCGTTGACGAACGAACGGCAACTGATAGATTCCGCAGCCTTGCATTTGACGGCTGTTACGTCAGGGCAAGGTTGTTGGGCGAGGTTGCAATTCCGCAACTGTCCGCAAGAACAATTTTACAACATGAAATCAGTCCCCTTGAAAGCGTTCCCGCGCTCCCTCGTGAAGCGCGGCAGTGTCAAAAAACTTCGTGCCGCTGGTCGCGTCCCCGCCACCATTTACGGTCGCCAGATCAAACCGCAAAATCTGGAGTTGAACACTCTCGAAATCTGCGACCTCATCAACCACTCCGTCTCGGAAAATTTGCTCGTGGATTTGGCCGTTGAAAACGATGCCAAAGCCAAGCGCCTCGCGCTCGTGCAAGAAGTCCAGCATCACCCGATCAGTGGCAAGGTCTTGCACGTTGACTTCCACGAAGTCGCCGAAGACGAAAAAGTCACCGTCAATGTCCCGCTCGAAACCACGGGCGAAGCGGCGGGTGTGAAAGCCGGCGGCAACCTTGAGCACACGGTGCATAAACTTAAAGTGCGCTGCCTCCCGAAAGATTTGCCCGACCAGATTCTCGTGGACGTGACCATTCTTGAAATTGGCAAGTCCTTTCATTTGGGCGACATCAAGGCGCCCGCTGGCGTTGAGATTATCGGCGACAAGCACATCACGGTTCTCGCCGTGGCCGCGCCGCGCGCCGAGGAAGTAGTGGCTGTAACAGCGGCGGTTCCGGGCGCTGCCGACGTCGAGATGACCAAGGAAAAAAAAGACGAAGCCGCTGCGGGAGCTGCTCCTGCCGCCAAGGGCGACGCGAAAGCTGGCGACAAAAAAGCCGAGGCCAAGCCGGAAGCCAAGGCCGACGCCAAGAAGAAGTAATTTCACCGGCTCCGCATTGCGGAGCCGTTTCTCCTGCGCATGGAAAATATTTTTCTCATCGTGGGACTGGGGAATCCGGGCGCGGATTACGCCAAGACGCGCCACAACGCCGGTTTTTTGCTGGTCGAAAAATTGGCGGCGCAGTGGAAAATGGACTGGGCGAACGAACGCAAGTTCGCCGCCCGCATGGCGAAAGCCGAACGCAACGGCAAGCGGGTGCTGCTGTGCGAGCCGCAGACGTTCATGAATTTGAGCGGCGAGACGGTCGGGGCGGTGATGGATTTTTATCAGTTGCCGGTTTCGCAACTGATCGTTGCGGTGGATGATGCGGATTTGCCGTTCGGCGAAATCCGGTTGCGACCAAGTGGCAGCAGCGGCGGGCATCATGGATTGGAATCCATCGAGCAGCATCTGGGTTCGCGCGAGTTTGCGCGGTTGCGGATTGGGATTGGCCGGAAGGACAGTTCGCGGCAGATAGCGAATTACGTCCTCGGAAAATTTGATTCGTCTGAAAACGAATTGCTTGAAAAAGTTTTGCGCCGGGCGGTAGAGCAGATTGAGTGCTGGTTGAACGACGGGTTGCCGAAGGCGATGAGTTTGTTCAACGGCAAGATTGAAGAAAAAATTTAACGGTTGAAAATTAACATGAAACGATACGAAGGTTTGTTCATCCTGAACACAGCAGGCAAAGAAGAGAACGTCAAAGACGCGCTCGACACCATTTCCAACGACATCGTCGCCCTCGGCGGCAAAGTCGAGACGGTCCAGAAGATGGATCGCAAGCCGTTCGCGCGCGTGGCCGACAAGCGCCACGCCTCCGGTTTCTACGCCAACGTGATTTTCACCAGCGCCCCCGCTGTGATCGCGCAGTTGCAGAAAAAGTTCGCGCTGAACACCGAAGTCTTCCGCGTGCTGTTCACCGAATCGCCGGAGATTAAAGCCGCGAAATAATTTTCCGTCATGGCCGCCAATTTCAACAAAGTCATCCTGGCTGGGAACCTGACGCGCGATCCCGAATTGCGCTACACTCCCAAAGGGCTGGCCATTGCCAAAATTGGCCTCGCCATCAACCGCAAATGGCGCAACGAAGCCGGCGAGATGAAGGACGAAACGACCTTTGTGGACGTTGACGCCTTCGGCAAGACCGCTGAAACCATCGGCCAGTATTTGAAGAAAGGCCGTCCGATTCTCATCGAAGGCCGCTTGCGTTACGAAACGTGGGATGACAAGACCACTGGCGCGAAGCGCAGCAAGCTCGGCGTGGTCATGGACAGTTTTCAATTCATTGATTCCGGCAATCGCGGCGACACCGAAGGTGGTGCTTCAGGCGCTCCCTCAGCCCCGCGCGCCCAGCGTCCTGCTCCGTCCGCCTCTGCTCCCGCTGCCGAACCCGTCGAAGGCGATGGCCCGCCGGAAAGCGACGACGTTCCATTCTGATTTAATTTTTTTCACGCATCACTCATCACTCATTATTTTCGTATGGCAAAAACTGAAGTTATCCTTACCCACAACATCGTCGGTCTCGGCGGTGAATCTGACAACGTTCGCGTCGCCGCCGGCTACGCGCGCAACTATCTTTTCCCGCAGCGCCTGGCTTTGCCGGTGACCTCGGCGAACAAACGCCAGATCGAGTCGCTCAAGCAGAAGCGCGCCGAACGCGAAGCGCATGAGTTCAACCACATGACCGAACTTGCGAAGGGTTTCACCAAATTGATTTGCGTGATCAGGGTCAAGACCGGCGAAGATGGAAAACTGTTCGGAGCCATCACCACCGGGATGATTGCCGACGAACTCAAGCACCAGTTCGACATCGCGCTCGACAAGCGGAAAATCCGCCTCGAACATCCGATCAAGACGCTCGGCGAATCCGAAATCGAACTGCACCTCCATGCCGAAGTGAAGAGCACGCTCAAAGTTCGCGTCGAAAGCCTCACCCCGCTCGCCGTGCCCGCCGCCGCTCAGGTGGAGGAAAAACCGCACACCGAAAAACGTGGACACCGTGGTGATATCGTCGCCCCGACCACCGAGGAGCTCAAAGCCAAGTCCAAGCCGGCGAAGGCGCCCAAGGCGGAAAAGAAGGCCAAGGCCGAGTAATCCGCAAACAGTTTTTATTCAAAGCCACGGAATTTATTCCGTGGCTTTTTATTTTAATCTTTGACCGCGCGCGATGATTCCTGTTTATTCCCGCAACAAGGTTCTAATAATTTCAGATGAATTCTGCCAGCGGCGCAACCTATCCGCCCGGCTTCCGTCCGCGACGCGGATTGAACTGGGTCATTCTCGGCCTCATGTATGCGTCGTATTATATGTGCCGTTACAACTTCCGCTTCGCCACGCCGGGGATGGTCGAGGAATTTCATTTCAATAAATTTGATATCACCCGCATCCTCGCCTTGTGGTCGGTCGCATATGGTTTCGGACAATTGATCAACGGACTCCTCACTGACCGCATCGGCGGGCGCGCGGCGATGCTCATCGGTGCGGCGGGAACAATTACAATTAATTTAATCTACGGCTTCTCCTCGTTCGTCGGCACGTTCTCCACCTTCGCGCTCATCTGGCTCATCAACGGTTATTTTCAATCGTTTGGCGCGCCGGGCATGATCAAGATCAACGCCGCGTGGTTCAACCGCACCGAGCGCGGGACGTTCGCGGGCATCTTTGGTTTCATGATTCAGATGGGGCAGGTGAGCATCAATTATCTCGCGCCGCTCATCCTCGCCGGTTTCACGCTTGGAACTTATGTCGTGGCCGAAGGCGACTGGCGTTGGCTGTTCCGGATTCCACCCATCATCACCGCGGTCATGGCCGTGCTCGTGGCTTTCATTCCCAAGGAATCACCGGAGCAGGCGGGCTATCCCGGTTTGATTCATGATGAATTGAGCGCGGACAATTCCGGCACGCGCTCGACCATCAAAGAATCCTTCATCACCATTTTCACCCATCCGCTCGTTTGGTTTTACGCGGTCGCCTACGCCTGCACCGGCGCGGTGCGGAACAGCTCGGACCAGCTCGCCGTGCTGTATTTCGTGGAGCAGCTCAAGCTCGACATTTCCAAAAGCTCGGCGGTTCACTGGACGCTGTTTCTCATGCCGATGGTCGCGGTGTTCGGCTCGCTCGCTTCGGGAATCATCTCGGACAAATTTTTCAAAGGCCATCGCTCGCCGGTCGCGATGGGACTCTACTTCGGGCAATCGCTCGTCATCATGATTGCGGCGATGATCATTTATGCGGGCGTGGTCGGGCCGACGCCGTCGGGGATTTTTCTCGGCTGTTTTTTTCTCATCATGATTTCGCTCACGGCCAACTCCACCCATTCGCTGGTCGGGGCGGCGGCGCCGATGGACATCGGCGGGCGCAAGATGGCGGGTTTTGCGTCCGGCGTGATTGATTCGTTCCAGTATTTCGGCACGGCCATCGCGCTCCCCGCGACGGGCTGGCTGATTGATAAATACGGCTGGGGCTGCTGGTATCCCACGATGGCGGGCTTCGGTGTCATCGGCGGTATTGCGATGCTCATGGTAATGGCGAAGCAGAAACGGATGGCGGCGCAGAAATAATTTTCCCTCCGTCCCTAAATCCCATTTGTTACAACAAAAACTTTGACCGCTGGCAACGGCTCTGTTTTCATCCTCCCGCCATCAGCCGCTGACGAAAATGGAATTCATCACCTTCACGCTGGATCATTACGCTAACGCCATCGTTGCCGTTTGCCTCATCGTGGTCATCGCGCGCTATTTCGGCAACAACCCGCTGGCGCACGGCTCGTGGTTCATGTGGCGGCGCTTCATCAACTGGTTCCCGCTCGGCATGACGTATGCCTTCCTCTACATGGGACGCTACAATCTCAACGTCTCGAAAAACGCCCTCGGCAGCCAGATGACGAATCAGGATTTCGGCACCATCTTCGCCATTGGCACGGCGGTCTACGGATTTTCTTTTTTGCTCAACGGCCCGTTGGTGGACAAGATCGGTGGCAAGCGCGGCATTCTCATCGCCGCTGTCGGCTCCGCGCTCGCGAACATTGCGCTTGGCGTTCTCACCTATTTCGTCGTCATCGGCAAAATAAAAGACAACATCGTCCCCGCGTATTCGTTCCTCTATGCGCTGAATATGTATTTCCAAAGCTACGGCGCGGTTTCCATCATCAAGGTGAAAGCCTACTGGTTTCACGTCCGCGAACGCGGCGTGTTTGGTGCGATTTTTGGCGCGCTGATTTCCATCGGCGTTTATTTCGCATTCGATTGGGGAACGAAAATCGTTCAACTCACCAAAGCCGGTTCCACCGGCGGCTGGTTCCATGACCTCCTGCAAAAAGTTTTCGCGACCAACGTCACCGTGGATGGCCACCTCGTGAACGCCACTTGGGCCGTCTTCTTTATTCCCGCCGCCATCATCCTAATTTGGGTGGCGCTCGACCTCTGGCTCATCAAGGACACGCCCGAGCAGGCTGGCTTCGCGCACCTCGACACGCATGACGCCTCCTCCGGCAACATGCACATCGAACTCACTACGCTCGACCTGTTGAAAAAAGTTTTCGCCAGCAAGCTCATGCTCCTCATCGCGCTCATCGGCCTGACTTCGGGAATTTTCCGCAATGGCATCCAGAACTGGTATTTTATTTTTGCGGCGCAAGTCTCGCAGCCCGGCGCGGAATTTTACAAAAATCACTGGGGACTTCTCCTCTGCGTCTTCGGCATCGCCGGTGCGTTTTTTGGTGGCTGGATTTCAGATCATTTATTTCAAAGCCGCCGTGCGCCGCCCGCCGCCATGCTGTCGGCCCTCGTCGTCGGCCTGACGGTTCTGATGGCGTGTTATCTTTTTTCCGCGCCGTTATTTCTTGGCTTGTGTTGCGTCATGGTCGTCATGGCGTCCGTTGGTCTGACGTCGCTGATGGCGGGAACGGCGGCCACAGATTTCGGAGGACGCAAAGCCACTGCCACTTGTTCCGGTGTGGTGGACGGCTGCACCTATCTGGGCAGCGCGATTCAATCTTTTTTCATCGGCAACCTTGTGCCGAGCGAGAAGGCAGGGGAGCCGACGACCTTTTGGGGCATCACGCGCGACTGGCATTGGTGGCCGGTCTTCATGATTCCCTTCGCGCTCATCGGCCTGACCATCGCCATCAAGCTGTGGCACGATCTGCCCGAAGCGACCAAGCGTTACAATCAAAGCGTGAAGGACAAAGACGTGCCGCTGACGCTTTGAAGGTTTCCGCTAGCAGTAAACTTCAACCGCTCATCTGCACTCATCTTCGCTGATGGAAATTTTCTGATTAGTGTTCATCAGCGAAGATTACCGGTAAAATTTTATTTCCGTTTTGCGTTTCCTCGTCGCGCGTGGCTAAAATGTCTGTCACATGAAAATCGTTCTCGCTTACTCCGGTGGCCTCGACACCTCCGTCCTGATGTCGTGGATCAAAGAAAAATATAACGCCGAGATGATCGGCTTCTGCGCCGACATCGGCCAAGAAGAGGAACTTGACGGCCTCGAAAAGAAAGCCATTAAGACCGGCGCGTCGAAAATTTACATTGATAACTTGCAGGAAGAATTCGCGCGCGATTTCATCTATCCGATGCTGCGCGCCGGGGCGATTTACGAGGGGCAATACTTTCTCGGCACGAGCATCGCACGCCCGCTCATCGCCAAGCGCATGGTCGAGATCGCCAAGAAGGAAAAAGCCGACGCCATCGCGCACGGTGCGACGGGCAAGGGCAATGACCAGGTCCGCTTCGAGTTGACCGCTGCCGCGCTTGCGCCGGACTTGCAGGTCATCGCCCCGTGGCGCGACGAACGCTATCGCAGCGAATTTCCTGGTCGCCAGGAGATGATTGATTACTGCGCCAAGCACAAGATTCCCGTGCAAGCCAGCGCCAAGAAACCGTATTCGATGGATCGCAACCTCCTGCACATCTCCTATGAGGCCGGCATCCTCGA
>JANOBC010000239.1:0-8669 GCA_031411455.1 Limisphaerales bacterium
CCGATTTGTTTGTGGATTCAGAATTTTTCACACGCTCGCCATCGTCACGTTTTTTTCCGCCGGGCTGGAAGCCCGGCTCTACGGCAGGCAAGATGCCCGCCGCCACCCGCATCACCCCGTCGTCCAGCTTCACCACATTCGTTGAGCAACTGTCGGGCGTGGTGTTGCTGACCACGGTGTCGAATGTGAAATGCGCGATGGGCATTGGCGTTTTCACTTCGGCGGATTTTTGCCACGCGGAAAATCCACGACCACTGGCGGCAGAGATTTTTTCCAAATTGGCTTCGGTCTCGACGATCTGGGCGTTGAGCGCGGCAAGATTATTTTCCTGCTCCACCGTGGGCAGCGGCAGCGTGGGCGTCGGCGTGGCGCGGGTGAAGTGCGAATACATTCCGGCGTCGTCAATGTTGTTGAAGAACGCGAAGAGCGAGTAGTAGTCCTTCTGTGTGAACGGGTCGAACTTGTGGTCGTGACAGCGTGCGCAGCCGACGGTGAGGCCGAGCATGGCGGTGCCAAAGGTGTTCACGCGGTCGGCGGCGTATTCGGCGCGGAACTCGTCGTCAATGCTACCGCCCTCGTTCGTCTGGCGATGCAGGCGGTTGAAGGCCGTGGCAATTTTTTGTTCGCGCGTGGCGTTTGGCAACAAATCACCCGCGAGCTGCCAACGAAGAAATTCATCATAGCGCAGGTTCTCGTTGAAGGCTTTGATGACCCAATCACGCCACGGCGAAACATCGCGTTCCATGTCCTGCTGGTAGCCATAAGTATCGGCGTAGCGGGCGAGGTCAAGCCAGTCGAGCGCCATGCGTTCACCGTAGGCGGGAGAAGCTAAATATTTTTCCATGGCGCGCTCGTAGGCCGACGACGAAGCATCGCCGACGAAGGTATCTAAATCTTCAGCGCTCGGCGGCAGCCCGGTTAAATCCAGCGACAAGCGGCGCAGCAAAGTTTCCCGGGAGGCTTCCGGTGATGGCGACAAATTTTCCGTTTCAAGTTTCGCCAGCACGAAATTATCAATGGAATTTTTCACCCCATCTTTTTTCACCGGCTCCGGCGTCGAAACTTTTTCCACGGGAATGAAGGACCACAACGGTTTGTATTCCGCGCCTTGTTCGACCCATTGCTTGAGGAGATTTTTTTCCGCCGCCGTCAGGACGCGCAGGGATTTTTCCGGCGGCATCTGGTCGTCGTCGGTGGCGAAGATGCGGCGGATAAGTTCGCTCAGGTTCGTGTCGCCGGGTTTGACGACGAACGATTCGCCCTCCAGCTTTTTGAACAGGCCTTCCTTCGTATCAAGCCGCAGTTCTTTTTTCCGTGCCCGCGAATCCGGCCCGTGACAGGTGAAGCAGCGGTCAGAAAGCAGCGGACGGATTTGGAAGTTGAAATCAATTTTCGCCGCCACCGCCGAAGTGAACGGCAGCAGCAAGGCCAGTATGGCTAGGACGCGCACTGCTGTTTGAGTCGGAGGGGACATCGCGCCAAGCTAACACTGCCGGACGACGACGGACAGTTGGATTCGGATGAAAAACTTGTGAAAACTGCCGCCGAAAAGAAGCTGGCGGAGAGAGTGAGATTTGAACTCACGGTAGTGTTACCTACGCACGCTTTCCAGGCGTGTGCCTTAAACCACTCAGCCATCTCTCCGCACAGAGGCACACTCTGGCCGATGACGGGGGGCTTTTCAATTCAAAACTCCGCACGACGGGCGACTCTGTTGGGGAGAACGCGGGTATCAGCGGCTCCTTAAAACAAGTGACAACTTCAAAACTCTCGCCTGCCTGCGCGGCTTCTGCCAACCTGTGCGCCGCATGACGCGCCCGGAAAAATTGCTCGCCGAACTCATCGCGCTGCCCAGCGTGAATCCTGCCTTCGCTCCAGCGGCTGGAGCTACGGCGCGACCGGCCCGCCAGATTTACGGCGAGCAGCGCGTCGCGGATTTTCTCGCGGCCACCGCGGCCAAAGCTGGATTGGAAATTGAATTTCAAAACGTCCTAGTCCTTGCGGACGGCCACCATCGCCGCAACCTCCTTGCGCGCCTTCGCCCTGCTGGAAAAATTCAGCAGACCATTCTCCTCGCGCCGCACATGGACACAGTAGGCGCCGATGAAACAAAATTTATTCCGCAGCGCAAAAACGGTCGGCTCCACGGACGCGGTGCGTGCGACACGAAAGGTTCCGTCGCCGCCATGCTTTCCGCGCTGTGCGAACTGGCGCGGTCAAAATCTCGTCCGCAACACACCGAATTTATTTTCGCCGGTTTAATTGATGAGGAGCAGGCTCAAGCCGGTTCGCGGGCGTTGGCAAAAAGTGGATTGAGAGCAGATCTCGCCATCGTCGGCGAACCGACTGGCTGCCGCGTGGTCACGGCGCACAAGGGTAGCCTGTGGTTGCACCTGCAAACGCATGGTAAGGCCGCGCACGGCGCGACGCCGCACCTCGGCCACAACGCGGTGCATGAAATGGCGCGCATCGTGGACGCGCTGGAAACGGATTACCGCGCGCAATTAAAAAAGCGGAAACACAAGCTGCTCGGCGCGGCGACGTTAAACGTGGGAAAAATTTCCGGCGGCTCGCAGCCGAACATCGTGCCGGATTTGTGCGTAATTGAAGTGGATCGCCGCACGCTGCCGGGCGAGACAGAAAAATCCGTTCGGCAAGAAATCGCCGCGTTGTTGAACTCGGAAAAGTTATCGGCGAAAATTTCTAGCGCCAAACTCGCGCCTGCGCTGCCGCTCGAAACGGATTTCAAGCTGCCGCTCGTGCAAAATTTTTTACGTTGTGCGAAACAATCACGTCCGCTGGGCGTGGATTATTATTGCGACGCCGCCGTGCTAGCGGCGGGCGGGATTCCAAGCGTGGTGTTTGGCCCCGGCGACATCGCGCAGGCACACACGGTGGATGAATGGGTTTCACTCGCGCAGCTTGAACAGGCGAAGGATTTGCTGGTTAGATTTTTCATGTCGCTACCTTAAATAATTTCCTCCCTCGTCCTCGTCGTCGTCCTCGTAATCGGGTTTCGAGGACGAGGACGAGGACGAGGATGAGGACGAATAAAAAAAATCAATGAGTTCACCCAACACCGAAAACATTCCGACGATTGACCACAAACCGCACGCGGCCTTCTTCCGCCAGAGCGGCTGGCTGATGATCGCGGCCATCGCGGGCGGGTTGTTGACGTATGGTGTGCATTTTTTATCCAAGAGCAAAACCGTGGACAAGACGGAATACGCCGCGTTCATCACGCTGCTGACGCTGGTGATGACGTGCGTGCCGTCGCTGCCGTTGCAGATGATTTTTGCGCAGCAAACCGCGAAGGGCATGGCAACGGGCAGCAACGGCCAGCTCTCTGCCCTGATCCGGCTGGGCGCGCGAATTCTTTTTATCGTCTGGACCATCGCAGCGCTCCTGGTGGTTTTATTCCTCGATAAAATTGTGGACGGCTGGCATCTGCCGAACGCGACGGGGCTACTGGTGACGCTACCGCTGATTCTGGTTTCGTTGTGGCTGCCAATGTTCGGCGGCGTGCTGCAAGGGCGGCAGGATTTTTTTTGGATGGGCTGGTCGCAAATCATCGGCGGCTTCGGTCGCGTGGCGGGGGCGGCGGCGCTGGTGCTACTGCTGGCGATGGGGTCAGCGGGCATGATGGCCGGTGCATTTTTCGGTGTGGCGGTGGCGGCGGGCATCAACGTCTGGCGTGGGCGCGACTTGTGGTTGGTGCGCCCGGAAAAATTTGATTTCGCAAAAATTTCGCGGCAGGTCGTGCCGCTGTTGCTGGGCTTCGGCGCGTGTCAGTTCATGTTTACTTCGGACACGCTGTTTGTGAAAGCGCATTTCAGCGACGAGCAGATGGCGCCCTATGGCATCGTGGGAACGTTGTCGCGCGCATTACTCTGGTTGGTGTTGCCGCTGGCGGCGGTGATGTTTCCGAAACTCGTCCACGCGAGCGCGAAGGCGGAGAAGACAAATTTATTTGCGCTGGTCGTTTTTGGAACGGCGGTGCTGGCGGCGGGTGGCGCGCTGGGCCTTTGGCTCACGGGACCGATGTTGGTGAAGTTCATGTCCAAGCCGGAGTATGTGGCCGAGGCGGTGAAACTCCTGCCGTGGTATGCCGGCGCGATGATTCCGCTGGCGCTGGCGAACGTGATGGTGAACGACCTCATGGCGCGCGAACGTTACGGCGTCGTGCCGTGGATGGTGCTGCTCGCGGTCGCCTACGGCTTCACGCTGCCGTGGATGCTGAATCACTTTCCAGGCCGCATCGAAGTCGCACTACAAACGCTCGGTGCGTTCAACCTCCTGTTGTTCGGCATCTGCGCGTGGTTCGCGTGGGGAAATAAAAACCAGTCCAAGGTCTAAAGTCCGAAGCCTAAGGTCGCGAACGTCAGTTCACTTTGGATTTTAGGCTCGGGACTTTGGACAACGAGCTTGATTACCGAATCCGGCAGCCTTCGCCGCTTTCCTTCTTCGCGCTCCAGTTGATGACCCAGCGCATCATGCCGATGCTGAAATGCGAATCCGACGCCGCGCCGGTGAAGATGCGGGCGAACTGGTTTTCAAAATGCGGCATCATCATCTTCAACAGCGGATACTGTATTTTCATTTTTTCGCCCACGACCACGGAGTTGAATAGTTTCCCGTTGTAAAAATAATCCGCGATCTCGTGCCAGCACTTCAGATGGTGCGCGCATTTTTCCTGATAGCTGGCGAACGCCTTGGGCGTGCCTTTCAATATCGCCGCCGCCAGTAGCATCCCGCCCTGCATCCCAATCAGCAGGCCGCTGGAAAAAACCGGATCAATGAATCCCGCCGTGTCGCCCACGAGCGCCCAGTTCTCACCGAACATCCGGTCGGAAACGAGTTGGTAATTGGTGTATTCCATCACCGGCGTGAGGCGCTTGGATTCACCCGCAAATTTTTGCAGGACGGAATCTTGTTTCAACAAATTGTCGTAACGCTCTTCCTTCGTCGCGCCGAACTTCGCCAGATGTTCCGTGCCGATGACAATGCCGAGCGACATCCGGTCCGGCAACGGAATCCGCCAGCTCCAGCCGTGGTCGAGCCGCGTGCTGTGAACGTGGCCGTCGTAATCCACCTTGGTCTGGTCAACGTGGGCGAAAAGCGCGGTGTCCTTCCGCCCGCCCTCGACAGCGCCAATGCCGAGCAATTTCGGCAGCAACCGGACTCGGCCCGTGGCATCCACGATCAGGTCGGGCTGCTGACCATTGAAAAAATCTCCGGCGGCAGCGAGCGCGTCCGCGCCGAGCTTCACCTTGTCCGTGCCGGAAACTTTTTCCACAGATGCTGCGGCTTCGATAATTTTCACACCGGCCTGGCGCGCGGCGGCGAGGAGTGTGTCGTCAAACTTATCGCGCGGCACATTGTAAGCGTAGCGCGGGAGTTCACCCCGGATGTTGGCGAACTGGAAATGAAAATTCGTTTCCGCATTCATGTTGATCGTCGCGCCGGGCTTCAGCTTGGAATAGGACTTCACCTCATCTTCCACGCCGAGCGTGCGGAGCATGGGGATGATGGCCGGCACCAGCGACTCGCCGACGATGAGCGGGGCGCGCTTGGGCAGGTGATACATCGCCACACGCACGCCGCCGCGCGTGAGCATGATGCCGAGCGTGCAAGCCGCCGGACCGCCGCCGAGAATGGCTACTGATTGAAATTTTCTATTCATTGACGACCGAATGATAATCGTTGGCGGAAATCGAATCCAGAAAAAGCCGCCGCCCGGTAAAGGTGGGACGGCGCGCAGCGCTGTCCCCGTCGCCGAGCGCAGCGTCAGGCGACGGAAATTCTTCCGCTTGAACTTTTAGGCTTTGTGATGCAAAGTCAAAGCCATGAATCCAAAATGGGCCGAGGAAAACCTGAAAACCATCCGCACCTTGATGGAGCGCTCCGCGATTTACCGCCGCGCGCTCGCGCCGATCATGTTCGTCTGCGGAATTTCTGGATTGGCAGGAGGCGTTGCTGGCTGGCAATGGCAGCTTAATTCCAACTTAGATTTTGTCTTGGTCTGGGTTGTCACCGCAATTTTCGCGTTAAGTTGTTCAACCCTTTTGGTTCGCCAACAAGCGTTGAGAGAATCAGAACCGTTTTGGTCTCCCCCAACGCGACGAGTCGCACAGGCCTTGATGCCATCGTTCTCCATCGGAGTAATCATGGCAGGAGTGTTTGCGCGCTGGGGTGATGCCGACTCAACTCAGGAACTTTTAATTTTGATTTGGTGCCTGTCTTTTGGTTGTGGAATTCACGCTACTGGGTTTTTTGTGCCGCGCGGAATGAGATGGTTCGGCTGGCTTTTCGTGCTTGCAGGCTGCACCCTAATCGCCTTCCTGAATACCGATATTGATTTGCTGCGCACGTTTCATTCGCCGCACTTGTTGATGGCGGCCATCTTCGGCGGCCTGCATCTCGCCTACGGCATTTACCTCTACTTCACCGAGAAGAAAAATCCCGTCGCGTGAATCCGGAACTGTTCCTCCAGCTCGACCGCGTCATCCACGAGAAGGGGCGGCTCGCCATCATGTCCGCGCTCGCGGGCACGCCGGAACTTTCCTTCACCGAACTCCGCGACACGCTGGACATGACCGACGGCAACCTCACCACGCACATCCGCATCTTGCAGGAGGAGGGATTCATTTCCGTAGCCAAGTCCTACCAGAACAACCGTTCGCTCACCACCTGCTCGCTCACCAAGGCTGGGCGCAAAGCCTTCACCGGCTACATTGATCTGCTCGAACAGATCGTCCGTCAGAACAAGTTGTAAGACTTTCTTTGAACATATTTTCGCCGCCGCCGTCTGACACTTTGTAATGCAAAGTGAAATACTAAACCTTCTGACATTGTGTCGGAGCGCCGGCCTCTGGCACGGCCCGAATAAAATCCCAACAGAAACAAGCTGTGCTGGAAGCCGGCGCTCCACAAGACAGCCATGAAAATCCTCCGCGCAGAACATCTCGGCATGTGCTTCGGCGTCCGCGACGCCATCGCGCTGGCGCTCGACACCGCGCAACACGAACCGCTCACCATTCTCGGCAACTTGGTTCACAACGAAACTGTGCTTGCCGAACTGCGTTCGCGCGGCATCACGTTCCAGAACGAAGCCCACGCCGTCGCCACGCCAACCGTGATGATCACCGCGCATGGCGCATCAGAAACGCGTCAACAATCCGTGCGCGAACGCCGCCTCCGCGTGTTGGAAGCCACCTGTCCGCTCGTCCACGTCGCGCACCGTGCCGTGGCCAAACTAGTCGCGGATGGCTTTCATCCCGTCATCATCGGCCAGCGGAATCATGTCGAAGTGCGCGGGCTGACTGAAGATCTGGCTGAATTCGACATCGTGCTAACGGAAGACGACGTCAAAAATCTGCGCGAACGCCCTCGCTTCGGTGTGGCCGCGCAAACCACGCAACCGATTGAACGCGTCCGCGAACTCGTCCAGCTTTTTCGCGAAACATTCCCGCGCAGCGAAGTGCGTTTCATTGACACCGTCTGCCAGCCGACGAAGCAGCGGCAAAGTGCGGCGGTGGAACTTGCGCAGCAGTCTGATGTGGTCATCGTCATCGGCGGCGCGCACAGCAACAACACGCATGAACTGGTCAAAACCTGTTCGCGTTATTGCACGCGAGTTCACCACATCCAGACGGCGGAAGATTTGCGCGCAGACTGGTTTTTTGCCGACGACGTGGTCGGCCTCACTGCCGGAACTTCCACGCCGGACAAAGTGATTGACGCAATTGAACAAATGTTGCAAGCCATGAGTCAAGTGGCCGCTCCCGCAACTGTCACTCTGTGATGCAAACCTACGCCGAATCAATCAGAACCGGCCCGACGGAATTCTCCACGCTCCTGCGTGGCGAGGCGCAGACGATTTCCGCATGGAGCGCGGAATGGAGCGCGCGGCGCGGCGTAGCGCATCTCGCAATTATCATTCTGGGCGCGGGATCTTACGGCGCGGCGATGGGCTGGTGGCGTGCGCCGGAACAGGCGTTGTTCGTCGCGATAAAATTTCCGCTCATCATCCTGCTCACTGCGGTCGGCAACGCGCTGCTCAATGGCCTGCTCGCGCCGCTGCTCGGACTGAACATCCCATTTCGCCAATCCTTCGCTGCGGTGGTGATGAGCTGCGCCATCACATCGGCCATCCTTGGTGCGTTCGCGCCGCTGCTGGCGTTCGCGGTGTGGAACGCGCCGCCGCTCGAAACACATCCTGTCGCCGCCTACAATCTCATCAAGCTTGCGAACGTCGGCGTCATCATCTTCGCCGGCACGGTGGGTAATGCGCGGCTGTTTCAACTGCTCGTGCATCTCGGTGGCGGACGCGCGGTGGCGTTCCGCGTGTTTTTTGCGTGGCTCGCGGGAAATCTTTTTCTCGGCAGCCAGCTTTCGTGGATTGCGCGCCCGTTCATCGGTGCGCCGTCATTGCCCGTGCAATTCCTCCGCGACGGCGCGCTGAAAGGAAGTTTTTATGAAAATGTTTTCGGCGCGTTCACCCAGTTTTTCACGAACAACTAAAACGCCCATGAAAAAACTCTTAACGCAAAGGCGCAAAGATGCAGAGGCGCAGAGGCATTGCTGTATTGCCCTTATTCCTGCTTTGCGTCTTGGCTCCTTTGCGCCTTTGCGTTGAATTCCGAAAACACCAAAACAAAACTATGAAT
>JANOBC010000240.1:0-9299 GCA_031411455.1 Limisphaerales bacterium
TGTTTTCATAGCAGCAGTTTCGGCCAAGCATGGAAGTTAGTCAATTTCAGTTCCGCGTCATTAAAAATTTCACGATATGACGAGTTTCGTCCCCTCGAAATCAAAACGGAAGCGCACTTCCTTCAAGCCCGCCGTGCGCATGGCGTGGCGCAGCTTGGCCTTGTCCTCCGCGTAAAACATCAGGAAGCCGCCGCCGCCCGCGCCGATGAGCTTGCCGCCGAGCGCGCCGCTGGCCAGCGCGAGGTCATACCACTCGTTGATCTTGGGATTGCTCATGCCGCCGCTGCGCTGTTTCTTGCGCTGCCAATGCACGTCCATCAGCCGCGCGAACTCGGCGAGGTTGCCGCTTTCGAGCGCCGCCTGGCTTTGCAGGCCGAGGTCTTTGACGAAGTGCAGGTTCTCGATCATGGACTTATCGTCCGATTTCGACTTCACATCCTGCTCTTTCAAAATGGCCGACGCGCTGCGCGAATAGCCGGTGAAGAAGAGGAGCAGATTGTCTTCGAGATTGTCGCGGGTTTCGTCGGAAAGTTTCAACGGCCACGCCTCGACTTTACCGCCGGGCAAAAACTTGAAGCACGTCAATCCGCCGTAAGCCGCGATGTATTGATCCTGTTTACCGATGGGTTCGTGCAGGCGGTCGAGTTCGACTTCGCACGCTTGCGCCGCAAGTTCGGCGGGATGGACGAGATCTTTCTTCTGGGCGTGCAAAGCTTTCAACAGCGCAGTTGTAAAACTGCCGGACGAACCGAGTCCCGTGCCGGAGGGAATGTCCGCCATTGAAGTGAGTTCGAGGCCGCGTCCGTCCATGCCGAGCAGGCCGAACGCCTCGCGGATGATGGGATGCTCCAGCTTGCTGGCGTCGTCCACGCGTTCGAGCTTGGAATACTTGACGATGAGGTCGGGCGTGAAATTTTCGTGCAGCGTGATATAAACGTAGCGGTCAATCGCGCCGGCGATAAGGAAGCCGCCGTGCTTCTCGTAATACGACGGCAGGTCAGTGCCGCCGCCGCCGAGGGAAATACGTAGTGGAGATCTTGCAATAATCATAAGCAAAAGCGGAAAGCGGAAAGCGGAAAGCGGAAACTTTCCCCGCGTAGGTTGGTTGAGAATTTCATGACTTGGTCTTTGCCTTGCGGCCAATGGTAATCAGAATCGCCAGCAACTGGCCAGATTCATCCAACAGTTCGGCAATCTGTTTTTCCGAGCCAATTCCCGTGTCACGGCAAATCTCCAACCAATAAACCGTCTCCGCCGCTTCTTTTTCAGCCACGCCAATCTTATGGATAAAATCGTTCTTGGATTCCGCACGGTTGGCCTCGCGATAATTTGCACCGATGGATGTTCCTGCCCGCAACAACTGCCGGCCAATGATCTGCCCCTCGGAATTTTTTGAAAAAGCCGCAACCGTTTTCACCACTTGCACGGCAAACTTCTTCGTCCGCTCTTCCAGTTCCGTTTTCATTTTTGGTGTGGCGGGGCGATTCAGTTTCCGCTTTCCGCTTTCCGCTTTCCGCTTTGATAAATCTGTTCCACGACACTCAATGCTGCCTTCGCCTCTCTTAACCCCGGAACCGGACAACGTTTCAAGCGGATGTCCTCGAAGAATTCCGCCATCTCGATTTTCCACGACTCGTCGCCGCGCGGGAATTCCCAGATCGTCGTCTCCGGCGGACCCATCTGCGGGAGCATTTTGTAGTAGGTCAATTTCTCCAGACCGTAGCTGCCGCCGAGTCCTTCCCAATGCAGCTTGGCGTCGCGTCCGTAGATTTCCAGCGAGAATAAATTTTTCCATTCACTGCAACTGACGTGCAGCCACGCGGTGTTGCCAGCGGCGTTGCGGAGCGAGAGAAACGCATTGTCATCCACCGGCATCTTCCAAAAATAAGTCGTGGCGTGGCCTTCCACCGTGGTGAAGTCGCCGAGGAAAATTCCCGCGAGGTCAATCAGATGGACGCCTTGGTCAATCAACTAGCCGCCGCCGGAAATTTTTGCGTCCGCGCGCCATTCTTTCTCGTAGCCGATGCGTCCGCCGTGGCCGTAGCGTCCGCGCAGAAACATCATCGGCCCAAGTGCGCCGCTGCGGAAAAGTTCCACCGCCTTGAGCGCCGCCGGATGATAGCGATGGTTGTAGCCCACGCGAACGAGTGCGCCGGTTTTCTTCGCAGCGGCTTCCAGTTCGTCCAATTCCTTGGTGAAGATGGCCGCCGGTTTTTCAACCAAAACGTGCTTGCCCGCCTTGACCGCCGCCAGCGCGATGGGCGCGAGCATGGAGTTGAGCGTGGCGATGAAAACAACTTCGACTTTTGGATCGGCGACAGCGTCGTTGAAATCGGCGCAGGCGCGGCCAGACTTGGCGAGTTTCACGAGTTCCTCGGCGCGCGGCAGGTTTGGATCGCACGCGACGATGAGCTGCGAGCCAGCGGGCATGGCCGTGACTCGCTTTTTTCCGATGAGACCGCAGCCGATGATGGCGTAGTTCATAATTATTTTTGCCTCATCCTCATCCTCATCGTCATGCTCAAATTAAATTGAGGATGACGATGAGGATGAGGACGAGAATGATTTATTTCACGTCCCACTTCTTGCCGCGATCTTCCGGGACGATACGGCGCAGCGTGTAAATATCCGACTTCATCAAATCCTCGCGCAACGCGGGCAAATTTTGCCACGGATCCCACGGCGCGCTGATGAGCTTGCCGCTGATGCCATCGCTTTGTTTTGAAAGCAATGTTTCCACGAGGCCGAGAACTTTTTCCAGCTTCGCGGAATTATCGCGCTGCAACTTGGCGGCGGATTCAAATTCTTTTGAGCCGGCGAGTTTCTCGCCACGCGCCAAAACTTCCTCGGTCATCTTGGTAAAAATCGCGCCAGGTGCGATGGCGTTGATGTCGAGTTTTTCGCCCTGCCATTCGGACGCGAGCATTTCGACGAGGCGGACAACGCCGGTTTTCGCCACACCGTAAGCCGCAAAGTTCGGGCGCGGACTCGTGGAGCCGCCGCCGGAAAAACAGATCACCTTTCCGCGCGGCGATTTTTTTAATAGAGGGAAAAACGCGCGGATGGCGAAGAAAGTTCCGTCCAGATTCACCGCAAGATTTTTACGCCACGCGAGCGGATCAATTTCCATCGCGGGGCCGATTGGTTCCTGAATTCCCGCGCAGCAGATGAGGGCGTCCACGTTGTTCCACTTCGCAGAAATTTTTTGAGCGCAACTTTCCACCGCGCTCCAGTCGCCAACGTCGCATTGAAAACTAAATCCATCCTGCGGCGAACGGGCGAGGCGGCAGACTTCATGACCGCGCGCGGCGAGCGTGTCGGCAAGAAATTTGCCGATGCCGCTGCTGCTGCCGGTCAGGACGATTTTCATTTCCGGTTTTCGTAAACCCACTGGTTTGCCTGCAACCATTGGAGCGTGCGACCGATGCCTTGCTCAATCGTCAGCGACGTTTTCCAGCCGGTGCTTTGGATTTTTTTAGTGGCGAGGAAAATGAACGGGTTGTCGCCGACCCAGCCTTTGTTGCCGCCGGAGTATTCGAGCTTGGGTTTCAAACCAAGTGCGCCGCAGATGTAACCGACCGAGTCGTTCACCTGAACATATTCGTCGTTGCCGAGGTTGTAGATTTCCACGCCGTGCTTTGCCTTCTGCGCCGTGCCTTGGCCGATGACATGCAACATGGCGCTGATGCAATCTTGCACATACAAATAACTTTTCCGCTGCAAGCCGTCGCCGAGGATTTTCAGGCGGTCGGGATGTTCGAGGAGTTGTTTGTAGAAATCAAAAATGTGGCCGTGCGTGTAGCGCTCGCCAAGAATGGAGACGAAACGGAAAATGTAGCCTTCGAATTTGAAACCTTCGCAGTAGGAGGAAATCATACCCTCACCGGAAATTTTTGACGCGGCGTAGAGCGAAGTCTGAATCGGAAATGGCGCATCTTCCGGCGTGGGAATCACGGCCGATTCGCCATAAACACTTCCCGTCGAGGAGAAGGCGATGCGCTTGATTTCATTGGCGCGCATGGCTTCGAGAATGTTGAATGTGGCGACCGTGTTTTGCTGCAAATCTTTGGACGGATGTTCCAGGCCGAAGCGCACGTCGGCATTCGCCGCGAGATGAAACACGGTATCGCAGCCAGCCATCGCTCTGGTAAGCGCCGGCAAATCCAGATTGTCGCCTTCAACCAGCTTGAAATTGGAATGTTTCAGCGCGCCCTCGAGAAACTTCCGCTGGCCGGTGGAAAAATTATCCCAGCCGACCACGGTTTTTCCGGCGGCCAGCAGCCGGTCGGCGAGCGTGCTGCCGATAAAACCGGCGACACCGGTGATGAAAATTTTATTCATTTTGTGAACGCGCAGTCTAGTCGGCGGCGGTAGCGGTTGCCAACTTTTTTGGCGGTGAACATAGTTTCCAGTTGTCAGCGCGACGTGCTTGCCGCAACTTGGCGCGGTTCAATGAATCCCTTTGTCAAAATTGCATCGGCGCTAAAGTTCGTGGCGAATCATCCCGTGAATCGCGACCGAAAATTTCGCGCGGTGGCGGAGTATGGTTTTATCCAAATCGCGGCGCGTCTCACGCCCGGCGATGTCTGTGTGGAATTTCCCAACCGCACCCGGCTCATGGTTTCACCGCATATGAAAGGCGCGGCGCACTTCATCGCACCCCGGCTGTGTGAGTTTGATGACATGGCGTTCGTGATGCACTTCCTGCGACCGGGCGAGATGTTTGCGGATGTCGGTGCGAATGTTGGCGCGTTCACGGTGCTGGCAGCCGGAGTGGTGGGGGCAAAAACAATTTCTTTTGAACCGAGCGCGGAAACTTTTGAAATGCTGTCTCGCAACGTGCGGCTGAATAATCTCACTGACCGCGCGCGCCCAGTGAACGCCGTCGTGGGGCGGAGCGTGGGCAGCGTGCAATTCAGTTCCGGCCTCGGCACAGAAAACCACGTCGCCGCAGCGTCGGAGAATGAAAATTCCGTGACCGTGCCAATGACGACGCTTGATCATGAATTCGCCGCGAATCCTGCCACGCTGTTAAAGGTGGACGTGGAAGGTTTCGAGACGGAAGTTTTTGGTGGTGCGGAAAACACCTTAAAAAATCCGGCATTGCAAGCGGTCATCATCGAACGCAATAACTCCGGTAATCGCTATGGTTACGACGAGTCGGCGCTACATGAGCGCATCCGCAGTAATGGATTTTCGCCGTTCACCTACGAGCCTTTTACCCGGAAACTTCGGGCGCTGGGCAAAGACGATTTAGGCAACATTATCTACATCCGCAACCGCGTCACCGCCGATGATCGTCTCCGCACTGCGCCGGCCTTCACGCTCGACAATTTGAAAGTCTGATTTCATGTCGCTTGATTCCAAAAATTTCCCGCGCGTCAGCGTCATCATGCCCACGCTGAACGCGGAGGCGATCTTGGAAAACTGTCTGTCATCCATCGCGCGGCAGACGTATCCACGCGAAAAAATTGAAATCATTTTAGCCGACGCTCATTCTACTGACCGCACACGGGAGATCGCCAAAAAGTTTGGGGCAACCGTTCTGGACGACAACGGTAAGAACATGGAGGAGGGCAAGCGTCTTGCGCTACGCCACGCCACCGGCGAGATTATCGCCTTCCTCGACGCGGACAATGAGGTGACGCACGAAGATTATTTTGCGCTGGCCGTTGAGGCGCTGGCGAAAAACCAGCAGGCGCTCGGTCTGGAGGCCTACTATTTGCCGTCGGCCAAGATGAGTTCGTTCTGCGCCTACCTCACCGCGCGGCTGCACATCAGCGATCCGATTTGCTGGTTGATGAGCGCCAATCCAAAGCTCGTTTCGCGCGACGGCGAGATTGAACGCTGGGTGCTGCCGGATGGAACGTATTCTTATCCGCTTGGTGCGAACGGATTTTTTTATCGCCGCGCCGATTTGCAGTCCGTGTCGGCAAACGAAAAGTTTCAGGACACGCACGTCGCACTGTTCCTGATGAAGAACGGCAAGCGCGAATGGCTGCGGCTGCGCGGACGTGGCGTCCATCATTACTACATCCAGACGCTTTGGAAATTTGTTCAGAAACGACGTCGTGCCACGGTTCACTTTTTGCGCGTGCAGGAAGAGATGCCGGTGAACTGGATGAAAGAAAAGCCGCCGGTGCCGCTTTGGTTGGCGGCGGTTTATTGCGTGACGATTTTCGGCCCGCTCTGGCATACGCTGCGCGGCATTATGCGCGATGGCGATGGGCGTTGGCTCTGGCATCTGCTGGCGAGTCCGGCGAGCGTGCTGGGGAATGCGTGGGGGGTGTTGACTTACAAGCAGCGCGGCAAAGACAAAACCCTCATTGCAGAACTGCAAGTGAAACAGGAATTGAAGAACGAAAAAAAATAATTGCCCGGTTACTTTTTGGAAAATTCCCGCGCGGCCTGCGCGAGCGAATCAGCGTCCAACCCCGCCGCTTTTCGTAAAAAATCCTGCCCGCCCACAAGTGCCGCGTTTTTTTCAGGAATCGCACGGATTTGAATCTCAACGTTCGCGGGGGCAATTTCCTTCAAAAAACTGCCGAAGCCGCCGGCAAATACGTGTTCCTCCACCGAAATAATTTTTTTATGCCGCCAGAGCGTTTGAAATTTCTCGGCGAATTCATTCGCCAGCACCGGGCAGGAATAAACGGCCGTTTCGACACCTTGCTGGGAAAGAATTTCTGCGGCTGCCAGTGCCGGTTTCAAAACTGAACCCGTCACGGCAAAGGCAACCGGAGCTCTGCCGTTGCGCACGAGCAACGGACCTTGCGTCAGGTCATCGGCCGGTGCGTGCAACTTGGTTTCGCCCGCTTTGCCGAGGCGCAGATACGATGGTTTGCCACGCGACAACGCCAGCCGCAGACAACCCGCCGCCTCATCCGGATCGGCGGGGCTAAAGACGGTCATATTTGGCAACGTGCGCAACGTCGCAATGTCCTGCACTGCGTGATGCGAATAACCGAGATTGCCATAAGCCACACCACCACCGACAGCCACCACCGTCACGGGCAAATTGTGATAGCAGATGTCATTGCGAATTTGCTCGAAGCAGCGCAGCGTTGGAAAATTGGCGATCGAATAAGTGAAGACATGATAGCCCTCCGACGCGAGGCCGGCGGCGACAGAAGTCATGTTCTGTTCCGCAACGCCCGCGTTCAGATAGCGGTCGGGAAATTCTTCGGCGAACGGCTCGATCACGGAAAAACCCAGGTCGCCGACGACGAGAAAAATTTTTTGATTCGTCCGTGCCTGCACCATCAGCTCGTTGATAAAGGCCGTCCTCACTTTGGTCCTCCGATTTGTTTCAGCGCGTCAGCCACCTGCTCCGCGTTCGGCGTGCGATAATGCCAAAGCAATTTATTCTCCATGTAATCCACGCCCTTACCCTTGATCGTATGGGCGATGAGGCAACTCGGCTTACCAGATTCAAATGGCAATTGTTTCAGTGCGGCACGGATGGCCTCGTGGTCGTGGCCATCAATTTCTTTCACCGCCCAGTTGAAGGCGCGGAACTTATCGGCCAGCGGATGCAGGTCTAAAACATCTTTCACGTCGCCGAGGCTCTGAATTTTATTGTAGTCCACGATGGCCACAAGATTGTCGAGGCGGTGATGTGGCGCGAATAAAATGGCCTCCCAGTTCGAGCCTTCATCCAGTTCGCCGTCGCTCAACATCGTAAACACGCGCCAGTTTTTGCGCTGCCGCTTTGCCGCCAGCGCCTTGCCACAGGCGAAGCCAAGTCCGTGTCCGAGTGAACCGGTGGAAAATTCCACGCCCGGGACCTTGTGGCTGATGTGCGTCATCAAGCGCGAACCGTCCTGACCGAACTGCTGCAATTCCTCGACCGGGAAAAATCCTTTCAGCGCCAGCGTGGCGTAGAGCGCGGCGCAGGTGTGGCCCTTACTCAAAATAAAACGGTCGCGCTCGGAAAATTGCGGCGCCGCCGGATCCACCTTCAAGACTTCGCCATAAAGCACCGCCAGCAAATCCGCCATGCTCATGCCGCCGCCGACATGCGAGGCGTTTACGCGATGCACCATCTGCACCATGTGGGCGCGGATGGCGGCGGCGAATTGTTTCGTATCGGTGCTCACTGCGGATGTTGTTTTACCAGACTCGCGGCGGTTTCAAAAATTTTCTTTTCGTGCGCGACCGTCGCGCGCAAGCCGGTTTCGAGATTCACCTGTGGTTTCCAGCCGGTCGCGGCGTGCAGTTTCGCGATGTTCGCCTGCAAGTGCATCACTTGGTCAGGCCGATACGGAACCGCACCGTAATTTGGCTGCACGGCGGGATTGGTTTCCGCCCGGATGATTTCCAAGATATTTTTCAGCGACGGGGCTTCGCCCGAACCAAGATTAAACACGCCGGAAGTCTTTCCATCCGCCACGCTCGCGATGGCGCGAGCCGCGTCGGTCACGAACAAGTAATCCCACAACTGCTCGCACTGCGTGACCTGCGGCGCACGGCCATTGAGAATTTCGCGGATGACATGCGGAATCATCCAGTGCGGATGATCGCCCGGCCCATAAGTCGAGAAAACCCGCAGCCATGCGGCGATTAGATTTTTTTTTGCGCACAACGCTAGGGCTTCGTTACCCGCCGCAAGCTTCGCCTGGCCATAAAGCGTCGTCGGCTGCGTCGGCGCGGTTTCATCAAGGATGCGATTGAAGTTGCCGTATTCCGCCTGTGAACCGAGGCCGACCCATTGCCGACAACCGCTTGCGACGGCAAGGTTCACCGAGGCCAGCGTGAAGGGAACATTTTCCGCGAGTTGAAAATCCGCGTTGCGCTCCTGTCCACCAACGCCACGCCACGCGCAGTGGATAAAAACATCCGGCGACTGCGCTCGTAATTTTTCCGCCAGCCCCGACTCATCCAACTTGGAAAAAGTAAAAACATTTTTCGCAGCAAGCTCTGGCAGGCGGCAGCGGTCAGATTCCGGCCGCAGCAAAACCAGCGTGCGGAGGTTGCGGCGCGTCAATTCCGCCAGCACCGCCGAGCCGATGAAGCCGCTCGCGCCAGTCAAAACCGCTGTGGAGACGGAAGTTTTCACGCAGCCGCTTTGCCCGCGAGCACATCGAGCAGCGAATAAAATTGTTCCGGCTGATAGCCGAACGCGGCGAGTTCCGCCTGGATTTCCTTCATGTAACCGAAGCTGAAGACGAGAATTTTATCCACTGGTTTTTCCTTGAGCGCGGAAATGCCGACGAGCGGGATACCGGATTTTGGAACCACCAACCCGTCGCGCTTCGGTTTTTTGTCCACGAGATATTGCAGCTTCGCCGCGTTCTTCA
>JANOBC010000241.1:0-1600 GCA_031411455.1 Limisphaerales bacterium
CGACAAACATACTGTTCATTTGCGGCGGTGCGTTCGACGGACTCGACCGGATCATTCGTGCCCGATCCGACAAGGGCGGCATTGGCTTCGGGGCGGAAGTCAAAAGCAAGGATAACCGCAAGGACATCGGCGAGGTTTTGCGCGGCGTTGAGCCCGAAGACCTGATTAAGTACGGATTAATCCCCGAATTTGTCGGCAGGCTGCCGGTTGTGGCCACGCTCGATGAACTCGACGAAGCAGCCCTGATCCAAATCCTGACCGAACCGAAAAATGCGTTGCTCAAGCAGTACCAGCGCATGTTCAGCATGGAAGGCGTCGAACTTGAGGTGCGTACCGAGGCCCTGAAAGCGGTTGCCCTGAAGGCGCTGGCCAGGCGGACCGGTGCGCGCGGCCTGCGCTCAATCCTCGAGCATGTCCTGCTGGACATCATGTACGACTTGCCCTCGCTCAACAACGTGGAGAAAGTGGTGGTTGATGAAGGCATGATCAAAGGGGATACGCAGCCGATACTGCTGTATTCAGATCAGCCGAAGGTTGCGGGCTCTGCTTGACGAAACGGCGTACACGCAATTTTCCACAGGCATCCGTTCGCAGGAAGTCAACGTATTACAAGGGGTTGTCGTTTGGTTGAAATAGCTGAACACTGCCCCACCTTAGATCGTACTGATGCCACTTTGGGTGAAAAATGACCTATCCCGCTGATCCTGCCGAAAACGCCGTCGTCTACCCGCTGCTTCCCCTGCGGGATGTGGTGGTTTTCCCGCACATGGTTATTCCGCTCTTCGTCGGGCGCCCGAAATCGATCAAGGCGCTGGAAACGGCGATGGAATCGGGCAAGAGCATCCTGTTGGTGGCCCAGAAGTCGGCCGCCAAGGATGAGCCTTCCCCCGAAGACCTTTACGAAATCGGCAGCATTGCCAACATCCTGCAGATGCTGAAACTGCCCGATGGCACCGTGAAGGTGTTGGTCGAGGGCGTGCAGCGCGCGCGCGTGGTCTCAGTCACGGATGAAAAAACGCACTACGTGGCGGAGGCTGTGCCGATTCCGGCGGATGCAATCGAATCCACCGAAGTCGAAGCCATGCGCCGGGCGATGCTCACGCAATTCGACCAGTACGTGAAGCTCAACAAGAAAATTCCGCCGGAGATCCTGACCTCCTTGTCGGGCATAGATGAACCGGGCCGGCTTGCCGACACGGTTGCCGCGCATCTCCCGTTGAAGCTTGACCAGAAGCAGGCTGTGCTGGAGATGTTTGAGGTCAAGAAACGCCTCGAGCATTTGTTGTCGCTGATGGAGGCCGAACTCGACATCCTGCAGGTCGAGCGCCGCATCCGCGGGCGTGTCAAGCGCCAGATGGAGAAGAGCCAGCGCGAGTACTACCTGAACGAACAGGTCAAGGCGATCCAGAAGGAACTCGGCGATATGGAAGAGGGCGCCGACCTTGACGAGATGGAAAAACGCGTCAAGGCTGCCCACATGCCCAAGGAAGCCAGGACCAAGGCCGAATCGGAATTGAAGAAGTTGCGCCTGATGTCGCCGATGTCCGCGGAAGCGACCGTCGTGCGCAACTACATCGAGACCATGGTCGGCTTGCCGTGG
>JANOBC010000242.1:0-7710 GCA_031411455.1 Limisphaerales bacterium
CCAGCCGCGGTGCTGGTCCGAGCCTTCGAGATACATGTCGGCCTGCCAGGAATCTGTTGATGGTTGAGAGTTGATAGTTGAGTGATTCAGCTCGGCACGCCGCATCAGCACTGAGCGCGACGAACTGCCGGAATCAATCCACACGTCGAGCGTGTCGCTGGATTTGGCGGTGGCTTCTGCGCCATTCCAGTTCACCGGCTTCACGAGCGCCCAGAGTTCGGCGGCAGATTTCTCGAACCAGATATTTGAGCCGCTCTTTTCGATGAGGTCGGCGACGTTGCGGACGATTTGCGCGTCGAGGATCGCTTCGCCCTTCGCGTCGTAGAACGCCGGAATCGGCACGCCCCACGTGCGCTGGCGGCTGATGCACCAGTCGGGTCGCGATTGCACTGCGCCTTTGATGCGGTTGACGCCCCAGTCGGGAATCCAGTTCACGCGGTCAATCTCGGCCACGGCCTGCTCGCGGAAGGTAGCGGCGTTCGGTAGAACGCCGGTAACATTCCCGGAAGTTTGCGGCTGACTGCCGTCAGCCGCTACGCCGGAAACGACATGATCAATCTTGATGAACCACTGATCCATCGCGCGGAAGATGACGGGCGTCTTGCTGCGCCAACAATGCGGGTAGCTGTGATGATAATTTTCCTGATGCAACAATGCGTGGCGGATGCGGAGTTCGTGCAGGACGGCTTCGTTCGCATCGCTCTTGCCGTGTTTTTCGAGGATGGATTTGCCAACCATTTCGGCGGGCATCTGCTGCTCGACGGGCAGTTCGTTTGAGTAAGCGAGCGCGCCGTCGTCGTTGACGGGTGAGTAAATCGGCAGACCGTTCGCGCGACCGAGATTGTAATCGTCCAGACCGTGACCGGGCGCGATGTGAACGAAACCCGTGCCGGTATCAGCGGTAACAAAGTCAGCGGCGAAGGCCTTGCCGGTGCGATTGCAAAACGGATGTTGATATTGAATCGTCGTAAGCAGTTCGGTCGGGAAAGGCGCTTCGGTGTAATTCGCCCAGCCGCATTTTTCCGCGACGGCGGGAAGCAAACCACGGAACACGATGAAATGTTCTGCGCCAACGGTGGCTTTGACGTATTGGAAATCTTTATTGTAAGCGACCGCTAGGTTCGCAGGCAACGTCCACGGCGTGGTCGTCCAGATGACGATGAAGGTGTTCGGCTGGCCGACGATGGGAAATTTCACGAACACGCTCTGGCTGACGTGATCGGCGTATTCGACTTCGGCCTCAGCAAGTGCGGTGCGGCACGGGATGCTCCAATACACCGGCTTCTTGCCGCGATAGACAAAACCTTTCGCGACGATGTCCGCGAACATCCGCAGTTCGTCGGCCTCGTATTCCTTGTTCAGCGTGAGATAGGGATTTTCCCAATCGCCGAGCACGCCAAGGCGTTTGAACTGTTCGCGCTGAAGATCAATGTATTTGCGGGCGTAAGCTTCGCAGGCTTTGCGGATAGTGGCGGCATCGGCGTCCGTGTTGCCGGCCTTGCGCATCTCTTGCGAGACTTTGAATTCGATCGGCAGACCGTGGCAATCCCAGCCCGGAATGTAGGGCGCGCTTTTGCCGCGCAGGGTCTGATACTTGATGATGATGTCCTTGAGAATCTTGTTAAGCGCGGTGCCGATGTGGACGTCGCCATTGGCGAACGGCGGTCCGTCGTGCAGGACAAATTTCTCGGCGTCCTTGCGCGCTTCTTGAATTTTCTCGTAGAGCTTGGCGGCCTGCCATTTTTTCAGACGCTCGGGTTCGCGCGTGACGAGGTCGGCCTTCATGGCGAAGTCCGTGCGCGGCAGATTCAAGGTGTCTTTGTAGTCCATTGCAAAAAATTATGAACGCAGACGTTAGCAGCGCGCGGGAATTCTGCCAATAAATGAATCGCCGTCAAAAAGCCCGGCGGCCGTAAAACCGTCAGGGCAAGGTGAGAATTTCTGTCCGCAACTGGCCGAGGTTTTGCGACGGCAGGCGACGGTCGCGCGAGCCAGCCAGCATTTTTTCAGGAGCCACGTGGCCGTCGGCGAAAGTCACGTTGGCGCGTTCGGCGTGGCGGAAATGACCGTGCGCATAGTAGTTCGCGCTGGAAAAATTCGTGGTGGCGTCGAGGTAATACCATTCCTCCAGCATCGGGTTGCTGCGTGAGGCGGGGGCTTGAAAGTCATTCGCCTGTGCGGCGTCGGCAAAGAGGGCGGATTCGGAGGGGCTGTGAATCTGCGCAGAATTCATTGCTGCGCCGCCAGGCGAAAGTTTTTGGTTGTAGCCGTAGCTACAGACAACATTCGTGGCTTTCAATTTGAATTGCGGGCCGAACGCTTCGAGCGAGGGGCAGAGCCGCACGTCGCTGCCGTTGAGATACGGAAACAATTTTCCGGCGGACAGATTGAACGGCCTTTGGCCTTCAGGCTGGCTGTTGTCCAGCCAACCGAACCACCAGATCGTGCCGCTGTTGGTGCTGCCGTCGGACAGCTTGAAACATTTTCCGGCGTTGTCGTCCCAATACAAAATCATGCCGAGGCCAAGCTGGCGGAGATTGTTTTGGCAGTCGGCGCGTTTCGCCGTGGATTTCGCCTTACCCAGAGCGGGTAAAAGCATCGCGGACAAAATGGCGATGATGGCGATGACGACGAGTAGTTCAATCAGGGTGAAGGCTGGCGCCCGTCGCGGGGCGTGAGGCGTGAGGGAAAATTTTTCCGACTGAAATTTTTTCACACACGCACAACAGATGCAGGCGCGGTTGCGGAAATTTTCCGGCACGCGCGCGAGGAGTTCGCTGGAAATTTCTTCATCCGCGCACCAGCAACGGCCCTTGAAGGCGGCGGGCGAACAGAGCTGGCACTCGTTCGCACCGCCGCACAAGGGGCAGGCTGCGGGATTGAAAAACTTCTGGCTCATGGCCGCTCGGCGTGGAGGCGATAAAAGGATTTGTCGGCGGGCGGCGCGGCGTCCGTGGTGATGACGTTCGTGCCGTTGCCGGAAACTGCTGGCGCGGCGGCGCTCCAGTTTTTCAAATCGGCCGAGCGTTCGAGGGTGTAGAGCCAGTTGCTGCGGCTCAAGAATTGCGCCTGCCATTGGCCGCCGAAAAACCGGCCGGTGAGATTTTGAATGGGCGACGGCGGGAGTGTGACGATGAAATTTTTCACCGTGCCGTGCGCGAGGATGGAGTCGCCAAAACCATCGTCGGCATAACTGCTGATGGCGAGCGTGTCTAAACGGAAGTCGGTGATCGGCCCGGCGTAGGTGAACGGCAACGTGGTGAACAGGACGCCGTTGGTGCGGATTTCGCCGGTGAGATTGGTCGTGCCGGCCGCGTGGCTTAAGGTGATTTGATACGTCAGGCCGGGCGCAAGTGTCCGGTTGTCGTAGGCAAAATAGAAATAGGTGAAACCGGTGTTCGTATCAATCAACGTGGCGTCAATCGAATCGCCGAAACCGGTATCAGGAAAATAATCGAACTCGAAAAGATTCGGCGCCGTGCCGCCGCTGCGGGAGAAACTGGCATTCGTGGCCTGCGCCCAGTTAAGCAATCCGACGGCGAGCTGCTGACCGTAGTTGAAGGCGACGGCGTCGTTCAACTGCAAATCAAACGACACGCTAAACGCATCATCACGCGTCAGCACCGTGCCGAGTGGACGGGCGAGGTAGCTGTTGGCGTTGGTGGAATCCCAAGTGACTTCGACGTTTTGATTCGTCGGATTCCAGTGAAAGAGATTGGTGTTACCAAAAATTTTCCAACCGTTTGCGAGTGGATTGTTGACGAAATTATCGGCGACGATGTTTGCGCTGCCACGCACTTTGGCGACGGCGTCCACTTCGGATTTGCCGCTCAAAACCTGGATGCGGACGTAGCTTGCGATGGGCAGGCTGACGAAATTACCGTTCGTGTCCTGCGCCCACGCGAGGTTGTAGCCCGCGCCGCCGCCGGAGCCGCTGTAGAGGGATCGGATGCCGGTGAGGTCGAGGCCGGAAAAATTTGCAGCGGTGAGGGCGGGATTGACGGGGCGCAAAAAATCTCCCGCGCTGTCGGCGGGAAAATATTGATCCACCGTCGGCGCGAGCGCGGGGTTGAGCGTGTAGAAATTCACGCCATCGGCGCTGACGGAGACGCGGGTCGCGCCGGGATTCGCGCCGTAGAGCGAGCCGTCGGTGATGCCGCCGCCGGAATAATTTCCATTCGTGATGGCGAAACCAGAATTGCCGAAGATGATGAAGTCGAGGCCGAACGGATTGGCGCTATCGTTCCCAATCGGCGTGCTGAACTGCAAGGTGAGCGAGCCGCCCGTCCCGACGGACACAAGCTGGCTGCTGGCATACGGCGAGTTGAACGGGTCGGAATTTTGGTAGCCAATGAAGGTGGTCGGCGCACCAAGCGCGCGGCTGGCGTTGGTGTAACTGGCGCTTACGCCGTCGCCGGGCGTGTAGGCGGCAATGCTGTCGGCGAACTGGGCGTGTACGATTATGGGTAGGATGAACAGGCTGGCCAACGCCAGTGAACGGATTTTCATGTGTGCTGATCTTTCAATTTTGTCCGCGCGAAAAATAATTCACGCAGACAGTTTTACTGTTGGAAGACCAGCGCGGAGAAGAATTCATCGTCGTCTTCGTCCTCGTCCTCGTCCTCGAAACTCGCCGGATGGAAGCGAGGACGAGGACGAGAACGAGGACGAAAAGCAAAAATGCCTTCGACTCCGGCAAAACGGGGAATGAAGGCATTCAACGAGTCCGCTTGAAAATGGTTCAAGCGGCTGGCTCCATCCTTCTCTTTGCGGAGAAGTGCCTCGAAACGTTCGAGGCGGACGAGCGCAGTCAAACCGGTATCCTGACTCTGGCTTCAGACCTTTTCCCGCCTTCCCGCTCTTGCGAACAGTGGCATTGGGAATTGTAGCCGTTACAGTGGCGCAACCGTCCCGGATTCACACCGGGTTCCCAGACATTTGACTGCGATGTTTGGCGGAATTGCTTCCACCGTTTCAAAGAACGGTTCTTTTTTACGGCAAAAAAAATTTATTCCAAGACAATTTTTTGCGCTGCGGAAAACTTGCTTCAAAACGCCTGCATAATCATAATGTCGCTTCAAACTTTTATGACTAAAGCTCCCATTCGCATCGCTGTCACCGGCGCCGCCGGCCAAATTGGATATTCACTCCTGTTCCGCATCGCCTCCGGCGCGGCGTTCGGGCCGGATCAACCGGTCATCATTCAAATGCTGGAACGCGCTGACGAAAAAGCCATGGCCGCGTTGCACGGCGTCTGCATGGAAATCGACGACTGTGCGTTTCCGCTCGTGAAAGGTTTGGTTCCCACCTCGAATCCCGATGAAGCTTTCAAAGGCGTGAACTGGGCGTTGCTCGTGGGTGCTCAACCGCGCGGCCCCGGCATGGAGCGCAAAGATTTGTTGTCCGCTAACGGGAAAATTTTTACCGGCCAAGGAAATGCCATTGCGAAGAACGCCGCTGCGGATGTGCGCGTGCTCGTCGTGGGCAATCCGTGCAACACCAACGCGCTCATCGCCGCGAACAACGCCCCGGGAATTCCGAAGGAACGCTTCTTCGCCATGACCGCGCTGGATGAAAATCGCGCCAAGTCGCAGCTCGCCAAGAAGGCCAGCGTGGACACCACCGCCGTCACCAACCTCGCCATCTGGGGCAATCACAGCGCCACGATGTATCCTGATTTTTACAACACCAAGATCAACGGTCGCCTCGTGCCGGAAGTCATCAGCCACCGCGAATGGTTGGAAAAAGATTTCATCAGCACCGTGCAGCAGCGCGGCGCCGCCATCATCAAGGCGCGCGGTTTGAGCAGCGCGGCGAGCGCCGCTAACGCCGCCGTGGACACCGTCCGCAAGCTCGTCACGCCCACCGCGCCCGGCGACTGGTTCAGCGTGGCCGTGCATTCCGACGGCAGCTACGGCATCGAAAAGGGTTTGATCTTCAGCTATCCGATTCGCAGCAACGGCAAAGATTTTGAAATCGTCCAGGGCGTGCCGCTCAATGAATTCAGCAAAGCGAAAATCGCCGCGACGGAAAATGAATTGAAGGAAGAGAAGTCGCTCGTCGCCGACCTCATCAAGAAGTAAAAGTTTTCAACGCAAAGGCGCAGAGATGCAAAGACGCGAAAGCCTTCCATCTCTGCGTCTTTTTCTTTTCAGAAGTTCCCTCGCGACTTTGCTCCTTCGCGTCTTTGCGTTAAATTCCTAAAAATGAAATCGCGCCCCAGAATCGGTGAAGTCGGCGAACTCGACGTGCCCACGGATATGAAACACGCCGTAGAATTTCACGGCGACGGAATGCCCGCCGTCATCTCCACGCCGAACATCATCCAGTTTCTCGAACGCACCGCGCGGCAGACACTCACACCGCACCTCGACGCCGACGAACGTTCCGTTGGGCTGGAGATTGATATCAAACATCTCGCGCCGACGCCCGTCGGCCAGACCATTCACTGCACCGCGCGCGTCATTTCCGTCGAAGGCAGCAAAATCCAATTCCAGATCGAAGCCCGCGATGCCCACGAAGTCATCGTGCGCGGCCTCCACAAACGCGCCGTCATCCGCACGGAAAGTTTTTCGAAGCGCGTGAAGGCCAAAGGCGGCTGATTTTCACCACAAAGACACAGAGGCAGAGAGAAAAGTTTTGGTAAGAATATAATTGGCGCGGTGCAAGCCCCCTCTGTGGCTCAGTGACTCTGTGGTTATTTCGTTTCTTTTCCTTCTCCGTGTTTCCGTTTAGCCTCGCCACATGGCTTTTGATTCTTTTCGCGATTTTGTCAACGCCCTCGACCAGGCGGGCGAACTCAAACGCATTTCCCAGCCCGTCGCCACCGAACTCGAGATCACCGAGATCGCCGACCGCGAAATGAAATTGCCCGGCGGCGGCAAGGCGCTGCTGTTTGAAAAGCCCACCGTCAATGGCGTCGTCTCGCCGTTTCCCGTGGCCATCAACACGCTCGGCTCGCACAAGCGCATGGCCATGAGCATGGGCGCGGAGTCCGTGGACGCAGTCGCAAATGAACTCGGCGCGCTGATGAAGGCCAAGCCGCCAACGAGTTTCAAGGAAGCCATCAAGCTGCTCTCGCTCGCGCTGGATTTGCGTCATGCGAAGCCGAAGACGGTGAAGAGTGGTTCGTGCAAGGATGTCATTCATAAATACGATGCGCCGCCATCGCGCAAAGAGCCGTGGCCGGCTGCGCCGGATATTTTAGGGAGCGCGGGCGTCTCGCCTGCGGTTTCCGGCGTCCTCGCCGGAAACACTTCAATTGACGAACGAGTTGTCGGCGCGACGCCGACAACAGCACGCGAGACGCGTGCGCTCCCCACGCTCCTCAACCTCCCCATCCTGAAATGCTGGCCGCTGGACGGCGGACGTTTCATCACGCTGCCGTGCGTCGTCACGCGCGACCCGGACACGGGCGAGCGCAATCTCGGCATGTATCGCATCCAGATTTACGACGACAAAACCACCGGCATGCATTGGCAGTTGCAGAAAGTCGCCGCGCGTCATGGCCGTCGCTATTACGAAAAGGGCGAGCGCATGCCCGTCGCCATTTTCATCGGCGGCGACCCGATGTTTCCCTTCGCCGCGACTGCGCCGATGCCGGACGGACTCGATGAATTTCTCCTCGCCGGTTATCTCCGCAAAAAATCCGTCGAGATGATCAAGTGCGAGACGAACGATCTGGAAGTTCCCGCCAACGCCGACTTCGTC